>CBFHPD010000166.1:0-65483 GCA_965657495.1 uncultured Flavobacteriales bacterium
TTGCGATGAAGCGTTGGTCCAATTGGCCTATGCCATCGGTGTGGCCGATCCCGTCGGATTCTACGTCAACACGTACGGCACGTCCCACCTCAACATGACCGACGGTGAGATTGCCGAAATCGCCCGGGGCATCTTCCCGATGCGGCCCTACGCCATCGAGCAGCGGTTTGACCTCCGCAAGCCCATTTACGAGGAGACTGCAGCGTACGGCCACATGGGGCGCGAACCCCGCACCGTCGAAAAGACGTTCAAACATGCCAACGGCGAGGACGTCACCCTGACCGTCGAACTTTTTCCGTGGGAAAAGCTCGACAAGGTGGACGAAGTGCGCAAGGCCTTCGGCCTCTGAGCCAGCCCCCAACGGATTGCACGCAAAACGGCCCGGGACATCCCGGGCCGTTTTGCGTGGTCGAAAAAGCGGGGGTTAGAACAGGAAGTCGTACCCAGTAAGCTTCATCTTCTCGTACTTCTCGCGGTTGAAGGCGAAGAGCTGGCTGCCTTTGTGTTGCCCGTGTCCGCTGCCGTCCGCCTTCTTTTCGAGGTCGATGAGCAAGGTGGTTTTGAACAGCTTTTTGCGGAAGTTCCGCTTGTCGAAGGTCTTGCCGAGCGCGGCCTCGTACAGGGTCTGCAGTTGACCGAGCGTAAATTCGTCGGGGAGGAGGTTGAAGCCGACCGGCCGCCGTTTGACCCGCCGCTTGAGCCGCTCCTTCGCATACTGCACGATGTCGTTGTGGTCGTAGGCCAAATCCGGCACCTTCAAATAAGGAACCCACTGCATCCCATGCTTTTCCCATCGTTCCGCCTGGAAGTCCTCCTTCCGCACCAGCGCGTAGTACGCCACGTTGACCACCCGCCCACCCGGATGCCGGTAGACCTTCCCAAACGCTTGCAACTGCTCGATGATGCTCGGGTCGTCGTACCCGAAGAGCTGCTCGAACATCTTGCGGGCGCTCAACATGAATTCGGCGTTGTGCCCGATGTAGCGGCTGGGCAACATCAACGCCCCGGGAAACGGGGTGCGCGCGCCTTTAGCGAGCAGGATTTGCAGTTGTTGTCCATCGAATCCGATGAGCACCAAACTCAAAGAGATGGCAACGTTGAAATCGGGTTCGGCCTGCGGGTATTGCAGCATGTCGTGTGCGGAATCGGCCATGGGTAAGGGGCAAAGCAGTTGAATGTGCAAGTTAGTTTTTTCAACCGATGCGGCGCCTGCGAAGAGGTGTTAAGCTATCCACACGATTGTGCATAACGGTGTCGATGCGTTGTGGATTTTCCGGTGGGGTTGGGGGCGGGTTTTGGGGTAATTTCGTTCTCTGTTTTTGGCCCAAATCTCCAGCATGAGCGATTCCCCCTACAGCACTTCCAACCGCGTCCGCAGCACGGCGCGCACCCCCGTTTCACCGGAACTCGCCCTCGGGAAAATCCCGCCGCAAGCCACGGAACTCGAGGAGGCGGTCCTCGGTGCGATGATGCTCGAGGCGACAGCGGTGAATGCGGTCATCGACGTGCTTTCGGCTGAGAGCTTTTACAAGGAAGCCCACAAGGCCATCTACGCCACGATCGCCGAGCTGTTCAACGACTCCGAGCCGGTCGATATCCTGACGGTGACCGAGCGGCTTCGGAAACGCGGCGACCTGCAACTCGTCGGCGGGGCAGCGGCCGTGGCGCAACTGACCTCGCGGGTGGCAAGCACCGCCAACATCGAGGCCCACGCGCGCATCATCGCTCAAAAGCACATCCAGCGCGAGCTCATCCGCGTGTCCACCGAAATCACCACCAAGGCCTTCGAGGAAACCACGGACGTGCTCGACCTCCTCGACGAAGCGGAAAGCCACCTTTTTGAAGTGGCGCAGGGCAACATCCGCCGGAGCTACGAGTCCATGAAGGACATCATGAAGAAGGCGCTCGAGGAAATCGACAACGCCCGCAACCAAGATGGGGGGGTGAGCGGCATTCCTTCGGGCTTCGCCGGCATCGACAAGGTCACGGGGGGATTCCAGCGCAGCGACATGGTCGTCTTGGCTGCTCGACCGGGCATGGGGAAGACCGCCTTCGTGCTGTCGATGGCCCGGAACGTTACGGTGGATCACGGCATTCCGGTGGCGGTGTTTTCGCTCGAGATGTCGGCCATCCAGATCGTTCAGCGTTTGATCTCGTCAGAAACCGAAATCAGCTCGGACAAATTTCGGAAGGGCACCCTCGAGGACCACGAATACACCCAGCTGCATGAGCGCATCGGCAAGCTCTCGAAGGCGCCCCTCTTCATCGACGACACGCCGGCGTTGAGCGTGTTCGAGTTGCGGGCCAAGTGCCGCCGGTTGAAATCGGCAAACGGCATCGAGATGGTCGTCATCGACTACTTGCAGCTCATGAGCGCCGGTTCCGACAAGGGGAACCGGGAACAAGAGATTTCGACGATCTCGCGGTCCATCAAGTCCATCGCCAAGGAGTTGGACATCCCCATCATCGCGCTGTCGCAGTTGTCGCGGAGCGTGGAGACGCGGGGAGGCGACAAGCGGCCCATGCTCTCCGACCTGCGGGAGTCGGGCGCGATTGAGCAGGACGCGGATTTGGTGGCGTTCATCTACCGGCCTGAATATTATGGGTTTACGGACTACAAGGACGGCATTGACACGGCGGGGTTAGGCGAGTTTATTTTGGCCAAACACCGGCACGGTGCCCTTGAGGACATCAAGCTCCGCTTCGTTCAGCGGCTCGCCAAGTTCACGAACTGGGATGAGTTCGAGGAGACGCCGGGGTTCAGCCGCGGCGGCGGTGGGACGGGCGGAATGGCGCCCAACAACGACTTCATGAACCAGCCGCCCACGGTGACCGTGCGGTCCCGGATGGACGACTTGCCCGAGGGGGACGCCCCGTTCTGACGGCACCGCATCCGTTCGTACCTTCGAATCATGGCAAAACTGAATGGAAGGGCGGCGCGTTGGGGCGCGTTGTTGGCGCTGTTGATGTGGGCGTGGCAGGCGCAGGCGAGCCGCGTGTTGCTGCCGATGGACGACAGCCAACAGAACCACCTCAAGGCCTATGGCATTGCGTTTTGGGTGTTGGAAAACGACCTCGAGGTGGAGTGGTTGCTCAATTACCGTGGAGGCAGTTTTTTGCTGCCGAATGCGCCGGAGATTGTTTCGGAGTGCATCATCCGGGGAGTGTCTCACCAGGTGATTGCCGATGTGCAGGCGGCGGCCATCCTGAGCGAAATCGAGAACCCGGAGGTGAACATGGAGCACGTGAAGCTGGAGGTGGCGCCGAAGATTGCGGTGTACAGTCCGGATGGGAAGCAGCCGTGGGACGATGCGGTGACCTTGGTTTTGGCCTATGCGGAGATCCCCTACGAGCGCGTCTACGATACGGAAGTGCTCAACGGCGAACTGGTGGAATACGATTGGCTGCACCTGCACCACGAGGATTTCACCGGGCAGTTCGGTAAGTTCTACCGGAGCTACCGCAACGCGCCGTGGTACCAGGACGAGGTGGCCTCTCAGAATGCGACGGCCCGTACGCTCGGCTTTCACAAGGTGAGCCACATGAAGCGGGAAGTGGCGCTGTCCATCCGGGATTTTGTGCTCGGGGGCGGATTTTTGTTCACCATGTGCTCGGGCACGGATTCGTTCGACATCGCCCTTGCGGCGGAGGATGTGGACATTTGTGCTGCGCCTTTTGATGGGGATCCGGCGGACCCCAACGCGGCCCGTTCCATCGATTACGACCGCGGGTTTGCCTTCCAGGATTATACCCTTGAAATGGACCCCATGGTGTACGAGTTCTCGAACATCGATGCCACGGAGGAGCACACGAAGTTGAAGCAGCTGAACGATTTCTTCACGCTGTTCGAATTTTCGGCCAAATGGGACATCATCCCCACGATGTTGACCCAGTCCCATGAGCGCGCCATCCCGGGGTTCATGGGGCAAACCACCGCTTTCCGCAAGGACTTTGTTCGCCCCGATGTCATCATCATGGGGGAAACGAAGAGCACCCGCTCCGCGAAGTACATCCACGGTGAACTGGGGCAGGGGCAGTGGACCTACTATGGCGGGCACGATCCCGAGGATTACCGCCACCTCGTGAACGATCCTCCTACGGATTTGAACCTGCACCCCAACTCGTGCGGTTACCGGTTGATCCTGAACAACATTCTGTTTCCAGCCGCGAAGAAAAAGGAGCGAAAAACGTGAGTCGCGGCGCGCTCAATTGCGCACAATCACGGACAACGTGAAGAGGAACAGCTCCCCTTCGAAATCCGCAAACTGGTAGTTGAGGGGGCCTTCGGCCCGTTTGGCCATGCTCAGCAACCCCAAGCCTGCGCCGCCTCGTTCCGTTAATTCCCCGTCGCACAAAGTCTCGACGTAGGCTTTGCGCAATTCGTCCCGGCTCATGCCGTTGACGGAGGACAGCCGCTCACGCAGTTCGGAGGCACTGTCGAAGTCCACGACGTTGCCGGTTTGCACTTGCAGTCCAAGGGGAGTCAGTTCCATCGCCATGAAGAACGGGGTCTCTCCATTGCCATCGACCCAACCGTGGCGGGCCACGTTCTGCAAGGATTCGATGAGCACGTACCCGACCCGTCGTGTGCGCTTGCGTGGAGTTCCCACCGCAGCAGCGGCCCGTTCGCACAACACCAACAGGGAATCGGTCACGTCTGCGCCCAAGGTGCCCGAATAAGATACCAATGAACCCAACCCATCACCCGCGCCGGCACTTTGCTGCAACCGCTGATGCAGTTCTTCCCTCAAGGGCTGGTGTATGGAGTGCGGTGGGGCCATGGCGCTTCGTTAGACGAAATTAATCAAAACAACGATAAAAACGCAAAGTTTGTCGACGTTGATTCAAAAATTAACAACTGCAAGATAGTCCCGCCAAGCCTTCTGCCGGCGTTCAAAGACGGGTTTTCTGCCGGGAGTTTTCCACGGCATAAGCCTGATTAGTCGGCCTTTATCCCGGATTCAATTCGCGTGCTTGCGCACCATGCGCTCAGCCACCAGCGCGACGCCCTCCGGCGTGCGGATCATGTCGTAAAAACTGGGGTGCATGAAGTTCAAGGTGCGCTGGAACGCCCTGCCTTCGAAATGGCAGCGCCAGACTTGGAGCGCGAGCCGTTTGGTCGTTTCCCAAGCATAGGTGTTGAAGCCGACGGGACGGGAAAAGCTTTCAATCCACATCCGCGCTTCAGCGAGGTTGTTGACGGAACTGCGGGCTTGGAGCGCCATGGGGTTCAATGGAATAGCCATGATGGGTTGTTTTTACAAGACAAAGGAGGGGGGGCACCTCGTAACCGATTTACGAAGTGGATTTTTTTTCGTGGGAAGCCCAAAAAGCTTCCGGCAACACGGGTTCGTACCGGATGCCCCGAGGCGTCTCCAAGCGCCGGAATGCGAGGGGCGGAAGGCGCAAGCCCGCAGGCAGGGCCACAGGCGCGGGGTGATGCAAGTGAGCCGCGGCTTCCGCCAGAAAGCCGATGCGAATGGGGCGGGGCCAAACCGAACGCGCGAGCCGGTCAAGCGACCAGAAATTGCAGCGGAGCACGTGCTCGTTCCCGGCGGCATCCCGGCAAGTCAGTTCGGCACAGCGCGGTTCGTCGAGCACCTGCAAGCGCAGCACTTCCACAGCGGGAAGGGAAAGGGGGAGGGGAGGTGTGATCATGGCTGCAAGCTGGCAGCCCACCTCGTAACGGATTTACGGAGTGTATTTTTTCAACGCATCGGCCAAGGCGGCGCGCACCCGGTCACGCAATTCGGGCGGTGAAATCACCTCCACTGCGGGCCCAGCACCGAGGATCCACTCCACCAATTCATAGGTGAGCAGGACGCGCAGGGTGAGGGCGTAGTTTCCATCGGGGAGGGCAGTGAGGGTTTGGGAGGGGTGCAGTGGTTGGCTTTCCATGTAGCGCGCCTGAATGGGCGTGCAATGCAGCAAAATGTCCTGCGGCGCGGCGTCGATTTCGGTGATGCCGATGGAGTGCTCAAAAAAGCGATCGGACGAAAAGTCGGCAGCGGGTTCAAAGGCTTCGTCGGTGAGGGCGACCGCTTCGACCCGGTCCAGCCCAAAGGTGAGGTAGTCCCCGCGGTCGGCGGACCAAGCAATGAGGTACCACCGGTTGCGGTATTCCTTGAGCAGGTGGGGCGCAAGGCGGTAGGTTTTGGCTTCCGCCGCGTTGAATTTGCGGTACGCCAGTTGCACCACCTGCCGGCCGCGGATTCCGGCGAAGAGTTGGCCTAAAAACGCCGAGCCCTGCACGACCGGCGCCGTTTCAAACTGCACGGCTTCCGCCAACGGCTGGCCATCGAGGTCCGGGGCCAAGCTCAAGCGGTCCTGGATCTTGCCGAGCGCTTGGTCGAACTGGGCAAACACCGGCAAATCCCGGTATTGCAGCAGCGTCCGGGCCGCGAAGTGGATGGCGTCGCGCTCCTCGTCGTTGAGCTGCACGGCGTTGATGCTGTAATCCGGGTCCGTGTAATGGTAGCCGCGGTGCTCGCGGTTGAAGGCGATGGGCGCGTAAAAACCGAGCGACGACTCGTTTTTCATGGCCCACATGTCTTTCTCGATGGTGGAGGGGCTGATGCGTTCGCGGTAGCTTCCGTACAGCGCTTCTTCGCAGGCCCGTTGCAGGTCCGCTTTCGTCGGGTAAGGCCGCGCGGTATTCGTCAGGCACCGGTCGATGATCCGGTAGCGCATCAGGGCATTTTTGTTCACGGCCATGTCCCGAATTTAGGGCGTTTTCAGCTCCGCTTCGAACCGTTTCATGCAGGCCAAACCCCGTTCCACGTAATCCGGGTGGTACGTTGTGGGCGGCCCCGCGGTCGGGTACGGCTTGCCTGTGTTGTGGAGGTGGAAGGCGTCCTTGAATTGGCCGGCCCGGAGGCGCGGGCCGTAGGTTTGGTCGATCCAGCGGATGCCGTGGGCGATGGCGTCGGGGCCGCGCAGGTCGCGGATTTGGACCTCCAACCCGATGCACTTGTAACCCATCAGCTGGAAGGGCCCCCAGCTCGTGGCCAAATTCCGCAACGCCTCCTCCGAAGCACCCGCCAAATCCGCCGTCGTCACGTTCTCGAGCCGGTCGCGGCGCCCCTGCTGAACGGCCTGCAGCCGCGCGAAGATGTGCGGCTCGAACCGCCTTCCCGCCGGCTTCCGTCCGCCCGTTTCGAGCTCGATGAGCGCCAGGAAATACGCCGCGGGCAGGTCCCGGTCAGTCGCCTCGGCCACCACCTCGTCCCCGTAGTGCATCCGCGTCACCCGGTGCCCGTGCAGGAGCCCGCCTCCCGTCCACCGCCCCTGCCAGCGCCGCGCGAACTCCACCGCCCCCCACGCGAGCCCTGCCAGCACGGCCACCGACAGCCCGATCGACACCCTGCGGTTCATGCTCCCACCCATTCGAGCCCCCAGCGCACCAGCGGCAGGGCGGCCAGGGCGGGCAGGAAGTTCACGAGCGGCAGGGATTTGACCTGCAGCAAGTCGAGTCCCAAGCCCAGCAAGAGCACGCCGCCCAGCGCCGAACCCTCCGCCACCAACTCCGCCGACAACGCGTCGCCCAGCCCCATGAATCCCAACGTCAGCGCCCCCTGGATCACCAGCACCGCCGGCGCCGCCCACAACACCCCGCGCCCGGCTGCGGCAGCTAAAAACGCGGCGCTCACCAAATCCATCGTCCCCTTCGCATACAAGATCGAAGCGTCCCCGTGCAGCCCGTCCTCCATGCACCCCACCACCGTCATCGCCCCCACACAAAAGAGCAGCACCGCCTGCACCAGCCCGCCACCCGCCGCCCCGGCGGTCCACCGTTCCAACCGCTGGTGCAGGCCCAGGGTTTGGCCCACCCCCGCGCCCACCACCAACGACAAAAACACCGCGAACGGATCCCGCATCTCCCCGATCATCAGCACCGCCAAGCCCAACGTGAACAAGCCCAGCGCCTGAAACGTCACGCGCCGCAGCGAATCCGGCAGCCGTCGGCCCAGCGCGAGCCCCACAGCCGCCCCCACGGCCACCGCCGCCGCGTTGTATAGCGTTCCAAGCATGCCGGAAAGTTACATTTGCACCACGTAACCCTCGGCATGCAATTCACCCTCGAAGCCCAAGACCCCGGTTCGCGCGCCCGCGCAGGCCGCCTCACGACCGACCACGGCGTCATCGAAACCCCGATTTTCATGCCGGTGGGCACGGTGGGGAGCGTGAAGGCGGTGCCGCAGCGCGACCTCGCCGAAGACATCAACGCGGACATCATCCTCGGCAACACCTACCACCTGTACTTGCGTCCGGGTACGCACACGCTCGAGCAGGCCGGGGGCTTGCACCGGTTCATGCACTGGGACCGGCCCATTCTGACGGACAGCGGGGGCTTTCAGGTGTACAGTTTGGCCGACAACCGGAAGATCAAGGAGGAAGGCGTGACGTTTCGCAGCCACATCGACGGGAGCAAGCACTTGTTCAGTCCGGAAACGTCGATGGACATCCAGCGGAGCATCGGGGCCGACATCATCATGGCGTTCGACGAATGTCCGCCGTATCCGAGCGAGTACGGGTATGCGCGGAAGTCGATGGAGATGACCCACCGCTGGCTCGACCGGTGCATTGCGCGGCTGGCGGAGACGGAGCCGCTGTACGGTCACCGGCAGCACCTGTTCCCCATCGTGCAGGGGTCAACGTTCAAGGACCTGCGCGCGGCGAGCGCTGAAGCCATTGCGGAGCGCGGGGCTGCGGGCAACGCCATCGGCGGGCTGAGCGTGGGCGAGCCGCACGAGGAGATGTACGCCACGTGCGACCTCGTGTGCGGCATCCTCCCCGAGGACAAACCCCGCTACCTCATGGGCGTCGGTACCCCTGTGAACATCCTTGAGTGCATCGCCCTCGGCGTGGACATGTTCGACTGCGTGATGCCGACCCGCAACGCCCGCAACGGCACGCTGTTCACCTGGCAGGGCGTCATGAACATGAAGAACGCGAAGTGGGAGAACGACTTCTCGCCGCTGGATCCGGAAGGCACCTCACCGGTGGACGCGTTTTACTCGCGTGCGTACGTCAAGCACTTGTTCAAGGCGAACGAGTTGTTGGCCCTGTACATCGCTTCGGTGCACAATTTGGCCTTCTACCTCGATCTGGTGCGGACGGCGCGGAAGCACATCCAAGCGGGCGACTTCCGCGAGTGGAAGGACCGCGTGGTGCCGCAACTGACGGCGAAGGTCTAATTTCGCAGCATGAAGCGCTGGACAGCACGGCTCGGGCTGACGCGGCTTGACCGCTACATCATGCGGAAGTTCCTCAGCACGTTCTTCTTCATGATCGGCGTGTTTTGCGTCATCGCGGTGGTGTTCGATTTGATGGAGTACCTCGACGATTTGCTCCGGAACGAGGCGCCGCTCGGGGGCACGCTGCTGTATTATTTGAGTTTTTGCTTTTATTTCGGCAACCTGCTCAGCGGGTTCATCGTGTTTTTGACGATCATTTGGTTCACGAGCCGGCTGGCGCAGCAGACGGAGGTCATCGCGATGCTGAGCGGAGGCATGAGTTTTCGGCGGTTCCTGCGCCCGTATTTCCTGGCGGCGACGCTGCTCGCGGGGATGACGCTGGTGATTTCCCATTGGATCCTGCCGCGGGCAAATGAGCAGAAGCTGGATTTTGATTTTCAATACATTCATACCAAATTCAGCATCGCCGACCAGCACCTGTACCGCGAAATCGCACCCGGTGTCATCGCCTACTTCCGATCCATCACGGTCGATCGCCAAACCGGCTACCGCTTCCAGCTCGAACAGTGGGACGCGGAAGGCAGGATGACCCAGCACATCACGGCGGCGAAGGCCCAGTGGCTCGAAGCGGACAGCATTTGGCACCTTGTCAACGCCTCCATCCGCAACATCGACCCGGATACGGGGCGCGAGCAATTCCGGTACCTGACGGCGTACGACACCACCATCGCCATGCAAATCAGCGACTTCGGACAGCGCTCCGAACTCGTTTCCACCATGACCACCCCCGAACTTGACGAGCACATTGTCGCGGTCGGTGCACTCGGCGCCCCGGTCACGGCACTCGTCCTCGAGCGCCATGCGCGCACCGCCAACGCCTTCACCATCTTCGTCATGACCCTCATCGGGGTGGCTGTGGCGTCCCGCAAGCAGCGCGGCGGTATGGGCATGCACCTCTTCCTGGCCGTGCTCATCGCGTTTGCCTACGTCTTTTCGTGGAAACTCATCACCGTCTACGCGGCGGAGGCGCCGATTCCTGGCGGGTGGGACCGCGAGGCGTGGTGGCTGTTCAGCGCGTGGCTGCCGAATGTGTTGTTCGGGGGGCTCGGCCTGGTGCTGTACCGGCTGGCGCCCAAATGATCACTCCGTGATGGCTTGTTGGGCCAATTGTTCGTGCAATTCATTCACCGCGAGCAAGGCGGCGCTGCCGTACCACGGGTGCAAGTCCATGTCGAACACCCCAGCTGCCACCGCCGGGTCCGTGGCCGTCCAAGCCCGCGCACTGTCTAAAGAAGGCGTGTCGAACACGTACAAACCCCGCACCTCGCCGCCGTCGAGGAACGGACCAGCCAGCACGAGTTGCCCCGCCGCCGCCATGCGCTCGATGTTGGCCATGTGTGCCTGCTGGAGTTCCGCCGCATTCTCGGGCGAGGCGTCCCCGGTTTTCAAGTAGGCCAACACGTATTGCCGCATCCCATACGGATCAGCGCCGGCATCTTCGCGGCTCATGGTGACCGTCAAATCGGGCTTGCAGCCCACCACCGCGGCCACCGCCGCGCCCATCCAAAAGGCTTTTCGCATGGATTCAAATTTAGGTGCTCACAGCTTGCCGGACCAAGCCGCCCAACCGCGCTCTTTCGCCCGATCGGCCACCCGCATCGCCTGCTCGTCGGTGGGATACAGCCCAAACACCGCCGACCCCGTCCCGGTCAGCTGCGTGTACACCGCCCCTTCGGCCGCCAACGCCAAGGCCGCCGCCACTTCGGGGTGCTCGGCCGCAACGCCGGGTTGAAACGCGTTGGCGACCCCTGCGGCGTGCCATTGTTCTACGGGCGTGCCGGGCAATTGGCGCAGGTCGAAGGGGGGGCGGGCCACTTCCACGGCAGCGAAGGCGTTGCGCGTGCTCACGTGCACGCCCGGGTGCAACACCGCCACCGGCCACCCGGCCAGGCTGCCGGCCGCCACCGGTTCCACGTGCTCCCCCCGCCCGTGCACAAAGGCCGGGCCGTCTTGCATGAAGAACGGGCAGTCCGAGCCCAACGCCGCCGCCAGCTCCACCAACGGGGCGTCGGGCACCCCCGCATCCACGTACGCGTTCAACGCACGAAGCATCCATGCCCCGTCCGAGCTGCCGCCGCCGAGCCCCGCTCCCATGGGGATGGCCTTGTGCAAATGCGCGTGCACCGGCCATTGCGCTGCGCCGCACGCATCCGACAGGGCGGCATACGCCCGTTCGATGAGGTTGCTTCCCGGGGGGGATGCGGGGATGGGAAGTCCGGAGTGCTCGACAGTGAGGCCTGGGGTTTGGCCTTCAGAAAGTTCCAACACATCGCACCAGTCCACCGCGACGAAAACGCTTTCAAGGGCGTGGAACCCGTCCGGCCGCTTGCCCGTCACAAACAGCCCGAGGTTCAACTTCGCTGAAGGGAAAACCACCATGGTCCGAAGGTACAAGCAACCGCGCGGTTCGGCTCAGTCGAAGTAACCAAACCGGCGCAACTTCGACTCGTCGTCGCGCCAATCCTTGTCCACCCGAACATACAGGTCGAGGAAGATCTTTTTGCCGATCAAGACCTCGATGTCGCGGCGGGCGTCGGTGCCCACCCGCTTGATCATGTTGCCGCGTGCACCGATGACGATCTGCTTTTGCGTCTCGCGGGCGACGCGGATTTCGGCGCCGATTTTGACCAGTGCGCCTTCGTCGACGTAGGATTCCACGACCACTTCGCACGAGTAGGGGATTTCCTGCTTGTAGTGGGTCAGGATTTTTTCACGGACGATTTCGGCAACAAAAAACCGCATGGGTTTGTCTGTCAACTCGTCCTTCGGGAAGTACGGCGGTGCTTCGGGCAGCGCCTCGACGATGCGCTCGAGCAACGAATCGACGTTGAAGCCGTGGAGGGCGCTGATGGGGCCCACTGTAGCCGAGGGCATTTGGTCTTGCCAATAGGCCACCCGCGCGGCTGCGCGCTCTTGGTCGCCCAAGTCGATTTTGTTGATGAGGATGAACGTCGGCAGGTCCATCTTCTTGATTTTCTCCCACGTCTGCGGATCGGCCAACGCGTCTTCGAACACATCCGTCACGACGAGCAACACGTCCGCGTCCTGGAGCGCCGTGCGCACGAACTTCATCATGCCTTCCTGCAACTTGTAGGCGGGGTCGAGGACGCCGGGCGTGTCGCTGTAAACGATCTGCCACATCGGATCGTTCACGATGCCCATGATGCGGTGGCGCGTGGTTTGGGCCTTCTTGTTGATGATGCTCAACCGCGTGCCCACCAGCCGGTTCATCAGCGTGCTCTTGCCCACATTCGGCGAACCGATGATGTTGACAAAACCCGCACGGTGCCCTTCCGGCGCATCGAGCGCTGGCGTGGGCAGTTCCCAGGGCGCCTTCGAGGCATCCACTTCGTGGTTTTCCACGAGCGGCTCGCGCTTGGGGGAGGAGGAGGAATCGGTCATGATGAGGGCAAATAGCAAGGACAAAGGTAGTCCCCGGGCGGTGCCTGCAGCGGTTTTGAAAAAAGATTTAGGCCAAACCCTTGCACAGCGAAAAAACCTGCCTACCTTTGCCGTCCGCTTCGGCGGGAAAAACACATCGCGGGGTGGAGCAGTTGGTAGCTCGTCGGGCTCATAACCCGAAGGTCGTCAGTTCGAGTCTGGCCCCCGCAACTCTGTAAAACGCCCGGCACTTGCCGGGCGTTTTCATTGCCACGAAAATGCCCCTCATCCTCCTTGACACTGCAGACGGCCGGGCCCGGATCTGGGAAGACGCCTTCCCGCCCGCGCTCGCAGCGGCGTGGATGCAAACGCTGCTTGAGGAAGTGCCTTGGCAGGTGGAGCACATCACGATGTTCGGGAAAACGCACGAGGTGCCGCGCCGGGTGGCGTGGTTCGGCGATGCGGATGCGACTTACCGGTACGCAGGGGTGGAGCACGAGCCGGTGCCGTGGACGCCCCTCCTTGCGGACATCCGCGGCCGGCTGGATCAGTGGCTGCCGGGCGAGGCCTTTAATTCGGTGCTGCTGAACCTGTACCGCAACGGCCGGGACCGCATGGGCTGGCATGCCGACAACGAGCCCGAACTCGGCCGAAACCCCACCATTGCGTCGGTAAGCTTGGGCGCGGCGCGGCGCTTTGATTTGAAGCACCGGGCCACCGGGGAGAAGGTCCAGTGCGTCCTGCCTGCGGGGTCGCTGCTGGTGATGGACGGTCCGTTGCAGCACCATTGGGTGCACCAAATGCCGGCCACCGCCCGGGTGCACACCCCGCGCATCAATTTGACCTTTCGACAGGTCGGTTGATCAGTCGCAGAACGTGCTGAAAAGCGGCAAGAAGTCGAGCACGTCGGTCGCGCCGACCAGCCCGCTGCCGTCGAGGTCGTATGGCCCCGTCCACGGATTGCCCAGCGCGCCGAGCAGCAGGAGCAGGTCATCGAGGGCACGCGTCCCATCCCCGTTGAAATCGCCTGCGCACTCCCCGCTCGGCAGGAAGCCGTCGCCGCATTCCATGGCCCACTCGGGAAAGACGTAGGATTCGGCTTTGCAGAAGGCCGCGTCCGCCACTTCGAGTCCGATTTGGCGTCCACGCCCATCGTCCATCGGCGGGTGAATGCCGCCCCACATCCGCGACAGCGCGCTCTCATTGGCCGCATCCTGGTAAGTGGCCCACTGCAAGTCGAAGCTCACCGACGGCCCCTCTTCGAAGACCAAAAACTCGTTCTGCTCGATGTGCCACGTGCCCAGTCCGCCCGGGAAATAGTTGCTGCCCGTCAGTTCCGTCAGGATTTCAGCGGCCGCCCGGGAAAACGTCGAGTGTCCGCTGACGTAACCTGCAAAGGGCGGTGTGACGAAGGACGGGCGCTGGTAGGGCCACCAGTGCTCAGCGAGGATCCAGCCCACCCCCGCTTGGTCGATGAGCGGGACTTCCACGTAATCCGGACCGCGCCACGTGTACAGCTTGATTTTCCCGATGTTTTCACCCTGCAGTCCTTGCAGCGGGTCGCCGGCTTCGACGAGCTCGACGTAGCCCGGGATGAGCGGCATGCCCGCGGGGGAGTAGTTCGGGAGTTCGGGGTCGCTGCTTTGGCCTTGATCCGCCATGTAGCGAATCGCCGAAACCGGGCGGATGTAGTCGTAATAGCCCTTCACGCTCCATGTCGCCACCGCGCTGTCGTGCATGGCGCCCGCCAAGGTCAAATACGCTTTCACCGTGAATTCCAAGTCGTCGATGACCGGCCCTTGGCCGCGCCACCGGTGCTCGAAATCGGGGTAGTCCATGACCTCGTTGAGGAGGGTGAACCAGTGGCCCGGCGGGGTTTCTGAATCGGGGCCATCGGCCCAAAACTCCGCAATGGCGCGTGCATAATCCCCGCGCGGCACCAAGTTGGGTGCGTAGGGTTCGCCGGTGACCGGATTCATGGAATGGCCGGGGGTGCTGTGCCCACCTTCGAAGATGTTGTAGAAATCCGGGAAGTCGGCGGGGTCGGTCACGAAGCTGCCGTCGGTGCCCACGCCGGCCGGTGAGATGTCCCACATGACTTCGTCTGCCGGGTCGAGGTGGGATTGCCAAATCGCCACCATCAAGAAATTCCATTTGTACGGATCGTCGATGCCGAGGCCGTTGAGGGTGTCGATGTACACCGGTTCGCCGGGGTCTTTCCAAACGTGGTACGTGCAGCCATCGCGATCGATGAATTGGAGCTCGGTCGAGTCGAGGGCAAACGGGGTGACGCGGCCCCACTCGGGTCCGACGAAGGCGGGGACTTCCGTAAGTGGGTTGCCGCTTTGGTCGATGAACAAGGAGAGTTCGATGGCCTGCCAGTGGTTGGGGTCGATGATGTCTGGATTCCCGGGCAACTCGGGGAGGATGTTGGGGTTGACGGCCTCGTAGCACGTGGGACCGTAATCGTTTGCCTCGTTGGAACCGTCCTGCAGGCCCATCGCGAGGAGGTGTTCGGCGAGGTAGTTGCCGAGGGCCGCGGGGCCATCGGTTGCGTAATCCGTGGAGGTGAAGTTGGTCGGGTACCCGTAGGCAGCCATTTGGTCTTCAATGTTCGACAAGGTCAAATCCCCGTCCGGCGAATCCCCAAATCGTTCCTGCATGATCCGATACACCGCGTAGCTCATCGCTTCCTCTTGCGCGGCTTGCACGCCTGCTGGCGTATCCGGAATGGGCAACATCGCGGCATCAAACGGGCACGTGTAATTCCCGAAGGAATTTCCGAGGAAAAAAGGCAACGCCGTCCCGTCGTCATAGGCCACCCACGCGTCGTACATCGCAATGGACGTGTGGAAGAGGTTGCGCGCGTGCACGGTGGGGCGTGCAAAATCGTTGCGGATGCCTTCTAAAACCTGTTCGTTCCACGTGTGCGCGGCGTTCATCTCCTGCGCGGACGCAGGCATGTTGAGGCATGCTGCTCCGAGGAGAACCATCACCGCCATCCGACCCAAAAACTTCATGGTACAAATTCTTTGCGCGAAATTTAAGGAATGCCGGGGAGGTGGCGTGTGCGTTGTATCGCCTGTGACCTAAATTGTACCGCATGAATCAGAACGTGCTCATTTTTTTGCTGTGCCTCGCCTTTGCGGGCATCGGGTTTTCCATCGGTCGGGTGACGGCGCCTTCAGCGGTCGGTCGGGGGGTGGTGGTCGAAGACATTGAAATGCTGGTCGCCGGGGTGGAGTCGGGCGCAGTGGATACCGTGATGGCCATCCCGGGCGGGGAGGTGAAGATCTTCCACGAGGGCGACATGATGCACGTCACGGTGGAGGAAGAAAGTGGCCCCGGGCAGCGCGTCATTGAGCGCCATGTGGTCATCGAAACAGCAGACTGATCAGCACTCCACCAGGCAGCCCATGCGTCCGACTTGGTCGTCGCGGATGGCCGCGTTGATTCCCATGGGGGAGCGCATGGCGAACGGGCCGATGCTGTCCACTTCGGGAGCCGGCAGGGGGTGTTCCATCTAGTTGTTGCCCATCAGGACGCGGCGAGCGGGTTCATGGGTGATGTTCCGGGGCATGGCGGGTGGGGTTTGGGCAAAAATTAAAACGGACAGGGACATCCGCTGCTTACCTTAGCGGGACAAATTGCGCACATGAATCGTTCGAACCTCCTCACGATTGCGGCCCTCGCCGCCCTTCCTTTCCTGACGAGCTGCGGCTCGGGATCCGAAACCACCGACGGTACCGCCCCCGCGGACGATGCTGCGGCCACGGCCTGCGCTTGCCTGCAAGAAAAAATAGGCAAGCTCAACGGCGTCCTCACTGCGGAAGGCAACGCCACCTGGACGGCCACCCAATGGACCGACGCCCTCTCCTCCGAATCCAGCCCGTGCATGCAAACGAAAGGCTCCACCGAAGCCGACCTCGCCGCAGCGGAGCTCGAAAAAGACTGCCCCGGCTTCGCCGAATACCAAGCCAAGATCAAGGAGTTCAGCGACCGCCTGTCCGCCGCCCAAAAAGCAGCGAAAGAGGAAAAAATCCAGGACATCCAAGAACTGACCGGCGGTGGCGGAGCGCGCGACCTGCTCGATCAGCTCAGCAACAAGAACCAGTAGTAGGCCTTACTCGGCCCCGTCTTCGCCGATCCCCAGCTGCTCGAGCAAGTCCTTGACCTCTTGTTCGGTTCCCTTCAGGTGCTCCGAACAAAACGCCAGCAACACCGATGAACGGCGGATGTACTCCGTCAGCGAATCGACCGAAACTTCGGGCGATTGCAGCGTTTGCACGATGGTGCGGAGCTCCTCGAACGCCGCGTCGAAAGATTGGGGTGCTTGGGGTGATTCCATGTCATTCAGGTTGTTCGGGCGTCCGGGCGACCACCTCGACATCGAGCCCGCCGATGTGCAGTTGCACATGCAGCCGGTCGCCGGGTTGGACGTCCTCCGCGTTCGTGATGCTTTTCCCGCCTTTACGGAGAATGGCGAAGCCGCGTTTCAAAGTGCGTTCCAGCGCGTAGGCGTGCAGGGTGGAAGCCAGTTGGGCCAATTGCTCAGTGCGATGTGCCACGAGCCGCTCGGGTTCCGCTTCCACCACGCGCTGGGCGTGCTGCAATTCGAGTGCTGCCGCCTGCATGCGCCGCCGCGACAACGCCGCGATGGTTTCGGCGGATTGCCGCACGGCCGTCTTGCGTGCGGTGATCAAGGTGGTGGCGTGGGTCGCCACGCGTTCGCGTTGGGCCTGCAGTTCACTGCGGCGGTTGCCGAGCTGCAGTTGGGCGCTGCTGCCGATGCGCATGCGGGCGTCGCCGAGGGCTTGCGCATAGCGCTGGGTGTGCCGCTGAGCACTCTGGCCGATGGTTTGGCCCAAATCCAACACCTCCGCCCAAGCCCCTGCACACCGTTCCACCCACCGGTTCGCGCAATCCGTCGGCGTCTTCCACGCCGTGTGCGCCACCAAATCCGCCACGACCAAATCGCTCTCGTGCCCCACGCCGGTCCAGACGGGAACGGTCGCTGCGGCAATCCGCTTGCACAAGCCCAGGTCGTTGAAACAATCGAGGTCAATCTTCGACCCGCCGCCGCGCACGAGCATCACCACATCGGGCGCCCACTCCTCCGCCTGCTGCAGCGCCCGCACCAATTCCGCTGGCGCATCATCGCCTTGCACGCGGGCTTCGAACACCCGCAGGTCGATGCGCAGCCCGTAGGGATTCCGGATGGCGACCGTACAAAAATCCCGGAACCCGCTCGTGCCCGGTGATCCAACCAGCGCCACCCGCTGCGGAACGCGCGGAAGCGGCAGCCGCTTGTTCAAGTGCACTTCCCCGCTCGCGGTGAGCACCTCGATGGTGGCCTGTTTCCGGCGCTCGAGTTCCCCCAACATGAAGCCGAGGTCGATCTTCTCGATGTGCAAGCTGAGCCCGTACAATTCGTGGAAGGACACGCGCGCATGGAAGACGATTTCGGCCCCGGCGCGTAAGACGTTGGGCAGTTCGGCGCCGAGTTCTTCTTTGATGCGCTGGCCGCTCGCACGCCAAATCACCCCGCGCATCGCCGCCTTTTTCACACCTTCGGCTTCGTCGATGAGGTCGAGGTAAACGTGGCCCGATCCGAGCCGGCCGTTGACCTTGACGATTTCGGCACGCACCATCCACAACCGGTTCGCCGTCGCCTTTTCCAAGGCCGATTTGATGGACTTGGCGACCTGCCGGAGGCTGTAAATTTTAGGTGGTACGGCGGTTTCGCTCATCAGGGATTCCAGACGCGCAGCACGCGGCCGTCCGCTCCCGTGAGGATGAGGTGGCCGTCGGGCATTTCATGCAGAGGCAGGCGGTTGGCGCCTGGGCGCAAGGTCCAGGTGTGAACGAGCTGGCCGCCAAGGTTGAAGGCTTGAACGGTGCTCGACTGGTCGGTCCTCCATTCAACCGCGCCATTGCGGACCTCCGGTGCTTCCAAGGCCACCCCGCAATCCGGTCCGCAAACCGACACGGATGCTCCTTCCGAGATGACGAGTGAGCCGCCCCCGAAGCCGTCGCCCGCGGTGCCGCCGTTGCCATTGGCGGCAAGCGATGCAACGTACACGGTCACCGGACCCGAACCGGCCGGAGGAGCCGTCCAGTCCACCGTGAACGTGTTCGACCCGCTCAGGTCGTTGTGTTCAAAGATGTGCCGCCCGGCCACGTCCTCGAGCTGGCCGTTCGCCGACGGATTCGAAAAGGTGCCTGCGTTGCTGTTGTCGCTCAGCAGGGCGGTGGCTTGCAATCCGAAGCCCGCCGCACCGGATGCGCCGCCGACCTCGAATCGCAGGCGCATGGTTTCCCCAGGCAAGTAAAAGGTGAACTCGGTGGTCTCCTCCACATCGGTCAAGTACACCACAGTTTGGGGTGAAAAGGAACCGCTGTTGTGGCATTGCGAGCAGGGCTGGTCGCTGCCGGGTGCACCCGTGCGGTCCTTGCCTTGGTGTTCTGCTACGCCGGCGCTATTCGCCATCAATGCCACGGCCAACAAGCCGGTGCAACCAATGGCCAAGAGTTGCGTCTTTTTCATGGTGGGGGAATTGTTGTCCCCGAAGGTACACCACGCATAGGTTCTCACTTAAATTTGTCTCATGAAATTACCCCATCAATTTGCCGCCGCAGCCATTGCGCTGCTGGTCGCTGCCCCTGCGCAAGCCCAAAAGGTTGAAGGCGAAGCGCCGGCTCAATACGAGCATTTGGTCAAAGTCAACTTGCTCGACTTCGCGTGGGGCCAGTACACCGCCGTGTACGAGCGGGTGCTGGGGCCGTACACCTCAGCGGTCATCAACGTCGGCGGCATCGGTTACTACGATTCCGCGATGTCGTATAGCTTGGGCTCGTACTACGACGAATGGGGCGTGTGGTACAATGCGCCGGCGGACGTGGAAATGGAGGTGAGCGGTTGGGAGTTGACGCCGGAAATTCGCCGCTACGGCTTCATTTTTGATGGCATGCCCGAGGGGCTGTATGCTTCGGCTTTCGTGCAGTTGCGCGGGTTGACGGCCGTCGTGGACGAGACCTTGGATTTGGACCAAATCGA
The DNA here is from genome assembly GCA_965657495.1 of uncultured Flavobacteriales bacterium. Classification (GTDB taxonomy): domain Bacteria; phylum Bacteroidota; class Bacteroidia; order Flavobacteriales_D; family Sanyastnellaceae; genus JALQTD01. The sequence goes on from CBFHPD010000166.1 coordinate 19,696, forward strand.
ATCGGATCTCTACGGTTTGGACTACCCCCATGAGATCGATCACACGCTCAATTTCTTCTCCTTCGGTGCGGGCTTCAACCTCGGCTACCAGTGGATGGCGGACAATGGCCTGGCCATCGACGCCTACTTCGGCCCCATGTTCCGGAGCGTCAGTCAATCCTACACCTTCGATAACCTGCCGGCCGGCCTCGGTTCCAACCCCCAAGCGGTCGCTGAAGATGCGGCGGAAGACCGGTTGCGCAACGATTATTGGCTCGGCCGGCCCACTTCGAACGACCTGTACAATGCGCGCACGGGGCCTTGGGTGCGCGGCGGCATTTCGGTGGCGGTGTCGTTTTAATGCGTTGGCTCGCAGCGAGTTGTTTGTTGCTGGCGTGTGCGGCAGGGCCTGACCCCGAGGCAGGTGTTCAGCCCGAAGCCGCAGACGTGCTCGCGGTCATCGACCGGTGCTTCGAGGGGATGGCTGCGCACGATTCGGCGCTGCTCGCCGCCTCCGTTCACCCCGATGCCGTCATCACACGGCTGCGCACCCGGGATGACGGCACGACCGACGTGTTCACCACTTCGGGGGCGGACTTCATTCGGGAAATCGCTCGGCCTGGCCCCGCTTACCGCGAGCGGATTTGGGCCCCGCAAGTCCTCGTGGGCGAGCGGCTCGCCAGCGTGCGCGCCCCGTACGACTTCCGCGTGGACACCGCCTTCAGCCACTGCGGCGTGGACCATTTCACGCTCATCCGCAGCGATGCCGGTTGGAAAATCCAAAGCATCGCATACACCCACGACCTGATGGACGCGGCGGCGTGCCGCGCCCGGTACCAATCCCCCGCACCATGAGCCGTTTGCGACGCATCGCGCTTTACCTGATTTTGCTGGCCTTGGGCGCCGGCGTTTTCGTTTGGAAGCAATGGACCAAACCCCATGCCGATTTCACTGAACTCGAAGCCGCCGCCCAGCTCTCCGCCAGGGAAGTGGTGGCCACCTTCGATCAGAGCACGTCCCCGTGGCTGAACCAGCCCATCGAAGTCACTGGTCGCTTGGCCCAAGTCGATGAGCGCGGCGGCGCGTTCGAAGGCGGCGTGGTCTTCACGTGGGCTGCGCCCCCCGCCGAGGTCCCCGCTTCGGGCGACGACATCACCCTGCACGGCCGGCTGGTCGGGTTTGACGACCTGTTCGGTGAGGCGCGCATGGACCAATGCGTGGTGCGCTGAGCCGTTCGTTGCCCGCGCAACATTTCTGTTACTTTTGGCGTCCACTTCAGGAGATGCGTAGAACCTTCACTTTCCTCACCCTGTTCGCAGGGCTGCTTGCCACTGCGTCGGCGCAGTTGACCATCACTTCCGACATGACGTTGGAGGAATACGTGAACGACATCCTGTTGGGATCGGGCGTCAGCGCCTCGAACATCACGTATACGGGCAGCATGATGCAATTGGGCTACCTCGAGAACGGAGAGGACGATTTCTCCGTTGCCTCGGGACTGGTGTTGAGCACCGAGGTTGCGGAGGCCACAGACTGCGGAGAAACGGGGTTTTGTGCGGATTGCATTGGCCAGTTCACGGACGACGATTTGTTGGACATCGCGAACAGCGTCCCGCCTTTAATTGGCCAAAACTTCACGGTCGGCGACGTGAACGACGGTTGCATCCTCGAGTTCGACTTCATCGCCACCGGCGACACCGTCCGCTTCAACTACGTGTTCGCCTCCGACGAGTACCTCACGTTCGTGAACACGACCTACAACGACGTGTTCGCCTTCTTCCTCAGTGGCCCCGGCATCACCGGTCCATACGCCAGCCCCCCTGGGTTCCCCGGCGGTGCGGTGAACATCGCGGCCGTCCCGGACAGCGATCCACCGCTTCCCATCACCATCTCCTCGGTGAACCCGAATACCAACGCTGAATACTACATCGACAACCCGGGCGGCCAAGACCCGTGCATCAACGGGTATACCGTGCCTTTCACGGCGGAGTACGAGGTGGAATGCGGAGAAACCTACCACATCAAACTCGCCATCGCAGATGGTTCCGATGGCGCCCTCGAATCCATCGTCGTCTTGGAAGAAGGTTCGTTCACTTCCACGGCGGTGGTGGACGTGGATTTGTCCATCGACGTGGGTGGCCCGGAAGAGAACACGATTTACGAAGGCTGCGGCACGGCGACCCTCACCTTCACGCGTCCGATTGAGACCATTTTGGAGCTCGAAGAGATGGTCGTCATCGACTACTCAAGCAGCGTGGGCCAAAACGGCATCGACTTCACCCTGCTTCCCGACACCATCGTGTTCCCACCCAATGTGAACACGGTCGAATTCGAGCTGCAAGCATTTGAGGACGGCATTTCCGAACCCGCAGAGTCCGTCGTCTTCGAAATTCTGAACCTCGCGGCCTGCAACAACCAAGGCCTCACGACCTACTTCGAGTTCGAGATCGCCGACGATCCCGACCCCATCGCCATCGTGGCTCCCGGGGTGCAAATGTGTCCTGGGGAATCGCGGGTCCTGCTCCCTGAAGTCACCGGGGGATATGGCCACTACACCTACACGTGGTGCGACGGTTCGGAGTTGGACTCTTTGGTGGTTTCTCCGCCTGACAGCTACACGTGCACGCTGGTGGTCGGTGATACGTGCTCCTTGCCCACCGCCTCGGCTGATTTCGATGTGGAGGTGCTGTTGCCCCCCAATGCCACGGCGGGGGAGGACCTCATTGCATGCGGTGATGCCGCGCTTGAAGGAAGCATCATCGGGTTGCCGCCTTCATCGTGTGTGGACGAGTCCGGCTTTTACACCTACTGCTACGACAACGCCCAAGACGTTTCCTTCACGTACTGCCCGGACAACCCCGGCGACGGCTCGTACATGACCGTCTCGTTCGAAGCCGGTTCGGTGGAGAATTTCTTCGATGAGTTTTGGGTGTATGACGGCCCGGACACCGATTCCCCCTTGCTTGCGGGGCCCATTTATGGCGACCTCAGCGGCATGACGTTCACGGCGAACAACTCCGACGGCTGCATCACCATCGCCGTGACCCCGGATTTCTCCGTTTCGTGCACCAGCGGCTCCCAAACCGAATGGGCGTACAACGTGGGGTGCACGAATGCGGGCGGGGTCAACTGGCTGTGGAGCCCGTCAGCGGGTTTGTCCACGACGACCTTGCCGAACCCGACGGTGACCATCACCGAGCCGACGGTGTATACCTTGGAAGCGAGTTTGGCCTATTACCCCTTCTGCGCGATGACGGATGAAGTCCTTGTGACGCCTTCGTTCTCCTTCGAATTCACGCCTACGGACCCGAGTTGCTTCGGAAACGACGGGGAAGTGGCCGTGGAAGTGGTGCCCAATGGAACGAATGGGCCGTGGATGATTGAAGCGGTCGATGCAGCGGGCCAAACCCTCGCCTCAGCCCTCAACTTCGGCGGCGTCTCGACCCTCACCGGCTTGCCTCCTGGGGATTTCGAGCTGTGGGTTTCCGACAGCTACTGCGATGCCATGGAGCCGTTCACGCTCGCCGAGCCCGAGCTCATGACCATCACGGCCTCGCCCGACACGACCATCTGCATCAACGGCACCGCCACCCTCACCGCCGTTCCGTCCTTCGATGACCCCAACCTCGCGTGGTCTTGGAGCACGAACGAGGCCACGGCGACCATCGCCGTCGGCCCCGTGGGGCCCACCCTGTACACCGTGGAGGCCACGTACGACGCTGGCTGCCTCACGAACGAGGTGCAGATCCTGGTCGATCAATACAATCCGCTCGCCATCGAGCTCACAGCAGGCGATGCCATTTGCATCGGCGACAGCGCTTTGGTAGGCGTCAACGAAGTGATCGGTGGCCTCGCTCCGTATTCCTTCGCTTGGACCGCGGCCGGCCCCGGTGGCAACTTCAACCCCAGCTTGCAGGAACAGGAGGTATCCCCCGAAGCCACCACCACGTACTGCGTGGAGGTCACGGACGCTTGCGAGACGCCCTTGACAAGCGGCTGCGTGGAGGTCGTCATCCCCGAGTTGGTCGATCCCACGTTCCTGACCGACACCTTGGGCGGCTGCCACCCGCTGACCATCAGCTTCGAAGGCCAAGCGACGAACCCGCAGTTCATCGCATCTGAACACTGGAGCTTCGGCGACGGCGGGGAATCGACGGGCATGGGGACCGTGTCGCACACTTACATCGACGAGGGCGTTTGGGACATCCAGCACACCGTGGTGACCGTGGATGGGTGCGTGTTCACGGCCTTCGAGCCGGCGTATTTGGTGACGTACGACCCGCCGGTCGCGGAATTTGCCGCTACGCCGTGGCAGTCGGCGGTGCCGTTGACTTACTTCGAGTTCACGGAGTACGCTTACAACGAAACGAGCTACCTGTGGGATTTTGGCGGCATGGGCACCTCGGACGAGCCCAATCCCGACTTCACCTTCCCGGAAGGCGTGGCGGCGGAATACCCGATCACGCTGACCGTGGAGAACGAGTGGGGGTGCGTGGATGCGGTGACGCATTCGATTTTGGTCCAAGAATCCTTTGTGCTCTTCGTGCCCAACATGTTCACCCCCGACATGGACGGCCTCAACGATGCCTGGAAAATCACGGGCATCGACGTGGATGAGACCGATTTCATCGTGCAAGTGTTCGACCGCTGGGGCGAAATCATCTACCAGAGCACCGACATCCACACGGCGTGGGTGGGCGATGTGGACAACGGCAGCCACTTCGCAGCCAACGGCACGTACCTGTGGCGGGTCGAGACGAAGAGCCTCGCAACGGGCGAGCGCAAAGAGGTGCTGGGCCACGTGACCATCGCGCGGTAAGCCCGGCCGGCGCGGTCAATTCGGTCAGGCCGCAAGGTACAGCACCGCGAAGCCCACGAGGAACAGCAAGCCGGCCCAAGCCCAGACTTGCAACGCCACCGAAGGCCGCGCTTCCTCCGGCACGCGGCGCGTCACCAAGTACAGGTTGAGTCCACCGATCACCGGCGCGACAAGGAAGCTGAGGGTGGTCGCCACGTCCACCAGGTCGGTGATGTTAGATGGGAAGGCCAAAATCAACACGAGCGCCCCCGCCGCCACCCCGACCAGCACCCCGCGCTCACCCCGCTCACTCGGTTCCGCGTCCGTGACCGCCTCCCAGGCGGCGGACAGCGACCGGCTGTACCCATCCAAGCAGGCCACCACCGTGCCCATCATGGCCGTGAACGAAGCGGCCGCCACCGGCCACCAGCTCCATCCACCGAGCACTTCCACGTACACGTCCACGAATCCGGCCGCAAACGCCACCGTACCTTCGGGAAACGCTTGGCCCTCGGCGAAGAGCAAGAGCGCACCGAGTCCGAGGAAGAGCAGGGCCAGGACCGCACTGATGCCGTAGCCGAGGTTGAACTCGCGGAGCGTGGCGCGCAAGGGCGGGTGGTAGCCGGTTTGGCGGATGCGTTCGAGGGTCCAAATGCTGTTCCACGCGCTCAGGTCCACGGCGGTCGGCATCCAGCCCATGAGGGCGATGAGGAAGGCCAGCCCTGCGCCTTGCCACGGATCGAATTCCGCAGGGGGAGGTGGCACGTCGCTCAAGGGGGTGTGGTGCCAGGCCAAGCCAAACGCCAGCAGGGTGCTGATCAGCAAGACGCCTGCCACGACCTTGATGAGCCCGTCGAGCGCCTGGAACCGGCCGAGGGCGAGGAGCGCGACGGAAAGCCCAAACATCGCCACCGCAACGGACGGGGTCGCGTTGCCGCCCCACCACGCGCTGACGCCGAGCAGGTGGTCAAGGAACGAGGCCGTGACGATGCCCACGGCACCGAGGACGAAGAAGGAGGTGGCGATGGTCACAAGCAGGTACCCCCAAGCCGCGCCCTTGCCCACGCGCCGGTAGCCGGCGATGAGGTGCGACCCGGTGGCGTTCGCATAGCGGCTGCCGAATTCAAAAAACGGGTACTTGGCGACGTTGGCGGCCACCACGGCCCAGACGAGGCCCCAGCCCGCCACCGCGCCTGCGCGCGTGGACTGCACCAAATGGCTCACGCCGATGGCCGTCGATGCGAAGAGGATGCCCGGGCCGAGGAGTTGCCAAAGCCGGGAGGCTGGGCGGTTGCGCGCGTCGAGGGTGCGGTAGGTGACGAAGATGCGGTAGGCGGTCAGGATTTGGGCTACACGATCCGTGCTCAGCCGGTCCACATCCCGCGAATACCGAGGTAACAGGCGGTTCAGGCGGCTCAAAAACTCCCAAAAAAAACGGGCAATCATGCCCCAATGATAGCACGATTGCCCGAACCCAACAAAAGCCGTGTGCGTCAGGATTTCTTCTCGCCCACGAACCAGTCTTCTTTGTACTTGAACAGCACATTGAAGGTCGTCAGGCTGCCATAAATCCGGGTGATGTACTGCTGCAACTCCACCTTGTCGCTGTCGTTCAGCTTGTCGTTGGCGTTCAGTTTCGCTTCAAGCACCCGCAGCCGGTCGCGCGTCATGACGATCTTGTGGAAAAACTGGTCGATGGGCACTTCCTTGCCCTTGAGGCCATCCTCGTCGGGTTGCAAGATCATGGTGCCGCCGTCCCACTTGTCCGCGAGGGCCACGATTTCCGTGCTTTCATCGCCTTTCATTTCGTCGATGTATTCGGCGAAAACGTGCTCCACCGCGGTGATGATGTCGCTCACGTCGGGTTCCGGGGTGTCGAAATTGCTCGCTTCGATGAGCTCGAAGGAGCCGTACGATTTGGCGATCTCTTTCTCCCCGTGTGCTTTGAAATAGACGCGCCAAAAATCGCCTTCCTGGCCAAAAATGACCCCTTCCCCGTTTGCCGGGTGCTGGACTTTTGCTCCGATTCCAATCATGTCAAAAAAGGTTGTGTCCGGTTTTACTTTCGCCGCATGAAAAATGTTGCATTCTGGTCGGTGTTTTTTGCGCTGGTGGCCGGGGGGTGCAAGGACCCGGAACCGGAGCCCCAGCCGGAACCCCGTCCAGCCGCCCCGGCGTGGTCGCTCGATGCGTTGACGGTGTACGAGGTGTTTCCCCGCCAATTCTCGGAGTCGGGCCACCTCAATGCCGTGCGGACGCGCATCCCGGAGTTGAAAGCGCTCGGCGTGAACTGCGTGTGGCTCATGCCGGTGCACCCCATCAGCGCGGTCAACATGAACGGCACCTTCGGGTCGCCGTATGCGGTGGCCGATTACACGGCTGTGCACCCCGACCTCGGGGACCTCGATGTGATGCGCGCCTTGGTGGACGAGTTGCACGAGGCGGGAATGCTGTGCATCATCGATTGGGTGGCGAACCACACCGGGTGGGACCACCCGTGGATCGCCGAACATCCGGACTGGTACACCCAAGACGGGGCGGGCAACATCGTCATTCCGCCCGGCACGAATTGGTCCGATGTGGCCGACTTGAACTACGCTTCGGGGGAGATGCGGGCGGCGATGGTGGCGGCGCTGCGGTTTTGGAGCGAGGACATCGGGGTGGACGGATTCCGGTGCGATTATGCCATCGGGGTCCCCAACGGTTTCTGGGCTTCGACCATCGCGGATCTGAATGCCCAACGTCCGGACGCGCCGTTGCTTTGGCTCGCGGAGGCGGACGCGGCATCCCTCCACGAGGTGGGCTTCGAGGTGTCGTACAGTTGGCAGGGCTACGGCGCGGTGGAGGAGGTGGTGGCTAACGGCGGGTTGCCAGACGCCATTTACACGTCCTATGTGAACGAGCAGGCGCAGCTGCCGGCTGGCCACCGCAAGTTGCGCTTTGTGACCAACCACGATGAAACGTCGTGGAACGCGGCGGCGCCCACGCTGTTTGGCGGGGTGGAGGCGGTGCAATGTGCGCAGGCGATCACGGCGTTTTTGCCCGGGTTGCCTTTGGTCTACAACGGCCAAGAAGTGGGGAGTGACCAAATGCTGAACCTGTTCGAAGACGTGCCCATCGACTGGTCCACGCATCCGGAGTTGCGCGCCTGGTACACCACGCTGCTGCGCACGGTCCGTGATCACCCGGCGCTGAAGGGCGCGGAACTGACGCATTTCCCCAACGAGGACGCGTTCGTGGCGGAGCGCGTTGGGGCGGACGGTGTTTCCCGGGCCTTGCTGGTGGCGAATGTGCGGGATGTGGCGGTGGCATTTGACTACGCGCCGTGGGTCGGGGCCGAGTGGGAGGAGGTGTTCACGGGCGCCGGCATGCCGGTTTCGGGGACGGTGGGGGCGTTCGGAGTCAAGTTGTTCGTGCGGTAGCGGGATTCACCGCGGGCGGTGAACAACTCGTTGGGCGCGCCGGGGCGGAGGCGCCGGTTGCGTCCGAACTTGGGCGCCATGGCACGAAGCATTTGGAAGCGGTACCGTTGGGACCGCATTGCGATGGTGGCAGGCGTTTTCGGCGTGCTGGTCATTTCGTTGGTGGCTTGGGTCAGCCCCGATGCCCCCGAGGTACGGGAAGAACTCGTATTGCAGCATCCGGCCACCACACAGGCCATCGAACCGGCGGGCGCCTTGCCCACGCAGCAGCCCGCCGAGCCAGCACCCGAGCCCGAGCCTGCGCCCGAGCCCCCGCGGAACATCAAGCCGTGCTCCTGCAACAGCCGGGTACTGAACATCCCGCGCAACCCGTATACGGCGCACCGAAAGTCCGCCCGCAACTTGCCCAACTCATTCTTCATCAAGGACAAAAGCGGTTTGGACTGGGGCCAAAAAGTCGGCAAGCTGGTCCCCGTCGAGGACGGACGCGGCTACCACATCGCGCCCCTCTCGCACAGCCACAGACTGCTCCTCCCGGAAGCGCACAAGGTCCTGACCGAGATGGGCCACATGTTCGCCGACGAGTTGACCGGCACCGACAGCGAGGGCGCGAAGTTCCGCGTCTCTTCCATGACCCGGACGAACGCGCAGCAGCAGGCGCTTGGTCGCCGCAATTACAACGCCATTGACGAAGAGTCCACCCACAGCTTTGGGGCGTCGTTCGACATCGCCTTCACGGATCGCCCGACGGATCGGGTCGATTGTTCGGCGGCCACACGCGCCATCCAAAAGGTGCTGTTGTCGTTCCAGTCGAGCGGCAAGGTGCTCATCGTGCCCGAAGGCACCTGCATGCACGTGACGGTGCGCCCCTGAGGCTCAACGCGTCACCCAAAGCCGCGCGACCTCCGCATCGGACCGCACGAAATACGCCCCGGCGGGCCAACTGCTGACTTCAATCGCGGGACCTTGTCCAGCGGCCACCACGCGCCCGTTCATGTCATAAGCGGTCCAGTTCGACTGTGAGCTCAGGCCGGGCCACTGGGCTGCGGTCGACGCCGGGTTGGGCATGAGCTGCACTTCGCGCATCCCCGCCATTTCTTGCACCGACCACGGCTCGCACACTTCGGCCAAGGTCGAAAACCAGAGGGCTGCCCCGAAGATGGCTTGGCCGGCGCAACCGCTGTGGTCGTAGGCTCCGAGGTCAATGGCTTCCACCGCATTGGCGCCGTTGGCCACCATGGCTGCCTCGGCCACCAGGGCATTTTCATAGAACACCTGCTCGTCTTCGGTGCAGTAGTAGAGGCGCGTGGGCGATTCGGGCGCCCAGTCGTACACGTCGTTGTCTTGGGCCGCGATGAGGAACGGGTTTTCCGGTTCGAGCAAGGTGGTGAGCAAATCGGGTTGAGCGAAGTCTTCGGTGAGGGTGGGAAGGGCGGCGTTGATGGCGGCACCGGAGGTTTGGCCATCAAAAAGCGCTGGGAGTTCGGAGGCATACGGCTCCTGGAAATACTCGTTCAAATCGCTGTACAGGTTGCCATAAATGCTCTGCCAAGCGAGGGCCACGTAGGCCAAATACGCCGGGTTCGAATAGCTCGCATCGGCAAACGTCCACGGAAATTGCGTGCCTGAAATGTCGTAGGGCCCCGATCCCGGGGCTGCAGCCACCACGTGGAATTCCGGCCGTTCCTCCTGGATCATGCGGTGGGCGGCCATCGCGGCGTGCCCGCCTTGGGAGTAGCCGGAGAGGAAGATTTGGTCGGAGTCGAAGGTGCCGAGGCCTGACCCTGCATCGGAAAACAGGGCGTCGAGCAAGTATACCACCGATTCCGCCTCGCTGAGGGCATGCACGTACGGGTGCAAGTGCTGGTCGTCCGTGCCGAGGCCGACGTAATCCGGCATGACCACGGCGAAGCCCAAACCGGCCATGAGGAACCCCAATTCGCCTTCGTAGTTCAGGAAGGAAGGGGTGTTGTCGCGTTCGAAGACCGTGCCGTGGGCGTACATGTGCACGGGGTGCGCGCAGTCGGCAGCGAGGTCGGTCGGCACGAACACCGCTCCGCTCACCGAGATGGTGTCGCCTTGGAAGGGCATGAAGTACGTGCACCGGTAGGCCTGTACCCCGGTCACTGGACTGAACAAGGCCGAGGGCAAACCATAAGTCGTGGCCAGCGCCGCCACGTCATCGATGCCCATGGGGGTGCCGATTTCTGTAAAGGTCTGGGCCGTGGCGCTGAGCGCAGCCGCTCCGAGCAGCAAGGTGGCGATGAGGTGCTTCATGTCCGTAAAGGTGGTGAAACAAAACCGCCCCGTCAAGGCCGAGCTTGACGAGGCGGTTCCGATGCGCTTTGCGCCGTGTCAGAGGTGGATGACCTCGTCGTAAGCGGCCGCAGCGGCTTCCATCACGGCCTCGCTCAGCGTGGGGTGCGGGTGAACCGTCTTGATGAGTTCATGGCCGGTGGTTTCCAGTTTGCGAACGGCCACCAATTCCGCGATCATTTCGGTCACGTTGGCGCCGATCATGTGGCCGCCGAGCAGCTCGCCGTACTTCGCGTCGAAGATGAGCTTGACGAAGCCGTCTTTGTGGCCAGCGGCACTCGCCTTGCCGGACGCGCTGAACGGAAACTTGCCCACCTTGATGTCGTGTCCCGCCGCCTTCGCCGCCTCTTCCGTCATGCCCACGCTCGCCACTTCCGGGAAGCAGTAGGTGCAGCCGGGGATGTTGCCGTAATCGATGGGTTCGGGCTTGTGTCCCGCGATTTTCTCCACGCAGGTGATGCCTTCTGCAGAAGCAACGTGGGCCAAAGCCGGGCCCGGCACACAATCCCCGATCGCATAGTACCCGGGAATGTTCGTCGCGTAATAATCGTCCACCAAGATCTTGCCTTTGTCGTGCACAATGCCCACATCTTCCAAGCCGATGCCCTCGATGTTGGCCACCACTCCCGCAGCGCTCAAAACCACGTCGCACGCGAGGGTTTGCTCCCCCTTCTTCGTCTTCACCGTCACCACGTTGTCCTTGCCCGAAGTGTCCACGCCGGTCACCTCAGCGGAAGTCATGACCTTGATGCCTTGCTTTTTGAGCGAACGTTCGAGCTGCTTGCTCACTTCGCCGTCCTCCACGGGCGTGATGCGGTCCATGTATTCCACCACAGTCACCTCGGTGCCGATGGCGTTGTAGAAATAGGCGAACTCCACGCCGATGGCGCCGCTGCCCACAACCACTATGCGCTTCGGCTGCTCCGGCAACGTCATGGCCTCGCGGTAGCCGATGATGCGCTTGCCGTCTTGGGGCATGCTCGGCAAGTGGCGCGACCGCGCGCCGGTGGCGATGATGATGTGATCGGCAGAAACCGTGGATTCCGTGCCATCTGCGGCCACGACAGCCACTTGCTTGCCCGGCTTGAGGGTGCCGGTGCCCATGATGACGTCGATTTTGTTCTTCTTCATCAAGAACTGCACGCCTTGGGACATGCCCTCGGCCACCCCCCGGCTGCGCTTCACCATCCCGCCGAAGTCCGCTTCGGGCGCGGCGACGTTGATGCCGTAATCGCTTGCGTGGTTGATGTAATCGAATACGTTGGCACTCTTGAGGAGCGCTTTCGTCGGAATGCAGCCCCAGTTGAGGCAAATCCCTCCGAGGGCTTCGCGCTCGATGACCGCAGTTTTCAATCCCAATTGGCTGGCGCGGATGGCGGTCACATAGCCGCCGGGCCCGCTGCCGAGAACAACAACGTCGTATTTCATCGTACAGAATTTCGCCGCGAAGTTACGGCAACCGCCTCAGCCGCCGAATCCCGCTGCAGTCACCTTCAGAGTGCGTACTTTTGCCGACCTTTGTTGTCGAATCGAAAATTGTTTGAGATGTTGAATTTGGTTTTGTTTGGCCCTCCGGGCGCTGGAAAGGGCACGCAGAGCGCGTTCTTGGTGGAGGCGTATGATTTGGTCCACCTGAGCACCGGGGACATTTTTCGGGCAAATATCAAAGGCCAAACCGAGCTCGGCCAACTCGCGCAATCCTACATGAACCAAGGCCAGCTCGTCCCGGACAACGTGACCATCAACATGCTCGAAGCCGAGGTCAACAAGCACCCCGATGCGAAGGGCTTCATTTTCGACGGATTCCCACGGACGACGGCCCAAGCCGAAGCCCTCGATGAGTTCTTGAACGGCCGGGAGACCCCGGTTTCGAGCATGCTGGCGCTGGAAGTCCCTGAAGAGGAGCTGCGGGCGCGGCTGACCAAGCGCGCTGAAACGAGCGGCCGCCCGGACGACGCCGACCCCGCCGTGGTCCAAAAGCGCATCGACGTCTACAACGCGGAGACGGCGCCCGTTGCGGCCTTTTACAAAGGTCAGGACAAGTACTACGGCGTCGACGGGGTCGGGTCCCTCGAAGACATCACGGCGCGCCTCCGCGCAGCCATCGACGCCATCTAACCGCCGCCAATGGCCAGCGAGAACTTCGTCGACTACGTGAAAATCTGCTGCCGTTCCGGACACGGCGGCGCGGGTTCTGCCCATTTCATGCGCAACCGCATGACCGCAAAGGGCGGCCCTGACGGGGGCGATGGCGGCCGAGGCGGCCACGTCATTGCGCGCGGCAGCCGCAACCACTGGACCCTCCTGCACCTGAAGTACCAGCGCCACGTCATCGCTAAGCCTGGCGAATGCGGCACCGGCAACCACAAGCACGGCGCAGACGGCGCGGACGTCACCATCGACGTGCCGCTCGGCACCGTCGTCAAGGACGCCGAAACCGGCGAAGTCCTCCTCGAAATCACCGAGGACGGCCAAGAAGTCATCCTCACGCCCGGCGGACGAGGCGGCCTCGGCAACGACCACTTCAAGAGCTCCACGAACCAAACCCCGCGCTACGCCCAACCCGGCGAAGAAGGCCGCGAGGAGTGGAAGGTTTTGGAACTGAAGCTCCTCGCCGATGTCGGCCTGGTGGGCTTTCCCAACGCCGGCAAATCCACGCTGCTCAGCGTCATTTCCGCCGCGAAGCCCGAGATCGCTGACTACCCGTTCACCACCCTCCGTCCCAACCTCGGCATGGTGCGCTACCGCGACAACCGGTCCTTCGTGGTGGCCGACATCCCCGGCATCATCGAAGGCGCAGCGGAAGGCAAGGGCCTCGGCCTCCGTTTCCTCCGCCACATCGAGCGCAACCCCGTGTTGCTGTTCCTCGTGCCGGCCGACAGCATGGACATCCGGGCGGATTACGACACGCTGTTGCACGAGCTCGAGAAGTACAACCCGGAGTTGCTGGACAAGCAGCGCATCTTCGCGGTGTCGAAGGCGGATCTCCTCGACGACGAGTTGCGCGCGGCGGTGGCCGAGGAGCTCGATGGCTTGCAGCCCCTGTTTTTCTCGAGCGTGGCCCAGCAAGGGTTGGACGCCTTGAAGGACCAAATCTGGGCCGCCATCCACGCCGACCCGCTCCGCCCATGACCCCCCTCGTCCGCCTCCACCCCGAAGTTCAGGACGCCCTGGCCGCAGGCCGCCCGGTCGTGGCCCTCGAAAGCACCATCATCGCCCACGGGATGCCGTTCCCGCGCAACCTCGAAACGGCCCAAGCCCTCGAGCAAGACGTCCGCGCCGCAGGTGCCATCCCCGCCGTGGTAGCCGTGGCGGACGGCCACCTCCAAGTCGGCTGCGCCCCCGAACTTCTCGAGCGCCTCGCCTCCGAGCCTGGCGTCGCCAAGGTATCCCGGCGCGACCTCGGCACCGTCCTCGCCCACGGCGGCCTCGGCGCCACCACGGTCAGCGGCACCCTCATCGGCGCCCGCCTCGCCGGCATCCGCGTCTTCGCGACGGGCGGCATCGGCGGCGTCCACCGCGGCGATTCCGGCGACGTCTCCGCCGACCTCGGCGAGTTGGCGCAAAGCCCGGTGGCGGTTGTGTCTGCTGGTGCCAAGTCCATCCTTGACCTCCCGCGCACCTTGGAAATGCTGGAAACGCTCGGCATTCCCGTCATCGGCTGGTGCACCCACGAATTCCCGGCCTTCTATACCCCATCGAGCGGCCTCCCGCTCGTCCACCGCGCCGACGACGTCGAAGACCTCGCCGCCCGCCTTCACGCCCAATGGCAGCTCGGCTTGTCCACGGGAGCCCTCGTCGCGAACCCCATTCCTGCGGACGCCGCCGCCCACGCAGCCCACATCGAGGCCGCCACGCAGGAGGCCCTCGTCGCAGCTGAAGGACAAGGGGTCAACGGCCGCGACCTCACGCCGTTCCTGTTGGCTGAGATCGTGAAGCGCACGCAAGGGGAGAGCTTGGATGCGAACGTGGCGCTGGCGCGCAACAACGCCCGGCTCGGGGGGGAGTTGGCCGTCGCCCTCGCAGCGCGCGGCTGACGGGCACCCCTTTTTGAGGGAGGAAAAGGCCTTAAATTCGCGTCATGAATGAAGCTGCATCTCCTCGCTCGGAAGTAAAGGAACAGGATTTTCGTGAGCTGTTGTTGGCGGACTACCGTTTGGCCTGCATCAGCCGAGAAACCTCGCTGCTCGGACGGAAAGAAGTCCTGACGGGCAAGGCGAAATTCGGCATCTTCGGCGACGGCAAGGAACTGGCGCAACTCGCGCTGGCGAAGGTGATGGAGGCGGGCGATTGGCGGAGCGGCTACTACCGCGACCAAACCCTGATGATGGCGCTCGGCCTGATGACGGTGGAGGAGTATTTCGCGGCCCTCTACGCGAACACGGATGTGGCGCACGAGCCGTCGAGTGGGGGGCGTCAAATGGGCGGGCACTTTTCGACGCGTTTCCTCGATGACGAGGGGCGTTGGGTGGACCAAACCGCGCAAGTGAACGTGAGCGCCGACATCAGCCCCACTGCGGGCCAAATGCCGCGCCTCCTCGGCCTCGCCCAGGCCTCGAAGTTGTACAAGCGGCTGCCCGAGGCGGCGGCGCTCAAGGCCGGCTTCACCCGGGGTGGGCGGGAAATTGCGGTGGGCACCATTGGCGACGCCTCGACTTCTGAGGGGCCGTTTTGGGAAACGATGAACGCGGCGTGCGTGCTCGGCGTGCCGCTGCTGATGAATGTTTGGGATGACGGGTATGGGATCAGCGTTCCGAAGGCTTACCAAACCACGAAATCGTCCATCTCGGACGCCCTTTCCGGCTTCGAGATCAGCGACGGCACCAACGGCATGTACATCTACCGCGTCAAGGGGTGGGATTACCCGGCCCTCGTCGCCACATATGAAGAAGCCGCCGCGCGGTGTCGTGTGGAGCAAGTGCCCGTGCTGGTGCACGTCGAAGAAATGACGCAGCCGCAGGGCCACAGCACCTCGGGTTCGCACGAGCGGTACAAGTCCGCTGAGCGGATGGCGTGGGCGAAGGAGTACGATTGCATCCGGCAGTTTGGCCAGTTCCTCACTTTGGAGGGGGGCGCGACGGAAGCGGAGTTGGAGGGCATCGCGAAGGAGGCCAAAAAGGAGGTTCGCACAGCCGCCAAGGCCGCATGGACCGCCTTCCAAGCCCCCATCCTCGCGGAGCGCGACGAGGTGGTTGCCCTGCTCAGTGGCATGGGCATCGAAGACGCTGCCCTGGCGAGCGACGCGGCGCCCATCCGGGCCCAAATCCACGCAGCCGCGCGCCAAACGTTGTCCGCCACAGCGGGCGCGCATTCGCCTGCCCGCGCCGCCCTGTCGGCTTGGGTGCAGCGCGAGACCGCGGTGAACCGCGAGCGCTTCAGCTCGGAGCTCTACAGCACGGGGTACGACAGCGCCTTGAACGTCGATGCGGTGGCGGCGACGTACGATGCCGATGCGCCGCTCGTCGACGGACGCCAAGTCTTGCAGCGCAACTTCGAGGTGATCTTTGAGCGCCGGCCCGAGGTGCTGACCTTCGGGGAGGACACCGGCGGGATCGGCGGGGTGAACCAGGTGATGGAAGGCATGCAGGCCCGCTTCGGTGTGGATCGGGTGACCGATACGGGCATCCGGGAGTGCACCATCGCGGGGCAGGGGATCGGTTTGGCCATGCGCGGCTTCCGGCCCATCGCCGAAATCCAATACCTCGACTACATCTATTACGCGCTCCAAATCCTGCGGGACGACGCGGCGACCGTCCGTTACCGCAGCGCGGGCGGCCAAAAGGCACCGGTCATCGTCCGCACCCGCGGCCACCGGCTTGAAGGCATCTGGCACAGCGGCTCCCCGATGGGCGCGCTACTCGGCTCGCTCCGGGGCATGCACATTTGCGTCCCCCGCAACATGACCCAAGCGGCTGGGATGTACAACACGCTCCTCGAGGCGGAAGAGCCGGCCTTGGTGGTGGAATGCCTCAACGGCTACCGGAGCAAGGAGAAAATGCCTTCCAACCCCGGCGACTTCCGCGTGGCCCTCGGCCAGCCCGAAGTCGTCCGCACTGGACGGGACCTCACGGTCGTCAGCTACGGCTCGACCTTCAACCTGGCGGCCCGCGCCGCTGAACGGCTCGCCGAAGCGGGCGCGGAGGTGGAACTGGTCGACTTGCAGACCCTGTTGCCCTTCGACTTGAACGCGACGTGTTTGGCCAGCCTGGCGAAGACGAACCGCCTGCTCATCGTCGACGAGGACGTGCCCGGCGGCGCTTCCGCCTTCATCCTCGACGGCATCATGAAGCAAGGGGCGTGGAAGCACCTCGACAGCGAGCCCTCTGTCCTGACCGCCCAACCGCACCTGCCGCCCTACGGGTCGGATGGTGACTACTTCAGCAAGCCAAGTGTGGAGGACATTTACGAGGCAGCTTGGGCCGTGCTCCACGAAGTGGAACCGGACCGTTTTCCCTCGATCGCATGACCGACGAGCGCTTCACGCTCCGCACGGAGTACATCGATTTGTTGCAGTTGCTGAAGGCGACGGGCAATGCGGCCACCGGAGGGGAGGCGAAGTTTGCCGTCGAGGAGGGCGCGGTCCGCGTGAACGGGGAGTTGGAGTCGCGGAAGCGCCGCAAGTTGCGCGTAGGTGACGAAGTCGTGTTGCGGGGCCAAATCCGCATCGTCCTCGAAGCCCCTCAAGCCGAGTAACCCACACATGCCAGACCGCCCGCCCGGCGCCTGCCCCGCTGCATCCGGCTGGGTGAATCCGCTGTGCGTTTTGTTTGCTTGACAGTCGTTTTGTTTTAAGCTTGAAGTAAAACGACTCCAATGATGGAAAGTATTGGAGATTCGCCCCGAGCAAGCCGTGCATACGCCTTGCCGGGAGAAGGGGGCGCATGGTGTTTGGTGGCCGATGGCCAAGCCTTGCAATGGTCCACGAATTCGGAACGGCTCACGCTGATCCGTGCCGGGGTGCCTTATGCCGCCATTGAATCATTGAGCAAGGCCATGCACGTCCCCATTAAGCGGTTGCTCGAGGTGCTGCGCCTGCCACAGACCTCTTACAACAAGAAGAAGGCGGCCTCGGCGAAGCTGGACCCGCGGGATGGTGAATTGGTGATGCGCATTGTGGAGGTCGTGGAATTTGGTCGGGAAGTGTTCAATCAAGCGCACGAAAAGTTCGAGCGGTGGCTCTTGCGCCCGAACAGAACCCTTGGGTCCGTGAGTCCCTTGTCCATGTTTGACACCGTCAGTGGGGTGGCCGAGGTCCAAGCGTGCTTGGAGCGCATCGAATACGGCAACCTGGCTTGATGCGTTTGTTTCGGATTGAGCGGGAAAAGCACCTGGAACAAACGCTGTCCGGTGCAGGCGCTGCGGCAGCATCAAGCGGCCGGTGGAACCTGAAGTACACGCCGCTGGTGTACACGGCGGAGTCGCGCTCTTTGGCGTTTTTGGAGGTGTTGGTGCACCTCGATGCGGCCATCGACTTGCCATCGGATCGGTTCATGGTAGAATTGGAGGTGCCGGCGGACTGCCGGATTGCGGAGGTCAGGGAAGAGGAGCTGCCGGAGGGATGGGACGCCCCCATTCCCGGTGACGCGACGCGGCACTTGGGCGAGCGATTCGTGAAGTCCAAGGATGCTCCCGTGCTCAAGGTGCCGAGCGCTGTGGTGAAGGGGGAGTTCAACTACTTGGTCAATCCTGAGCATCCCGAGGCGTGTCATGTTCAAGTGGTTCGCACCTTCCGGTTGCGGTTCGACGAACGGCACAAATGATGTGCCGCGCGAGGAGGGCATGTGGAACGTCGCGGAATTTTGGCGTTATTTGGGAGACGGAATCAACCCCTATTGAATGAAAAACTTCTGGCTGGCTTTGGCTGGGCTGGTGCTCGCGACGAGCGCTGTGGCCCAAGTGACGTTGCGCGGACGCGTGTTGGATGCCGATCTCGGCGATCCGGTGTTCTCAGCGAATGTGGTGATCAAAGGCACGACCACGGGCGTGACGACGGATTTCGACGGACAGTTCCGCATCGATGTTCCGGCGCTGCCGACCACCCTCCAGGTGAGTTTCATCGGCTACACCACGCAGGAGTTGGTGGTGAATGAAGCGTCGAACCGCTTGGAAATCAAGTTGCCATCGGACCAAATCCTGATTGAAGCCGCCGAAGTGGTCGGCGAGCGCATTTCCGAACGCCAGAAACAAGCCCCGCTCACCGTGGAGTCCATGGACGTCATCGCCATCCGCGAAGCGCCTTCGGGGAATTTCTACGAGGGGCTCGGAAATTTGAAAGGCGTGGACGTGACGAGCGCGAGCTTAGGCTTCAAGATCATCAACACCCGCGGCTTCAACTCGACCTCTCCCGTGCGCTCCTTGCAGCTCATCGACGGGGTCGATAACCAGAGCCCCGGTCTCAACTTTTCGCTCGGAAACTTCCTTGGTGCTTCGGATTTGGACGTGATGAACGTGGACATCGTCGCGGGCGCATCCTCGGCGTTCTACGGCCCCGGTGCTTTCAACGGTGTGGTGAGCATGCGGACCAAATCCCCCTTCCGCTTCCCCGGCGTCTCCGCCTCCGTCAAGGTCGGCGAGCGCAGCCTCGATGAATTCGCCTTCCGTTATGCCGATTACACCACGGACAGCGAAGGCAACCCGGTGCTGGGCTTCAAGGTCAACGCGTTCCGTTTTTCGGCCGAAGACTGGCAGGCCACGAATTACGACCCGGTTGACGGGTCAGAAGTGGAAGCCACCAACCCCGGCCGATACGACGCAGTGAACATCTACGGCGACGAGTACCGTCCTGTTTTTGACTATTCCGGGGACAACTCGCAAAACGCTCGCGGACTCGGCAGCGTATTCCGCACGGGCTACAAGGAGGCGGAACTCGTGGACTACGGCACGGAGAACATGAAGGTGAGCACGTCCTTGGTGCTCCGACTCGATCCTGAGGCGACGTATGAATCGCCGGAGCTGGAGTACGGCTTCAGTTCGGGGTTTGGCACCACGGTCTACCAAGGCGACAACCGCTTCAGCCTGCGCGACATCGAATTCTACCAGCACAAACTCGAGGTCCGACAAAACGACCGGTGGTTCGTCAGGGCCTACCGCACCAGCGAGGACGCCGGAAACAGCTACGATCCTTACGCGACCGCGCTGCGCCTGCAGGAGGAAACGCGCGACGACTACCAATGGTCGAAGGTGTATTACCGTTACTGGGTCGACAGCATCGTGCCCGGCATCAACGCCACGTGGCCCGAGCTGGAGCAGATCGGCGTGGATTCCGTCTTCGGCTTCCCCATCTTCAGTTATCCGGAAGGCGCGGTGGACGATTGGTATGCCCAAAACGCGGACAGCCTGGCCTTTTGGCATGGGCAAGTGGAAGGGTGGACCAACACCGGTTATGCGGGCCTCAACGACGTGGCCCAAAACCCTCTCGGTCACCTTGTGCCCGGCACCCCCGAATTCGAAGAGGCGTTCAACCGCATCACTTCGGGCAAGAACAACGAAGAGGAACAGGGGACGCGGTTTTTTGACCGGTCGAGTTTGGTCCATGTCCACGGCGAATATGCGTTCCAACCGGAATTTGCGGAAGAGTGGCGCGTGGGTGCCAACTTCCGCCGATACACGCCCAACAGCGACGGCACCATTTTCTCGGACACCGCCGGGCGCGTCATCACCAATGCAGAGGTGGGGCTTTACACCGGTTTGAAGCGGCGCTTCCTCGAGGACAAGTTGATCGCGACAGGCACCATCCGGGCGGACAAGAACCAAAACTTCGACTGGGTGTTCTCGCCCGCCGCTTCCTTGGTCTACGCCCCATCGGACAAGGACTACTTGCGGGTTTCTTTCAGCTCCGCGCTGCGGAATCCAACCTTGGCGGACCAGTACCTGTTCCTCGATGTGGGGCCGGCCACTTTGGTGGGGAACTTGGACGGAGCCACCGACCTCGTGACCATTTCGAGCTTCATCGACTACCGGAACAGCATCAGCTCGGCGAACGGGCTGCCCTTCGGTGACCTCGACACCCTGCAGTACTTCGACATTGCTCCGCTGCGCCCGGAACAAGTGCGCACCTTTGAAGTGGGGTACCGGACGACCCTCGGGGAGCGGCTTTACGTGGACGCCGGTTACTATTTCAGCCGGTACAACCACTTCATCGGCTACAACATCGGTTTGGATGTGCTGTTCGAAAACCCCGATTTTGAGCAATCAATCACCGGGGTCGATGTCTACCGCTATGCCGCGAATTCGCTGAATGAAGTCCAAACCCAGGGTTTCAGCATTGGACTCAATGCCTACCTCGGGGACCACTACATGCTCGCCGGCAACTACAGCTGGAACCAGTTGTTGAAGACAGTTGAGGACGACCCCATCATTCCGGCTTTCAATACGCCCGAGCACAAATTCAACATCTCCTTCAGCGCCCGGGACCTCGCCTTCCGCGACTTGGGGGTTTGGGGTTTTGGTCTGAATTACAAATGGGTGCAGGGGTTTGTGTTTGAAGGTTCGCCGCAGTTCACCGGTTTCGTTCCCGCGTACGACTTGCTCGATGCACAAGTGAACTTGCGGGTCGAAAAGTGGAACACCACCTTCAAGGCGGGGGGCTCCAACCTGCTCGAAAACATCCACATCGAAACATACGGCGGTCCGTTCGTTGGGCGCATGGCCTATGCCAGCATCATTTACGATTTCAACCACCGGAAATGATGGCCGGTGAGGGCGTTCGTCGGCAAAAAAGTGTGCTTAGTACACAATATTCCGGGATTTTTCGTACTTTGTCACGAAATAAGCGTACTACCAATCCGCTGTAACCAAATCGCATGAACAGGTTCCTTATAGCCGCCGCAGCACTGGCCATTGGGTCAGCATCGGCCTTCGCGCAAACGCGCTACCTCGACCCCGTCTTTGATGAAGTAACTGTCACTTCGGACGTTGTCTACGGTTCTAACATCTCGGTTTTACCAGCATTGCAAGGCGCGCCGCCAGCCGAGCAGCCGCTTGTGATGGATGTTTACGAACCCGCAGGTGACACCGAGACCGACCGCCCGGTCCTGCTCTACTTCCACACGGGTAACTTCCTGCCTCCGTTTTTGAATGGAAGCCCGCTCGGAACAAAGACCGACAACGTTGCAGTGGAGATTTGCACGCGCTACGCCCAAAAGGGGTATGTGGTTGCCTCCGTTGATTACAGGTTGGGTTGGAACCCGCTTGCGGCCACGCAGGAAGAGCGGTCCATTCAGCTCATTCAGGCCGCTTACCGCGGGGTGCAGGACAGCCGCACAGCGGTCCGTTACTTCCGCAAGTCCGAAGCGGAAGACGGCGATCCGTATGGCATCGACCCCACGAAAATCGGTATGATCGGTGAAGGAACGGGTGGCTACATCACGCTTGCTTCTGCCACGATTGCGGATTACAACGACATCATCCTCGATGACACCGGCGCGCCCATCACAAAGTTTTGGTACACCCCCAACGGGAACTACATCCCGATGGTCAGCGAGACCATTCACGGCAACCCGGATGCGACCACAGACACGTATGCGCCCGATGGCGTGACGCAACTCTGCGTAGCGAACCACGTGGGTTACAGCTCGGATTTCAGTTTCCAAATGAACATGGGCGGATCCCTTGGAGATTTGAACTGGTTGGATGAGGGCGACATGCCGATGGTGTCTTTTCAAACCCCCTACGACCCCTTTGCGCCGTATGAAACTTCGGTCCTCGTGGTGCCCACCACGCAAGAGCCCGTCATTGAAGTGTCCGGCGCATACGATGTCCACGCGGAGATCAATGGCTATGCATCAAATAACAATGCGGTCTTTGCGGACTACGGCTTTGATGACCCGGGCGCACCGGCCA
Organism: uncultured Flavobacteriales bacterium; assembly: GCA_965657495.1. Classification (GTDB taxonomy): domain Bacteria; phylum Bacteroidota; class Bacteroidia; order Flavobacteriales_D; family Sanyastnellaceae; genus JALQTD01. Next base: position 42,052 of record CBFHPD010000166.1, read on the forward strand.
ACATGGGATGGGACGGCCTGTTCCCCGTGTTGAACCAGCTTGATGGCAACGGCAACCCTACGGAGCCCTACGACAGCGCGCCTTGGCAGTGGTGGGATTACGACGCGGCGGCAGCGATTGATCCCACGGTAGCTGCGACCCAGTTGTCCTTGAACCCTACAATGAGCGAGTCGGAGGCGATGGGTTGGATCGACCAAATTGACGACTACACGTCACCGCGGATGGGCGTTGCCCTCGGTTCATTGAACGAGAATTCGTTCTCGAACCAAACGCGCTACATCGACGAAGTGTTCACGGACGTGGAGGTGACGTCGGGCGTGGTTTACGGTCAAAACATTTCGGTGTTGCCGGCACTTCAAGGTGCACCGCCCTCGGCGCAGGACCTTTTGTGCGATATCTACGAGCCCGCCGGCGACCCGGAAACCAACCGCCCGGTCATCTTGTACTTCCACACGGGTAACTTCTTGCCACAATTCTTGAACGGCAGCCCGCTCGGCACCCGCACGGACAGCGCGGCTGTAGAAATCTGCTCGCGTTTCGCTCGGATGGGGTATGTGGTCGCATCTGTGGATTACCGCTTAGGATGGAATCCCTTGGCGTCTACCCAACAAGAGCGTTCCGTACAGTTGATTCAAGCGGCTTACCGCGGGGTGCAAGACAGCCGCACCGCGGTGCGTTACTTCCGGAAGACGCTCTCTGAAGACGGCAACCCTTGGGGCATCGACGGTTCAAAGATTGCGATGTTTGGTGAGGGGACTGGCGGTTACATCTCGCTCGCCTCGGCCACCATTGAAGACTACAACGACATCATCCTGGACGACACGGGGGCGGCAATCACCAAGTTTTGGTACACCTCCAACGGGAACTACATCCCGATGGTCATTGAGACCATCCACGGTGATCCCAACGCGGAAACCGACACGTATGCGCCCGATGGAGTCACCCAGCTCTGCATGGCGAACCACGTTGGCTACAGCTCGGATTTCAACTTCCAAATGAACATGGGCGGCGCTTTGGGTGACTTGAACTGGCTCGATGAAGGGGACATCCCCATGGTCTCGTTCCAAACGCCACACGATCCGTTCGCGCCCTACGAAACGTCTGTGCTGGTAGTACCGACCACCAACGAGCCGGTCATCGAGGTTTCGGGTGCATTTGACGTGCACGAAGAAATCAACGGGTATGCCAACAACAACAACGCGATTTTCGCTGAAATCGGCTTGCCGGATCCCGCATCCGACAACAACAACGGATGGGACGGCTTGTACCCGGTATTGAACAGCTACGTGAACGGCCAGCCGACGGAGCCTTACGACAGCTCGCCTTGGCAGTGGTGGGATTACGAGACCATCGCCGCAGTGGATGCCGAAATGGCCGCGACGCAGTTGACCTTGAACCCGACCATGGGACCTGAAGAAGGCAACTTTTGGATCGACCAAATCCAAGGCTACACGGCTCCGCGTCTCGCCGCGGCGTTTGACCTCGCAGAACTCGGTCCAGGGTGCACCGACGACGCAGCGTGCAACTACAACTCACTCGCTACGACCGACGACGGTTCTTGCGAATACGCCGAAGAAGGATTCGACTGCGACGGCAACCCCACCACCATCGCAGGCTGCACTGATCCGATTGCCTGCAATTACGACGCGACAGCGAACGAGAACGACGGGTCGTGCGACTACCTTGAGACCACCCTCCCGACCGGTGCGGAGTCCCCGTGGCTCGTTGGATTAACCTTGACGGGAACGCCATACGAAGCGTTGGGTGCAGCATGTGAATCTGCCGGTTCCGTGAACCCGAACATCGCGGTCAACGGCGTGATCATGGGGGATGGGACGGGGGGCAACCTCGGTCTTTCGAACGTTTCTGACCCGACCGGACTCCTCGGTGATTTGGTGGCGGTGGCCAGTGTGACCGCGTTTGGCATTTGCGGCGACAACATTGCGGTGAACATCGCAGGCCAAATGGTCTTCTTGATCCAGCAAGACGGGTTCTGGGTGTCACCGATTGCGGTTTCCGATGGCCAGTACCTGTGGGTGGCTCCGATGAGCAATTTCGCCATCGGTTGTGCTGACCCGGCGGCGTGCAACTTCACTTCGCCTTGCGACTTGTCCTTGGCTTGTGATTACACCGACACCGACGAAGACGGCGTGCTGGACTGCAACGAGATTGCGGGCTGCCAAGACGAAGCAGCGGACAACTACAACGCCAATGCGACCGACCCAGGTAACTGCCTGTATAACGGCTGCACCGACATGGACGCGTTGAACTTCGATGAAGGAGCGAACGTGGACGACGGTTCGTGCACCTACTTGGTGTCGTTCCGGGTGAACATGTCGCAGGAAGAAGTCAGTGCGAATGGCGTGCATTTGGCGGGCGACTTCCAGGCATGGGATCCGAGCTCGTTGGCCTTGACGGCCATTGGTTACGGCATTTGGGAAGCTCAAATCCAGTTGCAAGCAGGCACCTACGAGTACAAGTACATCAACGGCAATGAGTGGGGTGCGGACGAGAGCGTGTCGCCTTGCGGAAACGGAGGCAACCGCGTCATCACTGTGCCGAGCGTGTTGACCACGGTGGGTCCCTGCTTTGGCAGCTGCGAGGCGTGTGTCGGTTGCTCGAACCCGATGTTTGTCGAGTACAACCCGTTCTACGGTGGCAACGATGCGGATTGCGTTACGCCTGTGGTCGAGGGATGCACCTATGCGGAAGCAACGAACTACAGCGCGGAGGCGAATACGGACGATGGGTCGTGTGTCATCGAAGCCGGCAGTGCTTGCCCAGGTGACCTCAACAACGACGGCGCCGTGGGAACGAACGACCTGTTGGCGTTCTTGGCAAGCTTCGGCTTGAACTGCGAATGATGAACGGGTGGATTTTTGAATGAGCAAGGGGCCGCTGGGAACAGCGGCCCCTTTTTTTGGCATGGTATTCGCCTACCCGAATGGAGCAGGCCAAACCGGACCTGGGCTCGAATTCTAAGAAATCTGAAAAACGCAACGTCATGCGCACAAATCCCGTAAAACCCGTATCTTTCGGCTACAACAAAACACCACAGAACCTAACCATTATGAAAAAGTTCTTGTCGGCCCTGGTCTTGGGCCTCGGATTCTTCACCTTCGTTCAAGCACAGGAAGTCGCGAACGGTCCCCTCATTTCTTTGGACAAGGAAGTGCACGATTACGGCACCATTCAGCAGAACGCCGACGGCGCCTGTGTCTTCACCGTGACGAATACAGGAACCGAGCCGCTGATCATTTCGCGTTGCAAGGGTTCATGCGGTTGCACGGTTCCGAAGTGTGACACGGACCCCATCATGCCCGGAGGCAACTCTGAAATCACGGTGCGCTACGACACGAAGCGCATTGGCCCGATCAACAAGTCGGTGACCATCACGTCGAATGCGGCCAACGAGCCCACGAAGGTCATCCGCATCAAGGGCAAGGTAGAAGCGGCTGACGCCGGAGCGGGTGCTCCCGTGAAGTCCACTTCTGCGGGCGCTCCGACGAACAAAAACTGAATCTCCAGCGCGCGAGCGCTCGAAGCACCGCTCCGATTTCGGGGCGGTGCTTTTTTTTGATACCCCCAATTGTGCGATTTTTGCACCCCGTGCAGGGCCACGTCCGGTTCTGCGTAACACAGATTTGATTTCCCATGGAACTCCCGAAGACCTACAACCCTGCTGAAGCTGAGTCGAAGTGGTATGCGTTTTGGCTTGAGCAAGGATTTTTCAAATCGACGCCCGACGAGCGGGAGCCCTACACGGTCGTCATCCCTCCTCCCAATGTGACTGGCGTGCTCCACATGGGGCACATGCTCAACAACACCATCCAAGATGTGCTCGTTCGGCGCGCCCGGATGCAAGGGAAAAACGCATGCTGGGTGCCGGGCACCGACCACGCATCGATTGCCACCGAGGCGAAGGTGGTCCAACGGCTCCGCAAGCAGGGAGTGAAGAAGAGCGACTTGAGCCGGGATGCGTTCATGGAGCATGCGTGGGAATGGACGCACGAACACGGCGGCATCATTTTAGAGCAGCTGAAGAAGTTGGGGGCGAGCTGCGATTGGGACCGCACGCGGTTCACCATGGACGACAAGTACTACGAAGGGGTCGTGGATACGTTCATCGACCTGTACGAAAAGGGGCTGATTTACCGCGGCGTTCGGATGGTGAATTGGGATCCCGCAGCGCTCACGGCGTTGAGCGACGAAGAGGTGATTCACAAAGAGGAACAAGGGCACTTGTACCACTTGCGTTATGCGGTGGAAGGGGGCGGGGAGTTGGTGATTGCGACCACGCGTCCGGAGACCATCTTGGGGGACACGGCGATTTGTGTGCACCCGGAGGATGAGCGGTATGCGCATTTGCACGGCAAAAAGGCACAGGTGCCTATTTGTGGCCGGTGGGTGCCCATCATCCAAGATGAATACGTGGACCGGGAGTTTGGAACGGGGTGCCTGAAGGTCACGCCAGCCCACGATGTGAACGATTATGAATTGGGCCAAACCCACACGTTGGAGACCATCGACATCCTCAACGCCGACGGCACCCTCAACGAGCACGGCGGCGCGTATGCCGGCATGGACCGGTTCGAAGTGCGCAAGGCCATTGCGAAGGACCTCGAGGCGGCGGGGCATTTGGTGAAGATGGAGCCCCACACGAACAAGGTGGGACGGTCCGAACGGACCGACGCCGTCATTGAGCCCCGCCTTTCGCTGCAGTGGTTCATGGCCATGGAGGAGATTTCGAAGCCCGCATTGGAGCACGTGATGGACGACACCATCCGGTTTTTCCCACCCAAGTTCAAGAACTCCTACCGCAACTGGATGGAGCAGATCAAGGACTGGTGCATCAGCCGGCAGTTGTGGTGGGGGCACCGCATTCCGGCGTGGTACTACGGGGAAGGGGAGGACGATTTTGTCGTGGCCAAAACAGCCGAAGAGGCCCTGGTGGCCGCCCGCGAAAAAAGTGGGAACGCCGGCCTCACGGCGGCGGAAGTCCGGCAGGATGAGGACGTGATGGACACGTGGTTCAGCAGTTGGCTTTGGCCCATCCAGGTGTTCGACGGCTTGTACGACGAGACGGAAGTGAGCTATTACTACCCCACGGCAGACCTCGTTACCGCCCCGGAGATCATGTTCTTTTGGGTCGCGCGCATGATCATCGCGGGCTACGAATACCGCGGAACGCCACCGTTCAAAAACGTCTACTACACGGGCATCGTGCGGGACAAGCAAGGGCGGAAGATGTCGAAGTCCCTCGGGAACAGCCCGGACCCCATCGAGTTGATGAACCAATACGGGGCTGACGGGGTGCGGGTGGGCATGCTTCTGACGTCGCCAGCGGGGAACGACCTGCCTTTCGATGAAAAGTTGTGCGAGCAAGGCCGCAACTTCTCGAACAAGATTTGGAACGCGTTCCGCCTGGTGAAGGGGTGGGAGGTGTCGGATGAAGCGGCGCAGCCCGAAGCCGCAGCGCAGGCGCTGCGTTGGATGCAGAGCCGGTTGAACAGCACGGTGTCCGAGCTCGAGGGCTTGTTTGCTGAATTCCGGTTGAGCGAGGCCCTGATGACCACGTACCGGCTGGTGTGGGACGACTTCTGCAGCTGGACGTTGGAGCTCGTGAAACCGCCATTCGGCCAACCCATCGACCGGGCCACGTTGGAAGGGACGGTGGCGATTTTTGAGGACCTGCTCAAATTGCTGCACCCCTTCATGCCTTTCCTGACGGAAGAGTTGTGGCACTGGATTGCCGAGCGCAAGGAGGCAAGCGAGGCCATTGTCGTGGCGGCTTGGCCGCAAGGCGGGGCGGTCGATGCGCAGTTGCTGGCCGATTTTGAGGTCTTCAAACAAATCGTATCCGAAGTCCGCACCATCCGCAAGGACAACCAAGTGCCGAACAAAGAAAAGCTCACCCTCCACCACATGGCGGCGGAAGGTTACCCTGTCTACCTTGAGCCGGGCATCGCGCACTTGTGCAACCTCGAAGCCATCACCCCGGTAGAGGAGAAGGTCCCCAACAGCTTTGGATTCCTAGTCGATACGCATGCCTTCTACCTGCCCTTCGGAGACAACGTGGATGTGGAAGCAGAGCGGGCCAAACTCAACAAGGAACTCGATTATGTCCGGGGCTTCTTCAAGAGCGTGCAGGGCAAACTCAGCAACGAGCGGTTTGTATCCAACGCGCCCGAGCACGTTGTGGACCTCGAGCGCAAGAAAATGGCGGATGCCGAAGCGAAGATCGCGGCCATCGAAGCGAAACTCGCCGAATTCAGCTGACCTGAACAATGCCCACCAGCGGGGTGTTCTCTCCGCATGGGATGGTTTAAACGAGACCCCGCAAAACGCTTGCGGAAGGAGCACGCTCGGTTGCTCGCTGAGGCGCACCGTCTGAGCACGGTGGATCGCGCGAAGTCGGATGCGTGCATAGCTGAGGCGGCGAAGGTCGAGCAGCAGCTGGTGGATTTGCAAAACGGACAGCCATGAGGGTGGCCATCATCGGCGATTCGCGCGGCATCGGAGCGGCCTTGCGCGAACAGTTGCTGGCGGCCGGCCACGAGGTCATCGGGGTTTCCCGTTCCGGGGTTCAACGCCCACAAGATGGTGCTGCCTACCAGAGTCTGGTCTTTGACGCGGTCGAGCACCCGTGCGACCTGAGCGGTTTTGCCGATTCCCTCGACGGGCTGGTGTATTGCCCGGGCAGCATCACGCTCAAGCCGCTGCGGGGGCTGAAGCGGGATCAGGCGTTGCGGGATTTGGAGGTCAACTACCTCGGGGCTGTGCAGACGTTGCAAGCGAACCAAAAGCTGTTGCAAGCCGCCGAACGCGCCTCTGTGGTGCTCTTCAGCACGGTCGCTGTCAGCACGGGCATGCCGTTTCACGCAAGCATTGCCGGTGCGAAAGGCGCCGTGGAAGGCCTTACCCGCTCGCTCGCTGCGGAATGGGCGCCGGCCATCCGCGTCAACGCCATTGCGCCCTCACTCACGGACACCTCGCTGGCCGCTCCGCTGCTGAGCTCCGACGCCAAGCGCGAGGCATCGGCCGAACGCCATCCGGCGGGACGCATCGCCTCCGCCGAAGAAGTGGCGTCCCTCGCTGCGTGGTTGGTCGGTCCGCACTCGGCGAGCATGACCGGACAGGTGTTGGCCCACGACGGCGGGATGTCCCGCGTGCGGAAATGAAGGAAGTCCTGTTGGATTGGGAAGCCCTCTCCGGCATGGAATCCCGCCGGCGGGCGCAGCTCGTGAACAGCCTGAGCGGCGCAAAACCGGCCAACCTCATCGCGACCCAGGACGATGCGGGCCGGCCGAATTGCGCCATCATCACCTCCGTGGTGCACCTCGGCTCTGACCCGGCCCTCCTCGGCCACGTCATGCGCCCGCCGGTGGACCGCGAGCGCGGCAGCCACAGTTACCACAACTTGAAGGCCACCGGGCAGTACACCCTCAACCACGTGCACACGGCGTGGCATGAACAGGCGCACCAAACTTCCGCGCGTTACCCGGATGGGAGCAGTGAGTTCGAGGCGGTGGGGTTGACGCCGACGTACCGGTGTGGGTTCGAGGCGCCGGCGGTGGAGGAATCGCCGATCCGAGTGGGGCTAGAATTCCTCGAGGAAATGGCGTTGCCCAACGGTTGCCGGTTCATCGTCGGTACCGTTCGGTGGGTGGCTTTCAGGGAGGAAGTGTGGGCCGCGGATGGCGCGCTGGACTTGGCACGCGCGGGTTCGGCAGCGGTGACGGGGTTGGACGGGTACCACGCGCTTCAGCCGTTGGCGCGTTTGTCCTATGCGAAAACCGATCGCCCCCTCACCCGGAGCACGGATTTTCGGCAGCCACCAAGCGCCTGAATCGCGTAAATTAGCCCCATGGAAGCGCCGCAACCCTTGCAAGACGTGAACGGCCGGACGCTGCTGCACCACGAGGTGATCGCGGAGCAGCCGGACGCTCCGTGGCTCGTTTTTGTTCATGGCGCAGGTGGCTCCATCCGCACGTGGAAGTTCCAAATCGAGGCCTTCGCAGCCCATTACCGGCTGCTCCTCATCGACCTCCGCGACCACGGGTATTCGAAGGACATCTTGCCGGAGTTCCCGGCCTACGACTTCGACATCGTAGCGGAAGACGTGCTGCACTTGGTGGATCACCTCGGCATCGAGAAAGCGCACTTCGTGAGCTTGAGCATTGGCAGCGTCATCCTGCAAAAAATCGACATCGAGCGCCCGGAACTCATTGACCGCATGGTGATGGCGGGGGCGATTTTTGATGGCAGCAAGGCCATGCACCTCTTCGTACATGCCGCAAAGGCCTTGAACTACTTGTTGCCGTACCGGGCGATGTACTGGCTGTTCAGCTTCATCGTGTTGCCGCGCCGAAACCATCGGTTGAGCCGCTACATTTTCCGCCGACAAAGCCGCCGTTTGAGCCAACACGAGTACCTCAAGTGGGTGGAGTTGTACAAGCCATTCTTCAAACTCGTGGCGCAATACGTGAACCGGCCCGTAGAGAAAAAGGGGCTCGTGGTAATGGGGGATCAGGACCACATCTTCTTCCGAGCGGCCGAGCGGTTTGCGCGGATCCAGCAGAACATGCGGCTTGCGGTCATCGAGAACTGCGGGCACGTGTGCAGCATTGAAGCGCCGGAGTTGTTCAACGAGTTGGTCCTGAAGTTTTTGAATGACCAGGACGTGCCCGAGAGTGTCACGGCGACGCCGGTGCCGCAGCGGTGGGCGGAGCTGAAGGCGATGAAGGGCTAACGGCGGGTGAACCGCGGCGGGGTTTGGCTTGTTCCAACCTGCATGCCGCACGCCAAACCCCACTTGCCGTCCAAAGATTGCGCCACCTGTGGCCGGCCTTTCGCATGGCGCAAGAAGTGGGCGGCGAACTGGGATGAGGTGAGGCATTGCAGCGAGCGGTGCAGGCGAAACCGCGCAAAATCGTCCGCATGAAAACCCGCGAAATTCGGTTGATCCTCGGCGATCAGCTCTACGCCGGCCACCCTTGGTTTGCGGAATCCGACAGCGAAGTGCTGTACCTGATGATGGAGGTGCGTTCGGAGACGGATTACGTCAAGCACCACGTCCAAAAAGTGGTGGCGTTCTTCCTCGCGATGCGTGCGTTCGCCCACGACCTCAAGGCCCGCGGGCACCGGGTGCACTACATCCGGCTCGACGACCCCCTGAATGAACACGGGTTTGGGGCGAACCTGCGCCGGGTGATGGGGGAAGCGGGGGCGGCGCGCTGGGCGTTCCAAACCCCGGATGAATTCCGATTGGACCAGCTGTTTCGGCAGCTGCTGGCGGACCTGCCGGGCGGGCAGGAGGCGGATACGCACCATTTTTTGACGACACGCAACGAGTTGGCCGAGCTGTTCGCGGGCAAGAAGACGTATCTGATGGAGCGGTTCTACCGGACGATGCGCAAGAAATGGGAGGTGTTGCTCGACGCGTCGGGCGAGCCGGAAGGAGGGAAGTGGAACTACGATGCGGCGAACCGCGGGAAGTGGCCGAAGGGACACGTTCCGCCGGCGCCGCTGGAATTCGACCGGGATGTCCGCGAGGTTGTGGACATGCTCGAGCGCTGCGGGGTGGAAACCCTCGGCGAGGTGCGTCATTTTGGGTGGGCGGTCACGCGGGCGGAAGCGGAGCAGGTGTTGACGCATTTCGTGGCGGAACTTTTGCCGCTCTTCGGCACGCTGCAGGATGCGATGACCACTCAGGGGTGGGCACTGTACCACAGCCGGTTGAGCTTTGTGCTGAATGCCAAAATCCTCACCCCCCTCGAGGTCATCCACGCCGTCGAACGCGCGTGGCGCGCCGACCCCAATCGGGTGCCGCTCCACGCGGCGGAAGGGTTCATCCGCCAAATCCTCGGGTGGCGCGAATACGTGCGGGGCATCTATTGGGCGCACATGCCCGAATATGCTGAGCGCAATTTCTTCGGGGCCGAACGGGCGATGCCGGCGTGGTTTTGGACCGGAAAAACGCGCATGGCCTGCCTCCGACACGCCATCGGCCAAACCCTCGAGCACAGCTACGCGCACCACATCCAGCGGCTCATGGTCACCGGCAACTTCGCGCTGCTCGCAGGCCTGCATCCCGACGAGGTAGACGCTTGGTACCTCGGCGTTTACATCGATGCCCTCGAATGGGTGGAAATGCCCAATACGCGCGGCATGAGCCAGTTTGCTGACGGCGGCATTGTCGGCACCAAGCCCTACGCCGCTTCGGCGAATTACCTGCAAAAGCAAGGCGATTACTGCAGCGGCTGCAGTTACGCAGCCAAGGAAAAGGTAGGCGAAAACGCCTGCCCGTTGAACAGTTTGTACTGGGATTTTCACGTCCGCAACCGGCCGCTGCTCGAGCCGAATCCGCGCATCGGCATGGTCTACCGCAATTGGGACCGCAAGACGACGGCGGATCAACAGGCCCTGCTCGAGCGGGCCGCGCAGGTGTTGGACCAAATCGAATCGCTATGACCTCGACCGTACTTGTTTGGTTCCGCCGGGACCTCCGTTTGACCGACCACCCGGCGTGGCACGCGGCCTGCGCTACGGGTGCCCGAATCGTACCCGTGTTCATCGAAGAGCCGTGGCAGAGCGAGCGTACCCTGTGGACGCCGGATCTCCCCGCCCTCGGATCCCGCCGGGAGCAGTTCATTGCCGAAGGGGTCTGCGCCTTGCAGGAGGCACTGGGCGGCTTGCTCGTGCGGACGGGCCGGCCGGCGGAAGTGCTCGCCGGGCTCGCGAAGGAATACGGCGCTGAACGGGTGTTTTGCACGGCAGGGCATGCGCCTTACGAGGTGCAAGACGAGGCGGAGGTGGCGGCCCAGCTGGCGCTCGAGGTCCACGAGGGCGGCACCTTGTTGCACCCGGAGGATTTGCCTTTCGACATCGCGGATTTGCCGCAGGTCTTCTCGTCGTTTCGTCGAAAGGTGGAGAAGCGTTGGACGGTGCGGCCGGTCGCCGAGGCCCGGACGGCTACGGTGGATGTGCCGAAAGAGGCGGTGGCGGTGCAGGCGGGCGAGGTGGATGCGCGTTTGGCCTTCCCCTTGCACGGCAGTTTTCAAGCGGCCCAAACCCGATTGCACCACTACCTCGATGGCACGCGCGCGCTGAGTACGTACAAAGAAACGCGCAACGGGCTGCTTGGCGCGGATTACAGCTCGAAGTTCAGTCCGTGGCTCGCCAGCGGCGCCCTCGGTCCGCGCGAAACCTACGCGGCCATCCGCAGCTACGAAGGCCGGCACGGGGCCAACGACAGCACCTACTGGCTCATCTTTGAACTGCTGTGGCGGGATTACTTCGCCTTCGTGGCGCGGCAGTTTGGACGGCGCCTGTACGCCGGTTCCGGCCTCCGCAGCGTCAAGCCCGCGCCCAAGTGGAACTCCCGCGCCCAGCGCGCCTTCGCGTCCTGGTGCGCCGGCGAAACCGGGCAGGACTTCGTGGACGCTTGCATGCACGAACTCGCCGCCACCGGATTCCTCTCGAACCGCGGACGGCAAGTGGCTGCCTCCTACCTCGTCCACGACCTCGGCGTCGACTGGCGCGCCGGCGCCGCCTGGTTCGAGCACCACCTGATCGACCACGACCCAGCCTCCAATGCGGGCAACTGGCTCTACATCGCCGGCCGCGGCAACGATCCCCGCCCGGTGCGCCGCTTCAACCCGGAAGGGCAAGCCGAACGCTACGACCCAGACGGCGCCTACCGCCGCGCTTGGGCGTAAAAAATCCCCGATGCCGCGAAGGCGGCACCGGGGATGCTTAAGATGTCGCTCAACTCAGTGCGCCGCGAGGTATGAAGCCACGCCGTCGCGCGTCGCGTTCATGGCATCCTCGCCTTCGCTCCAGTTCGCGGGGCACACCTCGCCGTGCGTCTCCACGTGGCGCAACGCGTCCACCACACGGATGGCTTCGTCCACGTTCCGGCCAAGCGGCAAGTTGTTCACGAGCTGGTGCTGCACGATGCCTTCCTTGTCGATGAGGAACAGCCCGCGGTAAGCCACCAAGTCGTTCGATGCATGCAAGTTGCCTTCATCGTCGTAGTCGTATTCACCGGTCAACACGTCGTAGTTCGTCGCGATGGTCTTGTTCGCATCCGCCACGAGCGGGTAATTGATGCCCTCGATGCCGCCTTGGTCCTTCGGGATGGTCAAGTAAGCGAAGTGCGACTCAGCGGTGTCCGTTGAGCAGGCCACCACCACGGTGTCGCGTGCTTCGAAATCCGCGAGGCGCTCGTTGAAGGCGTGCAATTCGGTGGGGCAAACGAACGTGAAATCCTTCGGGTAGAAGAACAACACGACGTTCTTCTTGCCGAGGTATTGGTCGAGTGAGAAGTTCTCCACGATGTCGCCATCGGCAACGGCGGGAGAGGAGAAGTGGGGTGCCTTGCGGCCGACAAGTACTGCCATGATCCGGGTTTTGGGTTGGTTGCAGAATCAGATTTACGCCGCAAAGATACTCCGCTTAACATGCCTGCAAAGGGACGGGTGTATCTTCGTGCCGTGGGCAAAACAGAAACGGCAAAAGAAAGGTTCATCAACCGCGAGTTGAGTTGGTTGGCCTTCAACCACCGGGTGCTGCAGGAGGCTTCCTCGAAGGAAGTTCCCCTCATCGAGCGCGTCCGGTTCCTCGGGATTTTCTCGAACAATTTGGACGAGTTTTTCCGCGTGCGGGTGGCGAATTTGATCCGCGCCTCGCTGATTGGCAAGAAGACGACGACGACCCTCGGTTTCGATGTGAACGAGACCTTGCAGGAGGTGGGGCGCAAGGTGGTGGAGCTGCAAACGGAGTACAACCGGGTTTTTGCGCAGCTCGAGCGCGCGCTGAAGCGGGAGGGCATCCACTTTGTGCACGAAGGCCAAATCAACAACGAGCAAGCCGAGTTCATCTCCGACTACTTTTCCGCCAAGGTCCGCCCGTCCCTCGTGCCGGTTATGCTCGGGGGCGGTACGAAGTTCCCCGACCTCAAGGACGGCACGCTGTACCTGTCGGTGGGCCTTGAGGTCCCGAAGGAGGACGTCCGCTACGCCGTCATCGAAGTGCCGTCCCACCTGCCGCGCTTCCTCGTGCTGCCACCGACGGAGCAGGGCGAGCAGATCATGTTCATCGAGGACGTCATCCGGTTGCAGTTGCGGCGGGTGTTCGCGCTGTTCGAGCCGGAGCGCGTGTATGCGCACGCCATCAAGGTCACGCGCGACGCTGAGATCGACATGGACGACGACCTGAGCCGTTCATTGATGGAGAAGATGTCGCGCGGGATTGCGCGGCGGAAGAAGGGGCATTACGTTCGGTTCTTGTACGACGCGGACATGCCGGAAGAGATGCTGAACTTCGTGAGGCGCCGGCTCAAGTTGGGCGACACGGAGAACGTCATCCCAGGCAGCCGTTACCACAACCGGAAGGACCTGATGGGCTTCCCGGATTTTGGGCGGAAGGACTTGGTGTTCCCGAAGCAGCCGCCGGTGGCACATCCGCTTTTGGCCCACAAAACCAGCTTGCTGGACCAAATCCACAAGCGCGACATCCTGCTGCACTACCCCTTCCAAAAATTCAGCTACGTCGTGGATGTGCTGCGCGAGGCGGCCATCGATCCCACCGTTGAAAGCATCCGCATCAACCTGTATCGAGTGGCGCACAATTCGCAGGTAATCAATACGTTGGTCAATGCGGCGCGCAACGGGAAGGAGGTGCAGGTGGTGATGGAACTGGCCGCGCGGTTCGACGAGCGGCACAACATCAAGGTGTCGAACGTGTTGCAGGAAGCGGGAGCGACGGTGGAATTTGGGGTGAGCGGGCTGAAGGTGCATTCGAAGGTGTTCCTCGTGACCCGGAAGCGGGGCAAAAAACGCGAGCTGTTCGCCCACATCGGCACCGGCAATTTCCACGAGAAAACAGCGGGCATTTACGGGGACGTTTCCTTGTTGACGGCCGACGCTGGCATCACCTCCGAGGTGGAGCGCTTGTTCAGCTTTTTCAGCAACAACTACGAGCGGCCCGTCTTCCGCAACTTGATCGTCAGTCCATACGGGACGCGGCGCCGTTTTGCGCGCTTGATCGACCGTGAAATGACGTTGGCGTTGATGGGGAAGGAAGGACGCATCACCCTCAAGCTGAACAACTTGGTCGATGCGGAGATGATCGAGAAACTCTATGATGCGAGCCAAGCGGGCGTCAAGGTGACGCTGCTCGTCCGCGGCATCTGCTCGCTCATTCCGGGGGTGGAGGGCATGAGCGAAAACATCGAAGTGCGGAGCATCGTGGGGCGTTATTTGGAGCACGTGCGGTTGCTCGTGTTCGGCAACGACGGCAAGCCGGAGATGTACATCTCGTCCGCCGATTGGATGACCCGGAATTTGGACCGACGCGTGGAGGTGAGCGTGCCCATCCGCGATCCGCTGCTGCAATCGGAGCTCACGCAGTACCTCGAAATGCAGTTGCGCGATACGGTGAAGGCCCGCGTGGTGGATGCGGAGATGGCGAATGCGTTCGTGATGCCGCGCAAGGGGAAGGAGCCGTTGAATGCCCAAACCGCAGCCTATGCGTGGTACGCGGACCGAGCGGCCCAAATCCCGTAACTTCCCCCAATGAAATTCGGCGCGATTGACATTGGGTCCAATGCCGTGCGGCTGTTGGTGGAGGAAGTGCGCCGCACACCATCCGGACGGGTGCACGTCGAGAAAGTCAGTTTCACCCGCGTACCGTTGCGGCTTGGCGACGACGTGTTCGAGACGGGCACCATCGGCCCGGCGAAGTCCGAAGCGCTCGTCAAGACCATGAAGGCGTTTTGGTACCTCATGGACGTGCATGGCGTGGAGAATTACCTCGCGTGCGCCACCAGCGCCATGCGTGAGGCAGAAAACGGGAAGGCCCTGCGCAATTGGGTCAAGAGGAAGGCCAACATCGACATCGAAATCATCGACGGCAAGCGCGAAGCCGACCTCATCTTCGGCGGTTTCACGACGGTTGCGGGCATGGGGTCCACCGGCGATTTCCTGTACATCGATGTGGGAGGCGGAAGCACCGAGGTGACGCTCATCCGCAACGGCCTGCGCCTCCGCTCGCAGAGCTTCAAACTCGGCACGGTGCGCGCCTTGAAGGACCGGATTCCGGACGGCGAGTGGGACGCGGTGGCGTCCTTCGTGGAGCAGGTGACGGGGGAGGAGGATGCGTTGCTGAGCATCGGAACGGGGGGCAACATCAACCGCCTGCACCGGCTCGCGGGCGGCCCGCGTTTCGAACCCATTTCGCGGGAGCGGCTGCTCGAGGTGCACGACCAAGTGAAGGCGCTGACGTACGAGGAGCGGATGGAGCAGTTGGGCATGAAGCCGGACCGGGCGGACGTCATCGTTCCCGCGGGCGACATCTATTTGCGCGTGATGGAGCTCGCCGGCAGTGACCAAATCCTCGTCCCGAAAGTCGGACTTTCAGACGGAATGATCCTCGCCCAATTTGCGGAGTGGGAGGCTGGGGCGCGTTGACGGTCAGCCGTTGATCTCAGCGCAGGAGCGGCTGAAGTGCAGCAGGAACATCAGGGCATCCTGCACCGACACCTTCGCGTCCCCGTTCAAATCGGCGGGGCCGCAGTCGGCCATGCAGCCGTAGGCGCCAAGGAAGAGCGTGAAGTCGGAGATGTTCACGGTTTGGTCCCCGTTCAAATCGCCGAGGCAACCCGGCACTGCTTCCGGCCATTCCCCCGCCAACTCCAACCACACGAGGCCGCTGACCCCGCTGTACACGCTGCCTGCCGCGTCCAAGTCGCCGTCCGCATCCCAATCCACCCACGCCGCATCCTGGCCATCGCCGCCCACCGGCACCACCCACGCGCTGTCCGTCGCCGCCTGCCAAATCACGAGCGCCTCGAGCGAAGCGTCCGCCACCACCACCTCCGGCAAGCCGTCGCCGTCCGCATCCGCCACATCGACGCCCACTGCGCCGCTCAGCCCCATCGGCCCGGTGCCCGCGCCGATGGCAAAGCCGCCCAGCCCGTCGTTCACCAAGACCGTGACGCTATCGGCCCCGTAAGCCGGAGCGTACAGGTCGAGGTCCCCGTCCCCATCGGCATCCGCTGCACCGAGGGCCAGCAGCGCACCGAGCCCTCCCACTGTGGCGGGCGCGCCAAAATCAGGCCCCAGCCACACCCGGACCTCCTGCCCGCTGCTGTACGCCACAGCGATGTCATAGGCGCCGTCCCCGTTGAAGTCCTCCAGCACCACCGCCTCGCCGCGGTTCCCGCCAGCCGGCAGGTAAAACTCCGGCGCGAAGGTCCCGCCTTCGTTGAGGCTGACCGCGACTTGGCTCGACCACGCCACCGTGACGAGATCGGGGTCGCCGTCGCCGTCCACGTCGCCCCAGGCCAGTGATTTGGCCCGGTTCAGGTCGGGGATGATGGTGTCCGCCAACTGCAGCCCCTCGGCCCCGCCCGCGAGCAGGACCACCCGGTCGCCGTTGTAGTCCGTCACCGCCGCGTCGAGGAATCCGTCGCCGTTCGCATCGGCCAAGGCGACGTCGCGCCCGAAGTACGTCCCGGTCGGTGTGGCGGTTTGGCTCACGCTCCCATCGGCCTCCCGCCGCACCACGTGCAGCATCTCCGGGCCGCCGTCATACAAATTGGGCCCCTGCACCATCAGCACCGCATCGAGGTCGCCGTCGCCTTCCAAGTCCCCGAAGTCCATGTTCCGCACATACTGCAACGGGTGGATGAACTCGATCGGCTGATCGAACCCTGCCGCATCGACGTCCGCAAACCAAGCCGCCCGGTGACGGGGCTGCGACGAAGCCACCGCGTCCCACGCGCCGTCCCCATCGAGGTCGGCCACGTCCACGTCCACCGCGCCGGGCACCCCCGCAAGGGCTACGTCCCAGTCGCCCGACGTGCCGGTCACGCGGCCCACGTGCTGCGCTTGCGGCGCGGCAAAGGCTGCTCCACCCGGGTACGGTGCAATGCCCTCCACTGCGCCACCAGTCCAAACCGTGTCCCACACCGCCGCTTCCCCCACGGGGTCGTCCGTGACGAGCAGGTAAGCGTTGTCGGTGGCGGCCCACCAGCGCGGCGTTGCGGCAAGGGTGTCCCACGCCAAAGCCGATACATTCGCCCAGTCCGCGAGTTGTTCAGGCGGGGTGCCGGCCGCGGGCTGCCAGCGGTAGACCTTCCCTTGGGAACGTGTGCCGATGACGACTTCGTTCGCACCGTCGCCATCGCTGTCTCCGAGGGCCACGGCAAACGGTTGCGCCAGGGTTTCCGGCCCGTAGGCCGCTGAGGTTCCGCCGCTGCCGTCGCCGAAGACGGCTCCGACGGCGTTGCCGAAGTTCGTCACGTAGGCGAGGTCGAGGGCGCCGTCCCCGTTGAGGTCGCCGAGGGTGCACGCGAAGGCGGAGGCGGCTTCGGCGATGACGTAGGGGGCGGTGCCTGAGGCGGGGAGCACGGCGATTTGGCCCGCAGATTGGTCGCACCAAATCAAATCCAACAACCCGTCGCCGTCCCAATCCCCCGCCTGCAGCTCCATCAGCTGCGCGAGCGGCACGTCCGCTGTGGGCGCCAACCACGTCTCGCGCTCGCCGAAGATCCCAGGCGCCTCTTGCCGAAACGCCACAAGTTCATCGTCGTTGCGGGCGGCAAAGACCACATCGAGGTCGCCGTCTTGGTCGAGGTCCACCACCACCTGGTGCATGGGGCCGTTCATCCGCTCGATGAGGTGCTGAGCCGGGGCGAAGGGGCTTTGGGCGCGGCCCATTCCCGCTGCCGCCAACCCGATGAAAAGGAGCGCGTGCTTCATGTGCACGAAGTTAAAATCCCCGTCGGCTGAGCACAAAAAAAGGGCGGCCCGAAGCCGCCCTTTTTTCATCAAGGCTGCACGCCTCAGAGCTTGCCTTGCAAGAAGTTGTCCACCTCGAACGCCCGCTCCGGCTTCAGCACGATCTTGCCCTCCTTGTCAAGCAGGAAGTAGGTCGGCGTCGCCGTGACTTTGTACGCCTCCACCACCGGGCTGTTCCACGCTTGCAACTGCGAAACTTGCGGCCACGTCATGCCTTTTTCTTCGATGGCGGCCGTCCACGCCTTTTGGGTTTGGTCCAAGCTCACGCCGATGACTTCGAAGCCTTTGTAGTTGTACTTGGCGTACATCGGCCCCACGTACGGCATCTCCTGCTCGCACTTGTGGCACCAAGAGGCCCAGAACATGACGAGGGTGTACTCGTTTTGGGAACAGGTTTGCATCAGGTCAATGGTCCTGCCCTCGGGGGTGTTGATGGCGAAGTTGGGGGGCGTGTTGCCGACTTGCAAGTTGATGATGCCCTGTGCCCGGATGCGGATGGCGTCAGAGAGGTCCGCGCCGCAATCTTCATCGAAGATGTAGTTGTCGAGGATGTACTGGCAAATGGTCTCTTTACCGGTGTTATAGAACCCTTCGAGCATGCTGTACAGTGCGCTTTCGAGCGTGACCGGGTTGGGTTCGAAATGCGCTTTGACGATGTCGATGCATGCGAGGAAGCCGCTGTCGGTGCCCTTGCTGTACGTGACCATGAACTGCTGGATGCGGTCGCTGATGGCCATGCTGCGCATCGCGCTGTTGTCGAGCGGATCGAGGTCTTCGAAGAACCGGCTTTGGTTTTCCGGGTACATCGGGTTTTTCCAGGTGAGGAGTTTGGCCAAATACGTGTCCGGATACTGGCTGATCAGCTCGTGTTGTTTCTTCACGAGTTCCAACTCCTTGTCGGCGATTTGTTGTTCAACCCGGGCGCGGAAAGCACCGGCATCGGCCAAGCTTTTGCGGAGGCCGCGGATGGCGTTGCGGTTCTGGGTTTCCGCGGTCTGGTAGGCCCAGTAGCCGGTGTTTTCGGGGGAGTTCGGCGAGGTTTTCGCCGCGGAGAGCCGGTTTGTGCGGAATGCAAGGGTGATGTTGGATTCGTCCGGGTTGAGGAGGATCTCCGTGGCGTTCTTGTCGTCGTTCAAAGCCAACGTGTACACGCCGCGCGACACCTCGATGCGCTTGAACTCAAAGTTGCCTCCTTCGAGTGGGGTGCGCGCGAGCTCGCTCTTGTTCCGGCCTTCCATCACGTAGAGGATGACGGTGCCGGAGTTGGTGTTGGGGATGGTGCCATTCAGCGTGACCTTGCCGGTCGCGTCGCCTGCGTTCTTATCCGTGATGCCGTTTTTGTGTTTCGGCGACGGGGCGTCGGTTTGGGCTGGAGGGGCCGGCGCGGAGGCGGTGGCCGTTTCAGTGGTCGTGGCTGAGCCGTTGTCCGTTCCACTGGGGGTGCTGCCGCACGCGGCGAGGGCCAGGGCGAGGGTCAAGGTCGTCAACGTCATCATCTTCATTTGAAACGTGGTTTGGCCCAAATTTAAGCAGGGAAAAGCGAATGGAGGGCGGGAAAGTGTGCGATTGGCGTATCTTCACCTTTCGAATTTACGGAGCATGGACAGAAACACAGCCCTGACTTTGTTGGGCGTCGACCCCGGTACGACGCAGGAGGAGTTGATGGACAAGCTGGACGCTGAGACCTTTGCGGTGCGCGATCACTTCATCCGCCAACCGGTGATTCCGGCGCTGTTCCGGTCGCGGGTGGACCGGCTCATGCAGCTGAGTGACATCGCGAACACGCTCGGCATCGACCCGCTCGGCACGCCGGTGGAATTGCCCGAGTTGCTCCCGCTCGAAGGCCCGCTGCTGCAGCATGCCGAAACACACTTGGAGAACTTGTTGCGGTTGCGGACGGCGATGGCGGGCACGCTCGACCCAGATGTTTTGGCGCGGTTTGGGACGACGCTCACGACGTTGCAGACGCGTTACATGGAGTCCTTTGTGGCCCTGTCGGAGTCGTTGCCAGGCATGCACACCGCTCGCGAGGAGGTGCCTGCTCGCGAGGAGTGTGCTTGGGATGAGCTCTTGACGGAGTTGCGGAATGACGGGAAGGACGCTTTTCCCAAAGTCAAGCGCGAGCGTGACCGCATGATGCGCATCCTTGACCGGGAAGTAGCGAGTTGATCTACTCCCGGCCGAGGGCCACGATGGGATCGAGTTCGGCGGCCTTTTTCGCCGGGTAATAGCCGCTGATCAAGCTGGTGATGAGGGACAGTACCACGCCCAGGGTCATCCAGTTCCAAGGGAGGACAAAGGGCGTTTCGAGGTAGCTCGCAACCACGTTGCCGACGCCGATGCCGAGGGCGATGCCGGCGACGCCGCCGATTTGGCCGATGACCATGACTTCGATGAGGAACTGCATTTGAATGGCGCGCGGGGTGGCGCCGAGGCTTTTGCGGACGCCGATTTCGCGGGTGCGTTCGGCGACGCTGACGAGCATGATGTTCATCAGGCCGATGCCCGCGCCGAAGAGGGTGATGATGCCGATGGCGGTAGCGGCGATGGTGATGCCGGTGATGGCTTCCTCCAACGTGCCCACGAGGGAGTTGCTTTGCTCGACCACGAAGGAATTGGGCGCTCCGGGGGCGTCGCGGCGGATGGTGCGGAAATCGCCGAGCGCGCGGTCGGCTGCGGCATCGATTTGGGCCAAGTCATGCACCTTGCACACCACCGCATAGCTCCGCTGCTCGTCGGAAAACTGCCGCCGCGCCGCCGTCGCGGGCATCAAACACTGCTTGTCCTGGCTCATCCCGAAGGCCTGCCCCCGCGGCGCCATGACGCCCACCACCGTGTAGCGCTGCGACCCCACGGAAATGTCCTGCCCGATGGGGTCCTCCCATGGTTGGAACAGCTGTTCGATGAGCTCCGGTCCGCAGACCGTCACGGCTCGCGCATTGTTCAGATCGCTCACATTGAAATCCCGGCCTTGCGCAATCTCGAAGCCGCTGATGCCGAGGTAGTTTTCGTCCACGCCGAGCACCTGGATGTTCGGGTCCGTCTGCTCGTCCCCGCGGCTGAGCACCGCCGTACTCGACCCCATGATGGAATAGGAAGTGACCCAATCCTCATGTTCCAACGCTAAAAACGCCTGCACTTCCCGAAATCGGATGGGGTCGCTCTGCACCACGCGCCGCCCGCGGTTCATCCCGCCGCTGGTGGCCTGCCGGATGGTGAACGATTGCGTGCCGAGCGAAGCGAACTGCTGGGTGATGTTGGCCTCGAGCGAACTGGTCGCCGTGGTCATGCTGATGAGGGCCGTGATGCCCAAACCGATGATGCCCACCGTGAGGGCCGTCCGGAGAGCGTTGCCCCGAATGCTGCGGAGCGCAACGATGATTTGTTCCCTCAGCAGCGCACGTGTCATGGTGCGAAGGTAATTCCGAAGGCACAGGATATGCTGCACGGCTGTCAAGTTTCGCGGAAACCAGAAGGGTCTACCGCTTCCCAGCATCTGCTTGCGGTGAAGGCGATGCCTCCCACGCACCGCCTTTTTTAAGAAATCATAAAAACAGAAACGGCCTCCACAAGGGAGGCCGCTTCGCGCCCGAAGGCAAGTAGTCAAATAGCCGAATGGTCCATCCGGTCCCGCGGTCAATCCCGAAGACAACGCACGGAATATCCGTTTCGGAACTCTGTGCTTAACTTAACGATATCGTCATTATTGGGTCCGATACGACGAAACCAAGCTTCGGAGGGGATGATCCAGAGCGAAGAACTCCAGAACCAGGCCATGTTGGTGCTGAAGACCCCCCCATTGTCTGAGGCGCGGCCGCCTTCTAGTGCCGAAAAACCAGAACTGTTGGAGCCGTTCCAGGCTGGCGAATCCGTTTCTGAGGCCTTCATGGCCTTTCCAGCAATATGAGCTCCACCCAGCATTGTGACCAATTCTGTGAATTCATCATCGGTTGGCACGTGCCATCCGCTTGGGCACAATCCCCGCGGATCGCTCACAGCATACCAATTGTACAGGCGGCCATAAGTCTCAAGTCGTGTTGCATCATCGTAGCTAATTACTTGAGCACCGGAGTTGGTGGATGACCACGCCGCGTCACTCAAATCGCCTGGAATGGCATCCCCATTAGCATAATTCTCGTTGCGCAAATTCTCGGCAAACCAGCATTGCGTCCCAATTGCAACCAAATCGTAGTCGTGGCCCGAGTAATTCAAGGTCGCACCCAAGCCTTCGCATGGATCCGGAATCTGAAGAAAACTCAAGGTATCGCCATAGATCCGTGTGGTGTTGCCGTCGATTTGATACTCCGCCCATGCGCAGAAGTGGACCTCGTCGCCCGTCTCCCAACCATCAGTGACGCCGATTTCACCTGGGCAGAATACGCCGTCACTCGAGCAAATCCCAGCACCGTCGATGGACCCATCGAGGTTCAACCGGTCCAACCCGAATGCGTAGCCGGCATTTGAAATGACAGGGAAGAGGTATCCGTTCGAGTTGATTGAGCCATTGAGCTGAGCAGTGGTATCCGTAACTCCCGACGGCGACATCGTGGTGATGGCAAGTGCCTGAGGCTTCGCCCCGACGCAGCGGACGGAGTATCCCTTGCGAGGAGGTCCATCGCCATAGCGTCCGATGCCGTTGTTGCCACCTGGCATGTGCCGCAACCAGGCGTCGCCGCCATTGGGCGTTGAGGTCCAGAAGAGAGCGGTGTTTCCACTGAAGCCGCCCTCCAAGAAAGTGCCATCGGTGCCGCGTTGGCCTCCCGGCTGACCGGTGAAGCCGATGGTGTTGGTTCCCACCCAAGGGAGGGTGTCCTGTGGGGAAGCCTTCAGCTTCAGACCGGGATCTCCACCCAACGAATTCTCCAAGGAAGTCCAATCGCCGTCGGACGCAACTCGGAACCCAGTCGGACACAATCCACGCGCATCGCTGACCGCGTAGAAATTGTACAGCGCACCGTACGCCGAGTAGTTGTAGTCAGCAAGTGGCGCTTCCATCGGGCCGTCGTTGTTGTAATAGCTCCGCGCACCTTCAGTGGTTGCTGCCCAATCACTGTTCGATACCAATTCCGGAATGGCGTCGCCGTTCGAATAGACCGTCGTGCGGAGGTTTTCCGCAAACCAGCACTCACCATTGACTTCAATGGTTTCGTAGCTGTAGCCATCGAATTCCATGGGCACGCAACCACTTACAGTGAAGCTCAAGGTATCGCCATAGGTGGTTCCACGTGAGTTCGTAGCAAAAGCAACAAAGTAATAGGTGCTGTCTGGGAGGACGTCAACTTGAGCATCGAACAAACCAGCAAGTGCGCTTCCGGCGACTTCCAGTGCGTTGCCCAATGTGTCATTTGTGCTGAGTTTGAATCCAGTTTCGGTCACCACGGTGCCACCATCAAAACTCACCTCACCATTCAATGTCGCCTGATTCCATCGAACAGGATTTGCAGCACTCGTTCCGACTTCCGGTTTGGACAATGGTGCCGACAAACACCGAACGGGCCTTCCTTGGTATCCCGCAGTGGAAACGGAGTTTGTGGCAACGTAAATGATCACGTTAGTCTCAGCAAAAACAGTCCAATTATCTTCCAGCCAGAACGAGTAACCTGACGGGTCATGTCCTGTGTATTG
>CBFHPD010000167.1:0-15721 GCA_965657495.1 uncultured Flavobacteriales bacterium
TCCGAGGCGAAGTACACGCCACCCCAATACGGGTCCGCATACGGATGCCCACCGTACCACACCTCCACCACATGCTCCGTGCCCGCGACCCAGTCGTACTCCGGCGCTACGTGCAGTTGCCCGTCCACGTGGGTGAAGGCCACTGTGGTGCCGTCGAGTTGCACGCTGTCCACCTCGAGGTCGATGAGGTCGAACCAGAGGTCGGTGGCGGCGCCGTCGACCACAGTGAGGTCGATCTGGGCGTGGGCCGTCAGTTGCTGCAAGCTGTATTCGGTCACGTCCAAATCCACTTCATAAGCCGCGATGTCGAAGGAATCGCTGCGGGCGATGCTTTCCGTCATGTCGTAGTTCATGAACCGCTCATTCGCTGCGCCGTCCGGCGGCGGGCGGTGGCCGTTGTGGCACCCTTGCGGGAAGAATACACGGGGGGTGCGGAGCGATGTGGAGTCTTGAGCGTGAGTGATTTGGCCCATCATCAAAGCCCAAATCAACCCACCGAGTGAAAAGTTCATGCGCATGTGCCCAAGTTAGTTCGTGGCGCCCGCTTTCCGCGTACTTTCGCGCCATGAACAAATTCATCGCTGACGGCAAGTACGTCGAGGTCACCTATGTGTTGCGCGAAAATGACGCAGCGGGTGAGGAATTGGAAGTTTGTCCTGCAGACGACCCCTTTGGGTTCACGGTCGGCCAGGTGGAGGTCCTCGAAGCGTTCGAAAAGGCGTTGCACGGCAAGCAGGAGGGCGATGCGTTTGAATTCTCGCTGGCGATGGAAGAGGCCTACGGGCCGGAGGATGAGGAAGCCTATGTGGAGGTGCCCAAATCCGCTTTCCTCGTCGACGGCGAGCTCGATGAGTCCGTTTTCGAGGTCGGCGAAGTCGTTCCGATGGAAACCGAGGACGGCGACGAACTCCTCGGCATCGTGTGCGACGTGTTGCTGAACAGCGTGGTGGTGGATTTCAACCACCCCTTTGCGGGCCTCAACCTTCATTTCTCCGGAAAAGTGGAGCTGGTGGCCGATGCCGCCCCAGAGGACAACTGAGTGCGGCGGGGCGTACCTTTGGCCCCATGGAACGAACGGAAATTGGTGCGTTGGGGGAGTTCGGACTCATCCGGCACCTCACTTCGGATTTGGTGACCCGGCAACCCTCGACCCTGCTCGGCGTGGGGGACGATGCGGCGGTCATTGATGCCGGGGACAAACGGGTGTTGGTCAGCACGGACATGCTTTGCGAAGGCGTGCACTTCGACTTGGCGTACACGCCGCTCAAGCACCTCGGCTACAAGTCCATCATCGTCAACCTGAGCGACATCTGTGCGATGAATGCGGTGCCGACGCAGGTGACGGTTTCGCTGGCGTTGTCAAACCGGTTTTCCTTGGAGGCGGTGGAGGAGCTGTATGCCGGCATGCGCAAGGCGTGCGAGCTGTACAGCGTGGATTTGGTGGGCGGCGACACGACGTCGAGCTTGTCGGGCTTGGTCATTTCCGTGACGGTGATGGGCTTGGGTGAAAGCGACCGCATTGTGCGCCGTTCGGGTGCGCAGGCGGGCGATCTGCTGGTGGTGTCGGGCGAATTGGGGGGCGCGTACATGGGGCTGCAGGTGTTGGAGCGCGAGAAGCACGTCTTCAAGGAGGCGCCTGGGGCGCAGCCGGATTTGACCGGGTTCGATTACGTGCTCGAGCGGCAATTGAAGCCTGAGGCGCGGATGGACGTGGTGCGCGAGCTGGTTCAATTGAAACTGAAGCCGTCGGCGATGATCGATGTATCGGACGGTTTGTCGTCGGAAATCTTCCACTTGTGCACGGAGAGCGGCCTGGGCGTGAAGGTCTTTGAGGAGAAATTGCCCATCAATCCGGAGACGTACGAAGTGGCGCGGGCGTTCAATTTGGATCCGACGGTGTGCATGCTCAATGGCGGCGAGGACTACGAGTTGCTCTTCACCGTTCCCCAGTCGGAGGCGGACCAAATCATGAACCACCCCATGTTCAGCATCATCGGCTACCTCACCGACGACCCCAAGGAACGCCGGCTCATCGCAAAAAACGGCGCAGAGGCCGACCTCGAGGCGCAGGGCTGGGAAGCGTTCAAATCAGAGTGAAATGTGTGGCATAGCGGGCGTTTTCGGATGGGATGAAGGAGCAGGTCGGGCGGCGTGCGAACGCATGAACGCAGCCCTCAGCCACCGCGGCCCCGATGATGCGGGGGTTTGGGCAGAGGACGGCATGGCCCTTGCGCACAGCCGACTGAGCATCCTCGACCCCACGCCCGCGGGGCACCAACCGTGGCAGGACCCGTCCGGCGACCGGCTGGTGTACAACGGCGAGATCTACAACTTCAAGGAGCTTGCTGCCGAACTCGCGGCTGATCACGGCATTGCCTTCATCACCGGCACCGACACGGAAGTGCTCATGGCGGCATTGCGTGTTTGGGGCGTGGCCGCGTTGGACCGCCTCAACGGCATGTTCGCCTTCGCGTGGTGGCATGCCGAACGCGAAGAGCTCCTCCTCGTTCGCGATCGACTCGGCATCAAACCGCTGTATTTCGCTCCGCTGTCCTCCGGTGTGCTGTTCGCCAGCGAACTGCGGTCGTTGCTTGCTTCCGATGCGATTCAAAGGAAACTGAATCGAGCAGCCTTGGTGGATTACCTGCGCTATGGCACGGTCCACGCGCCGGGCACCTTGGTGGACGGGGTGCAGCTGTTGCCCGCCGGCCATTGGGTGCGGATTCAGGACGCAGAACTGGAAGTGAACCGGTGGTGGAGTCCTGCTCAAGCCATTGCCGAGGTGGATCCATGGCAAGGGAAGGACCATGCGGTGGAAGTGCTTCGCGACACCCTCCGCGATGCCGTGCGGTTGCGCATGCGATCCGATGTGCCGCTTGGCGCGTTTTTGTCCGGAGGCATTGATTCCAGTGCCGTCGTGGGGTTGATGCAGGAAGTGAGCGACCGCCCCATTTCCACCTTCAGCGTCACTTTCAATGAAGGGGAATTCGATGAAAGCCCGTGGTCCCGTCAAGTCGCGGAACGGTTCGGAACGGACCACCACGAAATCCGCCTCACCGCAGATGACTTCCTGAAGCAAGTCCCGGAAGCACTTGCGGCCATGGACCACCCGAGTGCGGACGGGCCCAACACGTTCGTAGTGAGCGCTGCCACCAAGGCCGCGGGCATCACGGTGGCCTTGTCGGGACTCGGGGGAGACGAGTTGTTTGCGGGTTATCCGGTGTTTCAGCGTTCGCGCCAATTGATGGAATACCGGTGGTTGACTTCGTGGCCCCTTGGGTTGCGGCGCATTGCAGGCAAATCCTATGCGCGGTGGAAGGGCACGGTAACCGCGCGCAAGATGGCGGATGTGTTGGCGAGCGATTACTTCGATCTCGAGCACACCTACCCCTTGTCGCGCCAGGTGTTCCTTGAAGAAGATGTGCGCGCGATTTTGAAGGGGGTCAAAGTCCCTGGAAACCAAGTATTCAAATGGCTTTCAAAGGAAATTGAACCCAACACCCCGGGGTTTTTCCTGCCCTTTTATAGCAAGGTGAGCTTGGCGGAGTTGGGCACCTACCTCGGGCACACCTTGTTGCGGGATACGGACCAAATGTCCATGGCCCACGCCCTCGAGGTCCGGGTACCGTTCCTTGACCACCGCCTCGTGGCGGCGGCGTTGGCGGTTCCGGATGCATGGAAGGTGCCTACTACGCCGAAGCGCTTGCTGACGGATGCCTTGGGCGACTTGTTGCCGGAATCCGTCACACAGCGGCCGAAGATGGGCTTCGTGCTGCCTTGGCTGGAGTGGATGCGGGGTCCGCTTCGGGCGTTGTGCGAGCAAGCCCTCGGGACGTTGAAGCGGGTGGAGGTTTTGGATAACAAGGAGTTGGACCGGCTATGGAGGGCCTTTCTCGCGGGGGATGAACGGGTGAACCATACGCGGGTTTGGATGCTGGTGACGCTGGGAGATTGGATGGAACGCCATGGCATCGCGTAAGCGCGTGCTGGTGGCAGCGGAGTGGTTTCCGCCGGCCTATCGGGCGGGTGGACCGATCCGGAGCGTGGCGAATTTGGTGGAGGTGCTGGGCGAGACCCACGAGGTGTTCGTGGTGGCGGGCGCCTATGATTTGGACCAAAAAGCCCCCCTCGAAACCCCACTCAACACCTGGTTGGATCGCCCATGGGGTCAGGTGCAGTACGTCACCCACGACCGCTGGCAACGGGGGCTTTGGCACCATTTGTTGGTCGAAACCTTGCAGCCGGACTATTTGTACATCAACAGTTTGTATGCCCGCTTTTTCGCGTTGATGCCGCTGCGCATGGCCCGCAAATGGAAGCAGGTGCAGGTGGTGCTAGCGCCGCGGGGTATGTTGGGCGCCGGTGCGTTGGCCATCAAACCGCTCAAGAAGCGGTTGTTCTTGGCTGCTGCCCGATGGTTGGGTTGGTTCAAGGGCGTCAAGTGGCACGCTTCGTCGTCGGTGGAGCGGGAGGACATTTTAGCCCAGTTTCCAACAGCCGAGATCTACGTGGCACCCAACGTCCCTTCGCGTCCGTATGTACCGCCCCAGAACCGCCCGGCGGACCGGTGGGTGTTTGTGGCCCTTGGTCGGGTGCACGCCATCAAGAACCTCGCATTCGGTGCACGCGCGCTGGCGCAGGCCGTGCAATCGCCTGGCGCCACGCGCCCGGTGGAACTCCAGATCATCGGTCCGGCGGAGGATGCGGCTCACTTGGAGGAAGCCATGGCTGCAGGATTCGGCGTAAAGGGGCTGGACATCCGCCATATGGGCGCCTTGCCTCCAGAAGGCGTATCTGCTGCACTGGCCCAAGCCCATTATGTGTTCATGCCCACGCACCACGAGAATTACGGACATGCCATCGTCGAAGGCTGGGCCCACGGCTGCCCCGTGGTGCTGTCCGACCGTACGCCTTGGAACGGGCTGGAAGCCGCGGGTGCGGGTTGGGACTGGCCCTTGGAGGAGGCGGCTTGGGTGACGGGGTTGCAAGCGGTTTTGTCCCTCGATGATACGGATTGGAACCGGTTGTCCTCTGCTTCGCGCGCCTACTTCGACCGCGCCGTCCGCACCCCGGAAATGCTCGAATCCAATCGCCGTATCTTCTCGGCATGAATCGGATTTGTGCGTTGTTTGGGATCGATCGGCCGATTGTGCAGGCCGGCATGATTTGGTGTTCGGGCTGGGAGTTGGCGAGCGCGGTGTCGAACGCGGGGGGGCTGGGCATCTTGGGCGCGGGCTCCATGTATCCCGAGGTGTTGAAAGACCAAATCGCACGCACCCAAGCCGCTACCGACCTCCCCTTCGCCGTGAACGTCCCCCTGATATACCCGTCCATTGAAGAACACATGGCCACCATCGTGGACATGGGGGTACCCATCGTGTTCACGAGCGCGGGAAATCCCAAAACCTGGACTGCCCACCTGCAATCCCATGGCATCCGAGTTGTGCACGTGGTGTCGTCCGTGAAGTTCGCCCTCAAGGCCGAGGCGGCGGGCGTCGATGCCGTCGTCGCGGAAGGGTTCGAGGCGGGCGGCCACAACGGCCGAGAAGAAACGACCACCCTC
The DNA here is from genome assembly GCA_965657495.1 of uncultured Flavobacteriales bacterium. Classification (GTDB taxonomy): domain Bacteria; phylum Bacteroidota; class Bacteroidia; order Flavobacteriales_D; family Sanyastnellaceae; genus JALQTD01. The sequence goes on from CBFHPD010000167.1 coordinate 5,564, forward strand.
GTCCTCGTCCCAGCCGTGGCCGAGGCCTGCTCCATCCCCGTTATTGCAGCCGGCGGCATCCACGACGCCCGCACGACCTTGGCCGCTTTCGCCCTCGGCGCAGAAGCTGTCCAAATCGGCTCGCGCTTCGTCGCTTCCCAAGAATCCTCAGCCCACCAAGCGTTCAAAGACGCTGTCGTCCAAGCCGGCGAGGGCGCCACCCGGCTCAGCCTCAAGGCCCTGACCCCCGTCCGCCTCCTCGGCAACCCGTTCGCCCAAGCAGTTTGGTCCGCCGAATCGAACCACGCCACGCCCGAACAACTCGCCGCCCTCCTGGGCCGCGGCCGGGCCAAACGCGGCATGTTCGAAGGCGATCTCACCGAAGGCGAGCTTGAAATCGGCCAGGTATCGGCCGCCCTCCAAGACCTGCCCCGGGCCGCAGACATCGTCGCCGACATCGACCGCGGCTACCGGGCGTTGACCGCCGGCATGGCCGATCCGCACTTCGCTTGGCCGTGAACAACCGGTTATTCCGAGGCGAAGTGGTTCAGGATGGATTTGGCCACCCGCGCATTGACAACTTGGAGCAAATCGTTGATCCCCGCAGCGGCCACTGCGTCCACACTGCCGAAGTGGTTCAAAAGTTTCAGCCGGGTTGCGGGCCCGACCCCGGCAATGCCATCGAGTTCACTCCGCAACGCCTCCTTGCTCCGCCGGTCCCGGTGGTGTGAAAGGGAAAACCGGTGCGCCTCGTTGCGCAGGTGTTGGATCATTTTCAACGTGGTGGAACGCTTGTCGATGTAAAGGGGAAACGAGTCCCCCGGGAAGAAGATTTCTTCCAACCGTTTGGCGATCCCGATGATGGCGATGGTCCCCATCAACCCCAGTTCCTCCAGGGCCTCCACCGCGTGCGAAAGCTGCCCTTTCCCCCCGTCGATGATGACGAGTTGCGGCAGGGGTTCGTCCGCTTCCTGCAACCGGTGGTACCGCCGGTAAACCACTTCCCGCATGGAGGCGAAATCGTCCGGTCCGACTACGGTTTTGATGTTGAACTTGCGGTAATCCGCCTTGGAGGGCTTGCCGTCTTTAAAGACCACGCACGCGGAGGCCGGATTCGTGCCTTGGATGTTCGAGTTGTCGAAGCATTCGATGTGCCGCGGCAGCTCGGTGAGCCGCAGGTCGCTGGCGGCGGTTTCGAGCAGCCGTTCAGTGGCGGCTTCGGGGTTGACCTGTTCGAGCTGTTTTTGGCGGTCGCGCATGAAATAAGTCCCGTTGCGTTCGGACAGCTCGATGAGCCGTTTCTTGTCGCCGCGTTGGGGAAGCACGATGTGGACCCCGGGCACGTCCACGTCGTGGTGGGTGAAGACGGTGGGGGAGGTGCTGTTGAAGCGGTCGCGCAGCAGCGGAATGGCCGCCTCGAGCACTTGGGCATCGGTTTCGCCGAGCCGTTTGCGCACCTCAGAGGTCTGCCCTTGCACGATGCTTCCGTTGTTGATTTTCAAGAAGTTGACATAGCTGGTGCGCGCGTCGCTGACCACCGTAAAGACGTCCACATCGTGTATGGAAGGGTGCACGACGGTGTTCTTGGCTTGGAATTTTTGGACCAAATCCAACCGCCGCTTCAACCCCGCCGCTTCCTCAAACCGCATCGCCGCGGCCTCCTCCGCAATCCGCTCCTTCAACACGCCCTCCACCGCCCGCAAATCCCCGCGCAAGATGTGCCGGATCGCCGCCACGCTCTCGTCATAAGCGTCCGCCGTCTGCTTGCCCACGCACGGCGCAAGGCAGTTGCCGATGTGGTACTCGAGGCATTCCCGGAACTTGCCTTCGTGCACGTTCGTCGGCGTCAAGGCCAGCGAGCACGTCCGAATCGGGTACAGCTTCCGACAGAGCTCCAGCACCACGTGCATCGCCCGTGCGCTCGGGTAGGGCCCGAAGTATTCGCTGCCATCCCGGATCAGTTTGCGCGTCGCAAAAACCCGCGGAAACGGCTCTTTCTTGATGACGATGTACGGGTACGTTTTGTCGTCCTTCAGCTGGATGTTGTAGAGCGGCTTGTGCTCCTTGATGAGGCTGTTTTCAAGCAGCAGCGCGTCCGTTTCGGTGGGCGTGATGAGCCACTTAATGTCCGCGATTTTCGAGACGAGCAGCCGGGTCTTCCCGTGTTCGAGTGCTTGCTTGGTGAAGTAGCTCGCGACGCGTTTGCGCAGCTCCTTCGCCTTGCCCACATAAAGGAGCCGCCCGTCGGCGTCGAAGTGTTGGTACACGCCGGGCTTGAGCGGAAGCCGCTCGAGGATGCTCTGGATGTGCTCGCTTTTCTCCATTTCTTTCGCGCAGGCCAAATTACGGGTTTACCTTCGCCCCATGAACGTGATCACGGGGGCAACCGGCTCGGTGGGGATGCATTTGGTGCGGGAATGGCTGGCCGCGGGCGAGCCCGTTCGGGTCTTCGTCCGTCCCGCCTCGGACCGCGACCGCCTTCGGGCCTTCCTCCGCCACGCCCTCCCCGACGACCCCACCGCCGCCGACCGCCTCGATTGGGCCGAAGGGGACCTCCGCGACGGCGCCTCCCTCGAAGCGGCCTTCACCGGCGCCTCACGCGTCATACACGCCGCTGCTTTCGTGTCGTTCAACCGCCGCGACGCCGCGACCATGCACGCCATCAACCGCGATGGCACAGCCGAAGTGGTCAACGCCATGCTGGTCTGCGGCGTCCCCGAGCTCATCTACATCTCCTCCGTGGCGGCCTTGGGGCGCAAGCCCGACGAACCCGTCGTCCACGAAGACACGGTCTTCGAAGACGGCCCCAACGTCAGCGATTACGCCCGCAGCAAGTACAAGGCCGAACTCGAAGTGTGGCGCGGGCAAGAGGAGGGCCTGCGCGTCCTTGCGCTCAACCCCGTCATCGTCATCGGCCCCGGCGATTACAGCCGCAGCAGCGCCGCCCTGCTCACCCAAGTCGCCCGCGGCCTGCGGTTCTACCCCACCGGTACCAACGGGTTCGTAGCCGCCACCGACGTCGCCCGCGCCGCCTTCAAGCTCGCCGCTGCCGGCGCATGGGGCGAACGGTTTGTCGTGTGCGGATTCCACGCCCCCTACCGCGACGTGTTCCGCGCCATGGCCACAGCCCTGGGCGTTGCCGAACCCCGCTGGCCGGTGAAGCGCTGGGTGGCCGAAGTGGCCTGGCGCCTCGCCCGTGTGGCCGAGTGGGTCACCGGAAAACCCGCCTTCGTCACGAAGCAGGCCCTCCGCACCTCCGCCCGTCACCACCGGTACAGCACGGAAAAGCTGGCCGCGCGTTTGGGGACGAGCTGGGCGCCGACCCCGCTGGACGAAGCGGTTCGCTTAACGGTGGCGCATCATTCGTTCGAGCGGGAGCGGATGGGGGGCGGCGATTGAGCCTCGATTTGGCCCCACTCGCGCTCCCACGCGTTCAACTGTTCGACCACGCCGTCATAGATGGGCGCCAGGAGCTCGGGGTGTGCAAACCACCACTGGTGGCTCGCGCGGAATTTGGCCTCGGTGATGCCGTGGGCCTCAAAAATGGCCACGTATTGGCCGCGGTAAATGGCCTCCTCGTCGTCATCCCGCCGCAGGTGCTTCTTCGATGCCGCCTCGAGCAGTTGGATTTCAGCCAACACCTCAACAAAAGCCGCCTCATCAAGCACCTCCGGCGGCCGCACAGCCTCCCCCTCGCCGCACCCGAGCGCCAAGGCCAGCACCACCGCCCAACCCCACCGGTTCATCGGTTGAACTCCAACCGTTCCCCCGCATGCGCCCCGTGCGAGGTCCGAACGCGCTCCCCGTCCCAAACCTTCACCCCGTTCACCCACGTCCCCTCGATGCGGCTGTGAAACGTCAAGCCCTCAAACGGCGACCAACCGCATTTGTAGAGCAGCCCTTCCCGCCGCACCACCGTCTCCGCGGCCGGGTCCACCAACACCAAATCGGCGGCATGCCCCGGGCGGATGTAGCCGCGGTTTGGGATGCGGAACAACCGCGCCGGCCGGTGCGCCATCAGTTCCACCACCCGTTCCACCCCGATCCAGCCCTCCCGGACCATTTCGAGCATGGCGAGCAGGGCATGCTGCACGAGGGGACCGCCCGATGGGGCTTGGAAATACCCTTGGTTCTTTTCCGCCAAGGTGTGCGGAGCGTGGTCCGTGGCCACCACATCGATGGTGTTGTCGAGCAAGGCGGCGCGCAGGGCTTGGCGGTCCTCGGCCCGTTTCACGGCAGGATTCCACTTGATGAAGGTCCCCTTCGACGCGTAATCGGCATCCGAAAACCACAGGTGGTGGATGCACGCTTCGGCGGTGATCCGCTTGTCTTCAAGGGGCAGCGCGTTGTTGAACAAGCTGAGCTCGCGCGCCGTTGAAATGTGCAGGATGTGCAGTTGCGTGTTGTGCTTGGTAGCCAACTCCACCGCCATCGAAGAACTGGCGTAACAGGCCTCTTCACTCCGGATGATGGGGTGCTGCGACATGGGGACGTGCTCGCCGAATTGCGCCTTCGCAGCGTCTAAATTGCGGCGCACAGTGGCTTCGTCTTCGCAGTGGGTCGCCACCAAGGTGGGGCTTTCTTTGAAAATACCTTCCAACACGGACCGGCTGTCGACCAGCATGTTGCCCGTGGAAGAACCCATGAACACCTTGACGCCGCATACCCGCTTGGGGTCCGTTTTCAGCACCTCTTCGATGTTCTCGTTCGAGGCCCCCATGAAGAAGCTGTAATTGACCGCGCTGACCTCTGCGGCGCGTTCGTATTTGTCTTCGAGCAGTTGCTGCGTCAGTGCTTGGGGCACCGTATTGGGCATTTCCATGAAGGAAGTGATGCCCCCGGCCGCGGCCGCGGCGGATTCCGTGGCGATCTCCGCTTTGTGGGTCAAACCGGGTTCCCGGAAATGCACCTGGTCGTCGATGGCGCCCGGCAGGAGCCACTTGCCCTTTGCGTGCACGGTTTCGACGGCCCCCGCGGGCACGGCCAAATTTGTCCCAACGGCCTCAATGACCCCGGCGTTCACCAGCACATCGGCCTCGGTTACGGTTCCCTCATTGACCACAAGGGCTTGCTTGAACACTGTGCGCATGGACTCAGGGTGCTGGTTTGACGCGGCGGAACCGCATTTGCAAAACCCCCAGAAACGCTTCTTTGAAAATGCCCATGCTCATTTTACTCGTCCCAAATTGGCGGTCAATGAACGTGATGGGCACTTCAGCAATGCGGAATCCGAGGCGTTTGGCGTTGTACTTCATTTCAATCTGAAACGCATAACCGATGAACCGGATGCGGTCGAGGTCGATGGTGGCGAGCACTTCGCGCCGGTAACATTTGAATCCGGCGGTGCTGTCGTGCACGCCCAACCAAAGCACCATGTTCACATAAATCGAGGCGAAATAACTCATCAACACCCGGCCGATGGGCCAGTTGTCGACCTTGCCTCCTTTCACATACCGCGATCCCACAGCCACCCCCGCGCCGGATTCACAGGCGGATTTGAGGCGGATCAGGTCGTCGGGGTTGTGCGAAAAGTCGCAATCCATTTCAAAGATGTAGCTGTAATGCCGCTCGAGGGCCCAGCGGAACCCGGCGATGTACGCGGTTCCCAATCCGAGCTTGCCCGTACGCTCCAGCAAGTGGATGCGCCCGGGGTGGCGGCTTTGGCCTTCACGGACCAGACCCGCCGTGCCATCCGGCGACCCATCGTCTACAATCAACACGTCAAATCCCCCTTCAAGCCCCATCACCTTGTCGAGCATTTGGGTGATGTTCTCTTTCTCGTTGTAGGTGGGGATGATGACCAATGCATCGGCTTGCCCGGCGTTTACATGGACATCCATAGCAAGTTCAGTTCAGATTCGTTCAACTCACGGAAATGGCCACGGGGCAAATCCTTTTTCGTCAAGTGGCCGAGGACAACCCGGTCCACTTTCATCACCCGGTAGCCGAAGTGTTCAAAGATGCGCCGGGCAATGCGGCTGCGGTTGGAATGCAGCTCCACGCCCACCTGTTTGCGGTCCTCGTCCAAGACCGACACCTCCTTTACTTTCACAAACCCTTCGTCGAGGGTGAACCCCTCGATCATTTTCTCGATGTGCGTGCCGTTGATGCGCTCGCCGAGGGTGATTTGGTAAACTTGGCGGACGGCATGCCGCGGGTGCCCCATGCGTTCGGCGACCTGGTTGTCGTTCGTCAGCAGCAGCAGCCCCGTTGCCTCGCGCTCCATTTTACCCACGGGATACACCCCTTCGCGGTAGGTTTTGCGGATGAGGTCCATCACGGTGCGGCGGCCCCGCGGGTCTTCGGTGGTCGCGCTGAACCCTTTGGGTTTGTTGAGCAACACGTACCGCTTTTTCTCTGGCTTGATCCGGGTTCCGCCCACGTTGACCGAGTCGGTCGGAGCCACCTTGTAGCCCATGGTGGTGATGACCTCGCCGTTGACCTTGACGGCGCCCGTTTCAATCAGCACATCCGCCTCGCGGCGGGTGCACACGCCGGCGAGGGCCAAATACCGGTTCAAGCGAATCGGGCCGTTGCCATCCGGCAAGGCCGGACGGTTTTTAGGCGTGTTGGGGGTGCGCTTCGGCCGGAATTTTTCCGGACGTTGCCCTTTGCCTTTCGGTGCGGACTTGTTGGCACCGCGGCCTCGGCGACCCGAAGGAGAAGATTGCTTCATTGCCTGCAAAGATAGCCGTTCATGCCGCGCCCTCAGCGATAGAGCGGACTCCTCCGCAGCCGCGGCCTATGCCGCTGTGGCAAGGGGGCAAATGCATCCACCCAATGGTCCAATCGCCACCCGGCAGTTCCGTAACGGATGCAGATGATGTCGAAGCGCGGTTGCCCGTGCGGGCAGCTGCGCGTGTGCAAGAACCGGTGCGCAGCGGCCACCAGCCGCGACTGCTTTTCTTCCTGCACGGATTCCAGTCCCACCGTCGGCCCGCGGTCCGATCGCAGCTTCACTTCGATGAAGACGATGTCGTCGCGGTGGGCGGCGATGAGGTCCACTTCGCCGCGACCGGCTCGCCAGTTGCGCTCGAGGATTTGGTACCCGCCCGCCACCAAATAGCGCGCGGCCAACGCCTCGCCCCACTTGCCCAGTTCGCTCGAACCGGAACAAGTGGGGACTTCCTTCCCTTCATTCATGGCCCGAAGAACGGTCGCCTCCCCCTAACTTGCACGCATGTTGCATGGACGTTGGAGCGCAATTCACAGATGGGCCTTAGCGGCCCTCTCGGTGATGGGATGGGGGCAGGCGCAAGCCCAAGAGCCCACCGAGACAGGGTGGTATGTGACCTGGGGTTACAACCGGTCGAGCTACTTGAAGAGCGACGTCCACTTGTGGGGAGAGGGGCTGAACGGTGCGTTCGACGTGGCCGTGGAGCAGGCCGCCGCCACCGACATGCCGGAGCGCTTCCAAGCGAAGGTGTACCTGAATCCGACCTTGTTCACCATTCCGCAATTCGATGTGCGGTTTGCCCGCCAAATGGGGAAGCGCACGTGGCTGAGCATCGGCTGGGACCACATGAAGTACAAGCTGTCGGACCAGTGGTTGCACGTGACCGGGGAAGCTGCGGCGGGCGATTTGGCCCAAACCCCGACCAACCTCGCCCACGTGGCCGACCTCTCCCCTGAAACCCCCGTCCTCCTCGACGGCACCGACCTGTGGTGGGGCCAAGGGTTCAACTACGAACACAGCGATGGATTGAATTTCGTGCGCCTTGGATTGGAGCAAACCGCCCAACTGTGGCAAACCGAGCGGTTCCCCAACAGTTCCATCGACGCGTTCGCGGTGGTGAGCGCGGGCCTTGCCGTATGCAGCACCGACTTCACCTGGGCGGGTGAGCGCACGAAAAACGCCCAGCACGTATCGGGCTACGGAGCCAGCGCACTGCTCGGCGCCCGGTTTCACGCCGGCAAGCACCTTTTCCTGCAGCTCACTGCTCAATCCGGCGGCATCCGCCTCCCGTGGGTCCGCCTCCAAGGCCCAGACGTCGCAGCCGGCGCCGAGCAGAACATCGGTTTCAGCGAACGCGCATTTGCCCTCGGATACCGGTTTGGCTGAACCCTCAGCAGCCCTACTTGAGCTCGATGTCCGTCTCCCCGATGACCTCATCGCCCTCGAGCAGGCGCACGAGGTACACCCCTTCCGCCAGCTCGGCCGGCGGCGTGAAGAAGATGCAGGCGTCGAGCTGTTCCTTCGCATAATCGATGACCCGTGAAGCGCTCACGGGTGTGCCCGCCCCGGTGTTGGTGGCGATGCCGGTTCCCGGTTGCAAAACCGCTCCGTCCCGCGTTTCAATCTGCAGGTGCAGGATTTTGTTCCCCGGTTCGGCAATGCGGTTCTCCATCAAGGTGAAGCAGAGCCGGATCATGTCCGCCCGGTTCGCCCGGTTGGTTTCGTGCTGCTTCCCACTGCTCAAGATGCGCAGCCCCTCGGCTTGCAAGTTCGTGGCTTGCAGCACCTTGCCCGTGGTGATGATGGCTTCCATGTTCTCCTGGCGTTCCTGCAAGTTGCGGTTCCGCTTTTCCACGGTTTCCACCTGATCGCGCATCTGCTCGTTCTCCTCAATCAGCGCGACGTTGAGCTGGTTGAGCGAGTCGATGGTGGCCACGTATCCCTGCATGATGGTGCGCAGCGTCTCGGCCTCCTTCCGCGCTTTCGCGAGGGACCAATTGCTGTTCTTCACCCGCGTCATCAGCTCGTCGATTTGCGCGCGTTGGTCTGCAATTTCGGAGAGCATCAAGTTGTTCTCCGTCTTCAAGGTATCGTAAGAAAACCGCATCTTCTCCAGGTCGAAAAGCAGCGTTTCCCGTTCCATTTCCAGGTTGTCGTTCACCGTTTCAACCTGGTCGATGGTTTGGGATTGGGTGAAGACTTGGTAGCCGAGGAAGCCACAGGCCAAAGCCAAGGCCGCAATCACCACCAGCAGTACGCGGTTGTTGTTCATAGCGCGCAAAGTTGCAAAGGTGGTGCCGAAATCCGCACCGCCTTTGCAAACGTTACCAACCGCTTAGTCTTCGCGCTTTCCAAAACCGAAGAATCCCGAGAAGAATCCCTTCGGTTTTTTCGGCGCCTCCTTCACTTCGGCAGCCGAGGTGCTCCGGCCAAATTGACGGGGCTCCGCTGCCGAGCGGTTCGACGGACGGTCGTTGCGCCGCCCTTGGTTGCGGTCGTTGCGCGGCTTCCCGCCGCCTTCCTTGCGCTCGGGGCGCTCGCGGTTTTCGCTGCGCTGCGGCCGGCCTTCGCCTTTAGGCTGCCCTTGGCGCTGCGATTGCCCTTGGCGTTTTGGACGACCGGACTGGGGTTCTCCCATGCGCCGCTTGGGCTTGTTGCCCGAGCGTTCCGCACCTTGTCCGCCGGGCCGGTCGCCTTCCGCGTTGCGGGGCTTGCGTTGGGGGCGTGACCGGTTGCCTTCCCCGCGCGGCTGCCCGCTGTTGCGGTTGCCTTCGGGGCGCGGCGCGCGGTTTCCACCACCGCCGCCTCCGCGCTTGGGCTTGTTGGATTTCGCCGCCGCTTGACGAGCGGGCTTTTTCATCCCGACTTCCCCGAGTTCGATGGGGTAGTTGCCGTAACGTTCGGTCGGCAGTTCGCGCTGGATGAGCTTTTGGATATCCCGCAAGTAGTCCCGTTCCTCGTCTTCGTTGCACAGGGAGATGGCGTGGCCGGTGAGTCCGGCGCGCCCGGTCCGCCCGATGCGGTGGACATAGGTTTCCGAGATGTTCGGGATTTCGAAGTTGATGACGTGGCTCAGGGCATCCACGTCGATGCCGCGGGCGGCGATGTCGGTGGCCACGAGCACGTTGATCTTGCCTTGGCGGAAGCCGTTCATGGCCCGGTCGCGCTGGGGCTGGCTCTTGTTGCCGTGGATGGCCTCGGCCTTGATGCCCTCCTTGTTGAGGTAACGGACGACCTTGTCCGCGCCGTATTTGGTCCGGGTGAACACAAGGGCGGTTTCGACTTCGGGACGCTGGAGGATCTCGACGAGCAAGTCGCGTTTTTCCTTTTGGCAGGCAAAGTAGACGAGCTGGTCCACGGTCTCCGCAGCGGAGCTCACGCGGGCCACTTCCACGCGCACGGGATCCGTCAAAATCGCGTCCGCGAGCTGCACGATGTTGTCCGGCATGGTGGCCGAGAAAAACAGCGACTGGCGCTCGGCCGGCAGCAACTTGATGACTTTG
>CBFHPD010000168.1:0-11141 GCA_965657495.1 uncultured Flavobacteriales bacterium
GCGCGCGCTGGTGGAGCGGGAGGTGCTGATTTTAGGCGGCACGCTGGAGTGCGCGCGGCGGGCGATTGCGGGGGCGGGGGTGGCCATGAACGTGGCGGGCGGGACGCACCACGCGTTCAGCGATCGGGGCGAGGGGTTTTGCCTGTTGAATGATTTGGCCTTGACCGCCAAACTGCTGCTCGCGGAAGGCGCGGTGAAGCAGGTGCTGATCATCGACCTCGACGTGCACCAAGGCAATGGCACGGCGGCCATGTGCGCGAACGAGCCGCGGATTTTCACCTTCTCGATGCACGGGGCGGCGAATTATCCCATGCACAAGGAGATGAGCGACCTCGATGTGCCGCTGCCGGATGGGATCGCCGACGACGCCTACTTGCGCCTGGTGCGCCAGCATGTGCCCCGCCTCCTGGACGAGGTGCAGCCTGACTTGGTGCTGTACCAAACCGGCGTGGACATCCTCGACACCGACAAGCTCGGCCGCCTGAAAGTCAGCCGCCGGGGCTGCCTCGAGCGCGACCGCGAGGTGCTCGGCCGGTGCGCTGCGGCTGGCGTGCCGGTGGCCTGCGCCATGGGCGGCGGCTACTCGCCCGACATCCGCCACATCGTCGACGCCCACTGCGGCACCTTCCGGGTCGCTGCAGATCTGTGGGGCTAGCTCCGTACTTTTCCACATGCCTTGGTCGGACCAAATCCTCCACGCCCTGCACGACTGCGCCTCCGACACCCGGCGCGCCCTCACGCTGCAACACGCGCCCACCCAACTCGAGGTCATCGGTGTGACCATGCCGGAGGTGAACGCGATCACCCGGGAAGCCGCCGCCGCTTGGCGCCAGCTCGATCCGGATGCCAAGTGGTCGGGCCTCCTGGCCCTGCTCGCCTCCGGCGCGCTGGAAGCCCACTTGGTGGCTTGGGACGTGCTGGCGAAGGATCGCAAGGCGCTGGGGGCCCTGACGCCGGCCGCCGCTCGCGAGCTCATGTCGGGGCTGGACAACTGGGTCACCGTCGACACCCTCGGGCCGCGCGTATTGGGTGTGGCCTGGCGGATCGGCGCCTTGGACGACGGCTTCGTCAGCGGGTTGCAGGACGCGGAGAACCCTTTCGAGCGCCGGCTCGCCCTGACCATGACCATCGCGCTCAACTTGAAATCACGGGGTGGGCGAGGGGACGCCAAACGCACGCTCGAGGTCGTAGAACGTGCACTCGACGACCGCCACGACCTCGTAGTCAAGGCCGTTTCGTGGGCCCTGCGCCAGTTGGTGGACTGGGACCGCGAGGCCGTGACCACCTTCCTTCAGCGGCACGAATCCCGGCTCGCCGCGCGCGTCCGCAGGGAAGTGCAGCGCAAGCTCGACACGAGCAAAAAGAACTGATTCCATTGCCCGCTCAAGCCCGCAGTGACGGGTGATTGAGCGAGCTCGGTTGCGACCATCAGGCCACGATCAAGGTCGGTCGATGACACAACGAATGGACTTACCATTCCCAAATGAAACGCTCGAGTAGTGGGTGATGCCCGTGTCCCATTCTGCAAGTTCTTTGACGGCAGCCCGCGTGCTGCTCACCTTGTTCGATGTCCAAAAACTGGTGACAGCGCGGCTGACAAACATCCAATTGGATCCGGTATATGCTCCCGCGGGCAAGGCTTTGAACCCATAGGTGTCCCAACCCAGCGTGGTAGTGCTGAGCCCACCGGATGCGGTTTCCCAATCGTAACTAGCGCGCAACGCCATTCCTAAAAAGTTCCCGTAGCCTTCATCGGTCATGAACTGGGTCAAGGAATCCCAATCGGCAAGGGAAGAAACGTGCCAACCCGTTGGGCAGATGCCTTCACTGTGGGTGGCAGCATAACCGTTGTAGAGCCGGCCGTACGAGGCGAGATTTGCTTCGCTGTTGTTCGCGTAGTTTTGCGCTCCTCCTGTGGCGGTGGACCATTCGGTGCTGTTGGTCACGTAAGGAATCGGTGTGCCCGCTGCGGTGACGGTGGTTTGAAGGTTTTCCGCAAACCAGCATTGGTCGTTGATTTGGACCAAATCATAAGCATACCCATCAAACGTAACGGAGTTGCACAGGTACGTCGCGCAACTGCCATCGTCCACGTTTGCAGCCGCTTCAAATTCGGCATACAGGTAGTTCAAGCATCCTTCAACGATGATCGTGGCGCAACTTCCGTCGTCGGTATTGGCGTCCGCATGGTATTCCATGTAGGCGTCATCCATGCACCCAGGAATCGCAATGACCTCGCAACTTCCGTCTTCCCAAGTGGCCATCGGGTTGTACTCCAAATACGTTGCATACGTGCATCCGGGGACACTGAAAAGGCTCGTGAGGGAATCTTCGAGCACCTGATAGGCCAAATTCAGCACACCGATGGAATCCGCCGCGGCATTCAGCGACCCGTTGAGTGCCCCGATGGAATCTGCCGCGGCAGTTAGCGACCCGTTGAGTGCCCCGATGGAATCTGCCGCGGCAGTAAGCGACCCGTTAAGTGCCCCGATGGAATCTGCCGCGGTAGTTAGCGACCCGTTAAGTGCCCCGATGGAATCTGCCGCGGTAGTTAGCGACCCGGTAAGGACGACTATGGAATCTATGGCGGTCGCCAGCGAGCCATTCAGCACACCGATGGAATCCGCCGCGGCAGTCAGCGACCCGTTAAGGACGCCTATGGAATCCGTGGCGGTCGCCAGTGAGCTATTCAGCACCCCGTTGGAATCCGTGGCGGTCGCCAGCGATCCATTCAGCACACTGATGGAATCCGCCGCGGCAGTCAGCGACCCGTTGAGCGCCCCGATGGAATCCGCCGCGGTAGTTAGGGAGCTGTTGAGCTCCCCGATGGAATCCGTGGCGGTCGCTAGTGAGCTATTCAGCACACCGATGGAATCCGTGGCGGTCGCCAGGGACCCGTTGAGTGTTCCGATGGAATCCGCCGCGGCAGTCAGGGAGCCGTTGAGTGCACCAATGGAATCCATGGCATGGACCAGGGTTTGGACCAAAGAATCGCCCGAATTGGCAAGGAGTTGAATGGTTGTGTTTTGGTTTTCAATCAATTCCAAAGCTTGCTCCTCGTTGATTTGAACATACCTCCGATTGCCAACCGAAAGTGTGTCAAATTGGGCAACGCCATTTGATGTCATCAGGATGAAAGCGGCCGCTGCCATCGCTCGAAGCAGTTGACTCCAATTGCAGAGCGCAAAGCGATTCCTTTGACTGAGGTTTGTCACGATGTAAAAATAGATGATTTTGGCGATGTTTCGTGGTCGTTTGTAGTATTTATTGGGTCGTTCGTATCATTTTTGAACGCTTGGAGCTGTGGGTTTCGAAGGCAGGGAGGGGGATGTTTTGCATCAAACCCTGGAGTTGTACTTGGGTCAGTTCCTGGCTCCTTCCTGTCAAGGCATGAAAAGCGGGAAGGCCGTGAAACAGAACAAACCGTCTAGGCGACCGGTTATCCCGGTATGCTCCCTTTGCTCATGCTCCTCCCCTTGCTGCAATTTCAATTCGCCGCCTTGCCCACGACCGATTGGTACATCCAGAACGACAACGTGATGGGCGGGGTGTCCGAAGGCCGGCTCGAACTGCGCGCAGGCGGCCTCCACTGGGAAGGGCACACCCGACTTGAAAACAACGGCGGCTTCAGCTCGATCCGCAGCCCGTGGGGACGCTGGGACCTCCGCAACGCCAAAGAAATCCGCATCACGTGCCGCGGCAACGGCGGTCCGTTCAAGCTCATCCTCAACACCTCGCAGCAGTGGTACTTGCCTGCGGCACAAGCGGTGTTCGATGTGCCGGAGGAGTGGGGGACGGTCGTCGTGCCGGTGGAGGAGTTGGTTTGGTCCCAAGTCGGGCGCTCAGCGAAGCCACCCGTCAACGCGCGTCAAGAACTCGGCGCAGTCCTCCGCATCGGGCTGATGAAGTACGACGGCACGGCACAGCCCTTCAACGTCGACATCGCCGACCTCACCATCCACTGACCACAAACGGCGCCGACCGACGGCCCGCCCGTTCCCAAACGTACAACCCCGGCGCCGCGTCCGCCGGCACCACCAGCTGCCCGGTCGCCACACTCCGCCCATCGGCGAGCGACCGCAGCGTCCAGCTCGGCCCAGCGGCGGCCCCGCCCACCACGCCCATGGCGGCACCAGGCCGGACCGGGTTGGGAAACACGCTCCACCGTTCCGCCGACCATTCCGCCACCCCCACGGGGCTCACCGCCGGGATGACCTCGTAATGCTGCGCCACTTCTATGCCCCGACCATTTGCTCCCATCCGCCAGCCCGTCCAGTCGAGCCCGCCGTAGCCGTTCACCGCCCACGTCCCGTCCGCTAACGCTTCGCCCGGTCCGCCAGCCGCCCAGTCGCCATCGAGCATCCCGCCCATTCCGTGCTCGAGGGCCAGCGGCGAAGCGCCGTCCCATTCGACCCACACCGTGTCCGCCACTGCAATCGCGGCGACGACCGGCGTCGACAGGTCGTGGTACTGGAAATTCGCCCACTCGCTGATCACGGCACCGTCGGGCGCGTCGTAGCTCGCGGTGAGCAAGCCGGTCGCGGCATCCACGACCCGGATCTGCTCGTCCTGCACGTAAAAGAAGCGGTTGTTGAACGGGTCGAGGTCGCAGCCGCCGCTTTGGATGCCGTCCATGGACAGGACTTCGCCGCTGACGAAGGACCAATCGCCGTCGGGCAGCATTTTGCGCACGAGCCGCAATTCGCTTTGGAAGGGCGATCCCCATGGATTGTATTCGTCGGGCTCGCGCTTGTGGAGCGCGTAAAGGGCGTTTTCGAGGGGGTGGTAGGCGAGGTGGGTCAAGCTTTGGCCGGAAGCAGTGGGGTCCAAATCCGGGATCACTTCCTGGCTCAGCAACTCCCCCGTGAGCGCATCCCACGTGTACAGCCGGTGCGTGCCGAGCAGGAAATAGCGGTTGCCCGCGGCGTCGAGGTCGCAGTTGCCGCTCCCGTGGTAGGCCCCCGCAGCCGGGCTTTCCGACAGCACCGTCACCGCGCCTGTGGCGGGCTCGACCTCGATGAGGTAGAGGTTCGTTTGGTTCAACTGCCCGGACACGGCCGCCGTGCCGATGACGCGGTCGTCGGTCCAGTCGTAGGCGATGTTCGACAGGCGGACGCTCGCGTCCAACGGGTTCGCCAAGGTCACGTGGTGCAGGAGCTGGCCCGTGGTGGCGTCCGCCGTGACAAGCCGCTGGGGGATGCCGCGCACGTAAAAGAAACGGTCAGCGAAGCAGTCGATGTCCGCCACGCCGGAAGGGTAGGCGTCCGAGGTGATGGCGTTCGGCGTCAGCGGGGTGACCGCGAACGGATCGAGCGTGGTTTGCGTCAGGGACAGCCCGGAGGAGGTGTGGCGCACGGCGACGAGGGATCCGGTTTGGCCTGCCAGCGTGAAAGCCAAACCGCAAGCCGCCACCGCAGTAAAAAGAGCACGTTTCATAAAGGGATAACAACCGCGCGACCAATGGGTTGCTTCTTGCCCAGAAGAACCCTTGCCGCGGTTCCTGCGAGCCACGCCCTCACGGTGGCCACGGAAGTCAGCGGCCAACGCCTCACACTGGATGCATTTGTTGACGGGAAAGCCCCCGGGGGGCTCGGCCATCGGTCAGACGCGCAACTGCTCGGAATCGGCCTTGATGACGTCTACCACGCTCGGATCGAGCAGGGTCGAGGTGTCCCCGAGGTTGCTCGTGTCGCCTTCGGCCACCTTGCGCAGGATGCGGCGCATGATCTTGCCCGACCGCGTCTTGGGCAAGCCCGGCACGATTTGAATGACGTCGGGCTTGGCGATGGGCCCGATTTCAGCGACGAGCGTGGAGATGATGTCGCGCCGCACGGCATCGTGGTCGTGGCCGTCGCCTTCGAGGATGACGTAGGCGTAGATGCCTTGGCCTTTGATGTCGTGGGGGTAGCCGACTACTGCGCTTTCCGTGACGACGGAGCTGGAGTTGATGGCGTTCTCGATTTCCGCTGTGCCAAACCGATGCCCGCTCACATTGATGACATCATCCACCCGGCCGATGATGCGGTACATCCCGTCCTCGCGGCGCGCCCCATCCCCGGTGAAGTAGTACCCGTTGTAGTGGCTGAAGTACGTGTTCTTGCAGCGTTCGTGGTCGCCGTAAGTGGTCCGGAGCATCGACGGCCACGGGTGCTTGATGCAGAGGTAGCCCTCCACGCCATCCCCGGCGATTTCGTTGCCATCGGAGTCCAGCAGCACCGGCTGCACGCCCGGCAGCGGCAACCCGGCAAACGTCGCCCGTTGCGGACTCAAATCCCCCAATCCCGAAATCATGATGCCGCCTGTTTCGGTCTGCCACCACGTGTCCACAACCGGGCACCGCCCGCGCCCCACCTTCTCGTGGTACCAGTACCAAGCCTCCGCGTTGATGGGTTCGCCGACCGACCCGATGACCTTGAGGCTGTGCAAGTTGGCCTCGTCGACCCATTCGTCTCCGAGCGCCATGAGGGCGCGGATCGCAGTGGGCGCCGTGTAGAACTGGTTGACCTGGTATTTGTCCACCACTTGCCAAAACCGACCCGCGTCCGGAAACGTGGGAATCCCCTCGAACATCACCGTGGTCGCCCCATTCAACAGCGGGCCGTAAATGATGTAGCTGTGCCCCGTGATCCAGCCCACATCCGCGGTGCACCAGTACACGTCCCCGCGCTCGTATTGGAACACGTTCTTGAAGCTGTACCCGGCGTAAACCATGTAGCCACCGCAGGTGTGCACCACGCCCTTCGGTTTGCCCGTCGATCCCGAGGTGTACAGGATGAACAGCATGTCTTCGGCGTCCATCACCTGGGCTGGGCACACGTCCGATACGCTCGCCCGCGACTCGTGGTACCAAACATCCCTTCCATCCACCATCGCCACTTCCCGCTCATCCCGCTGCACCACGACCACGGTCTCTACCGACGTGCAAGCGGCCAACGCCTCGTCCACTGTTTCCTTCACGGCGAGCGATTTGTTTCCCCGGAACATGCCATCTGAGGTGAGCACTGCCTTGCACTGGGCGTCGTTGATGCGATCGGCCAGCGCATTGGCAGAGAAGCCAGCGAACACCACGCTGTGCACGGCCCCGATGCGGGCGCAGGCGAGCACCCCGATGGTCAGCTCCGGAATCATCGGCATGTAAATGGCCACCCGGTCGCCCTTGTTGATGCCGCGCGCCTTGAGCACATTGGCGAAGCGATTTACCTCGGCGCTCAGCTCGCGGTAGGTCAGTTTCACCGCATTCTCGTGCGGGTTGTTGGGCTCCCAAATGACCGCCACGTCGTCCCCGTGCTCCACCAAGTGCCGGTCGATGGCGTTTTCGGTGATGTTCAGCGTTCCGCCTTGAAACCACTTGATGTTGGGGCCGTCAAAATCCCATTCCACGGTTTTGTTCCACAGCTGATGCCAGTGGAAGCTCTGGGCGATGTTGTCCCAAAAAGCACCCGGATCATCCACCGAATGGCGGTAAGCGTCCTGGTACTTTTCGAAGGAGTTGATTTCATAAAAGTTCATGGCTGTGAGAGTTGTAGCGTTTGTTCGATCTCAGTGAGGATGGCGTGGTCGTCGATGGTCGACGGCACTGAGGGCCCCATTTCATTGCTGCTGAGTCATGGCACAAGCGAGACGTAACTTGGTTTATGATCAGCCTAATCCTGAAAGGGAGTGACATCTGCTGAGTGCGTGGTCGTTCTTGGCTGAAATGTATTCACTTCTTTACATACGCAGGGCATGGGGGTGCTGGTGACGATCTTGAGGTGAACGGAAAGTGAAAAGCTACACAGCGAGCAGCGCAACGAGCTCAAGTTGGGGTAAAAAAATTCCCAAGCGGGGTTTGGCGCACCACATTACTTTTGCCGGAACGATTTGCCATGAAGCTCAGTTTAATCATCCCGCTGTATAACCGCCCCGACGAAATCCGGGAATTGTTGGACAGCTTGTGCATGCAGTCGGAAGGGGGCTTTGAGGTGGTGGTGGTGGAGGACGGATCGGAGGTGCGCAGCGAGGACATTGTGCAGGGTTACGCCGATCGGCTGGAGGTGCGCTACTTTGAGAAGCCCAATTCAGGACCGGGCCAAAGCCGCAACTACGGCGCCGAGCGCGCAACCGGTGACTTCCTCATCTTCCTCGATTCGGACTGCATCATTCCCCCGCAATACGTGCAGGCGGTGCAATCGTTTTTGGCCTCCAACCCGGTGGACGCCTTCGGTGGCCCCGACCGCGCAGACGATTCCTTCACGCCCATCCAAAAGGCCATCAACTACAGCATGACTGCGCTGTTCACCACGGGCGGCATCCGCGGCAATGCAAAGAGCGTCGAGAAGTTCCACCCCCGCAGCTTCAACATGGGGTATACCCGCGAAGTGTTCGAAGCCACCGGTGGGTTTGCGAAAATGCGGTTTGGCGAAGACATCGACATGAGCATCCGGATGATGAATGCTGGCTTCAGCACCGCCTTGATTCCGGAAGCCTACGTGTACCACAAGCGCCGCAGCACGTTCCGCCAGTTTTACAAGCAGGTCCACAACTCGGGCATCGCCCGCATCAACTTGTACAAGCGGCATCCGAAGAGTTTGAAGGTGGCGCATTGCTTTCCGTCGGCGTTCACCTTGGGACTCGGGGTGACGGCGGCGGCGGCGGCGCTGGGGTGGCTGTGGCCCACGTGGTTGCTCGCCGGGTATTTGGGGCTCATTTTCTTGGATGCCAGCCGACAATACCGATCGGTGCGCATCGGCGGTTTGGCGGTTGCGGCCAGTGCCATCCAGCTGACGTCTTACGGGCTGGGTTTCATCAAGGCCGTGTGGCGGCGCTTGGTGCTGGGCGGCGATGAGTTCGCGGCGTTCGAGAAGAACTTTTACTCCTGAGAACGCCGCCCCGCTGTTACCGCGTGCGGAGTGCGGCCGCCCGGCCCATGACGTAGCTCATTTCCACCCCGATTTGCTCGGCGCGTTCGCGGTAGGTCGCGGCCTCCTCGTCCGTTCCGTCAGCGACCTTCGGGTCGATATAAGGCAGGGCAAACCGAGCCGCCGCCCCGAACACCAAGGGGCACGCCTCGTCCGCGTCGCTGCACGTCATGACGGCAGCGAATCCGGATTGCGGATTCATCGCGTCGCTGTAAACTTTGCTCGTCGCAGTCGACGGCGCGTGGTCGGGTTGCAGCTCAACGCGGTAGAGCGGGTTCGCTGCATCCGGCGCTTCGGTGCTAAGGCCCACGCCCAAACCGCGCAAGGCGGCGACGGCTCGCGGGTTGAAAGCCGTGGCTTCGGTGCCACCGGAGTAGGTGCGGATGTGGTCGAGCCCGTGGTGGTAGGCCGCGGCTTGCGCCCAGATTTGGCCCATGTGGCTCCGACGGCTGTTGTGGGTGCAGATGAAAATCAGCTCGACCGGCGAGTCGGCTGGCTGCTCGGCGATCCACTCCGCTAGGGCGTTCAACTCCGCTAGGCGCGGAGCTTCCAACGTTTGCGGCAACTCGGCGGCACGGGCGTCGAAGTGTTCAAGCGTGGCGGCGAGGTCCACACGGGCGGGAAACAGCATGGTCAGGGGGATGAGGAGGTTCAACAACATGATGAATCGGTTTCGCAAGAGGCGCGGCGGCTGGCCGCAAGTTGGATGATGGTTCCGAGTGTTCCATCCACGTATTGCCACCCCTCGGGCGCAATGCAATACACGGCCTTGCCCTCCCGCATGGAGTGGGCGACGAGGCCGGCGTCAACAAGGACGCTCAGGTGCCGGGTCACGGTGGGCTGGGCCAGGCCGGTCAACGCGACAAAATCGGCGTTGATGCAGTCGGTTTGGGCCAACAGGTGTTCCACTATGGCGAGCCGCGCGGGGTGCCCGAGGGCTTTCAGCGGCTTGGCGATGGCGTTGTGCCGGTGGGTGTACAATTCGGATCGGGTGGTTCCCATGCCGCAAAGCTACCGCTCCATAGCATTATTGCAATGTTAAGGTTTTGTCCGCCCAATGGCGTGCCCGCGGTTGCTCTCCCCATCACTCCGGCTGCGCCAGCGAGAACGACACGCCCAGTCCGAAGCGCACATCCCCGGTTTGGAAATCCCGCCCATACACCACGTCCATGTGCCAGGCGTCGTCCACCACCCGCTGGAACACCACGTTGACCTGCCCGCCCAAATCGCTGCTGATCACGGGCTCCACAAATCCCGTCCACCCTTGGTTCCCGAGTTCCCGACCGAGCACAAGCGATCCCAGCCACCGCGACACCCCAGCTGCCCGGCTCCACCCGAGGTTGCCGGTGAGGCTTCCGAGCTGCCCCACGGACCGACCGAAGCAAAACCGGTGCGCCATCGGCACCCCTTGCCCCGGCGCCCAGCTCGCCCCCGGCGAAATCCCCAACTCCACCAGCCAACACGCATCGAGGTCGCCCCAAAACTCCCCCGGCAGCGCCAGTTTGGCCCCCAACATGGCGTTGTCCACCTCGCCCAACGTCTGCGCAAACTGCGCCCCCGCCCGGAACTCCAGCCAGTCCTTCACGCCATAGCGCAACACGCCCAACGGCGCCGCATAGGTGAAGCCCGGCTCGCCGGTATCGAGCGTGAACCAGGTCAGCTGGCCCCCGATTTCTGCCCGGCCAAATCCCACCGGGACCAACGTCGCGGCTGCCGACTCACTCGGCCGGTCCGTCGCCAAATCGCCCTGAGCCACAACACTTCCCACCGCCGCGAGCGCCACAATGAAGGAGAGGAAGAATGCTTTCATTCCTCGAAAATACAACACTAATTTGCGGCATGAAGTTTTGCATTCTTGCCGTCCTCGTCAGTGTGTCGGGGGCCTTGCTTGCCCAAGTGGAAAGCACGCCTTACACGTTCATCGATTCCGCCCGCGGGGGGCGCGAAATCCCCACGGTGGTGCACGTACCGGAGGACGCAGAGGCGCCGCTGCGCGCGTTGATTTTCGGCCACGGTTTCACCATGTCGGCGTCCGATTACACGGCGTGGGTGGAGGCCATGGTTGCGGCGGATTTTGCGGTCATCATGGTGGACACGGAGACGGGGTTTGCGCCGTCGCACGAGGAGTTTGGCAAGGACCTCGCCCACGTGGCGGACGAAGCTGCAGGCCAAATCCCGTCCGCCATCCTCCCCGGTCCCACCGCCATCGGCGGCCACAGCATGGGCGGCGGTGCGGCTTGGCTC
>CBFHPD010000169.1:0-13827 GCA_965657495.1 uncultured Flavobacteriales bacterium
CTCATGCCACGAATGTAAGGGTGCATCGGGCACGGATTGGGTAATTTTAAGGCATGAATTGGACGGAACAAGATCGTGCGGCGTTTGCATCGCGGGGATGGGCATTGGATGAAGTGGAAGCGCAGGTGGCGCAATTGAAGGGCGGGCACCGGGAGCGGCAGGTGGAAGGGGCGTGCACCGTGGGCCGCGGGGTGAGCCGGTGGGCGGACCGCGAGCGGCAGGAGCGGGCGGAGTTTGCGCAGCAGCGGATCGGAGAGGGGCACTCGGTGGCGGGTTTCGTGCCGGCGTCGGGGGCGGCCACACGGATGTTCAAGGACTTGCATGCGCCGATGAAGCCGGAGGTGGCGGAGCGGCTAGCGGCCACGTGGCAGCGGCTGCCGTTTGCTGAGCGGTTGCGCGATGCAGGTGGGGCGGAGGGCTTAGCGGACCAAATCCTGAACGGCCTCCAACTCCACCACCTCCCGAAAGGCCACGTGCCGTTCTTCTCCCAACCGGGCGGCGAGTCGCTGACGGCCTTCGACGCGCACCGCGAGGAATGGCGGTTGTTCGGCGGTGCGGATTTGGTTTTCACGGTGCCGGTGGCTTTCCGCGCGGCGCTGCCCGAGCGCTATCGGCCTTGGGAGGGCGTGCAGTGGGATGTGCAGCATCCCGAAACCGACACCCTGGCGTGGGATGCCGGCGCCCAGGCCCCGGCCCGCACCCCGGACGGCGCCCTCCTTTTCCGTCCGGGTGGCCACGGCGCCCTCCTCTCGAACCTGAACGCCCTGACCACCGACGCCGCCGTGGTCCGCAACATCGACAACGTCGTCCCCCCCGCCGCCATGCCTGCCCGCAACGCTTGGCGCTCCGCCCTCGTCGGAGCGGCGTGGCACCTCGCCGAGGAACGCGAGGCCCTCTGGTCCCGCCTGCAACGCGGGGAGGCAGATGCCGACGCCGCTGCGTGGCAGTGGTTGTCAGCCTTCGTGCAGGGCGCCGCCATGCCCCGCACCTTGGACCAATGGCATTACCACCTCAACCGCCCGATCCGCGTGGCGGGCGTGGTCCCCAATGCCGGCCAACCCGGCGGCGGCCCGTTCTGGGTCGCCGACAGCGACGGCTTCTTCCGCCCCGGCATCGCCGAAGCCGCCGAACTCCCCGAGGGCGCCGTGGCCAGCGGCACGCATTTCAATCCCGTGGACCTCGCTCTGCACTTCCGCGGACTCGACGGCGCGCACCTGCACCTGCCGGACTTCGCCGACCCCACCGCCTACTTCACCGCGGAGAAGGTGGTCGATGGCAAGCCGCTCCGCATCCTCGAGCGCCCCGGGCTGTGGAACGGCGGCATGGCCGGCTGGCTCACCCGCTTTGTGGAGTTGCCTGCGGAGGTGTTCGCGCCAGTGAAAACCGTGTTTGATTTGGTCCGCGACTGAACACAAAAAAGCCCCTCCGGTGAAGGAGGGGCTAACGGGTTAAGCGGTTCAAGTGATGTCCGGACTCAGTTCTTGAGCACGGTGTAGTTGGTCACGTTGGTCCCGTTGAGGATGCGCACGGCATAGACGCCAGGCAGCAATTCGTAGCGCGGAGCGAGGGTGATGCGGTCGCCCCACTGGACATCCGAGCGCACTTCGCGGCTGATGATGTTGCCGCTCAAGTCGGAAAGGACGATTTGCGTCTCGCCTTTCAACGCCTTGGTGAACTCGATGTTCAATTCGTTTTGGAACGGGTTGGGGAAGGCAACAAATGCGTCAGCGAGGTTCTCATCTGTGGCCGAACCGTCGTCGTACACGTTGGGGATGTCGATGCGGCCGCTGTTCGCTTCTTCCACGTTGCGGTCGGTTTGGCCCACAGCATATTCCAAGTGGCCTGCGAGGTTCCAGCCGCCCACAGCGAACGTGCCATCGGCTTCATTCAAGCGCACCGCGCCAAACTTGACCTTGCTCGTGTTGTCGACACGCAATGAAATCGTGTACTCCACGCCTTCAGAGACCAGCAACGGCATCTTCACTTTCAAGATTCCCGTCATGCCTTCTTCCAAGTGCATTGTGTTGGATGCGAGCAAGTTGCGGTGTACGTCGTACAACTGAACGCCGAGGTCCGTGGTTTGCGGGTTCTCCAAGATGTTCAAGTAGATCGCTTCGAGGGTGCCGTTGCTGCACGCATCGAAGCGTTGCTCTGCCCAAGAGTCCTTGACCCAAACCGACGACGTGCCGATGTTGGACTGGGTGATGCACTCGTGGGAAATGCCGTCAAAAATGCTGGACTCAGTGGACAAGGCCGACTGGGCGTTAGCGGAGATGGCCCATGTGACGAGGATCGCCACAACCGCCAGGTAAGAGAAGAACGTTTTGATGTTCATGACTGAGGAGTTTGATTCATTTCAGTTTTCTCCTCCCTTTACGCCGCCGCGTCGCGCAAGGTTTCATGAAGGTTTGAAAATCAGCGCTTTTTCAGGCCAAAATCCAGCTGAATCCCGCGAAAAACCAAGGATTCCCTGCTTCGAAAAAATTTTACGCTCCGCCCAAATCCAGCACCCAACTCGGTTCGAGGTGGTCCTCCTTGCGGTGGTTGGAGCAGACGAGGGTGGTGGTCCGGCTGCGGGTTTGGGCCAGCAGATCGCGGTACCACGCAATGCCGCTGGCATCGAGGTTGGCACAGGGCTCATCCAAGCACACGAGCGCCGACTCCGTCCCGAGGGCCACCGTCAACTGCACACGCTGCCGCATCCCCGAGCTCAAATTCCGCAGCGGTTTGTCCAAGGCAGCCGCCAGCCCGGCGTCCTTCAGTGCCGATTCCGGCTCAAACCCGGGCCACCACGCGCGAAACCGCCCGTGGAAGGCACACGCCTCGCGGATGGTCAAATCGGGGTGCAGCGCCGCCGCGGGCGCCATGAGCAACGTGTTGAGCACCAGGTCATCCCGCTCCTTCCAATCCCACCGCCGCGCGCCGTTCCACACCACTTCGCCTTCGCTCGCCTGCAGCGCTCCCGTGAAAATCCGTCCCAAGGTCGACTTCCCGCTCCCGTTCGCCCCCCGGATGACCCCGTGGTCCCCCGCCTCAAACACGCCCGAAACTCCACGGAAGACCCAGCGGTTCCCAAACCGGTGCCCCAATCCCGTCGCCTCAAACGCCAGCGGTTTCACAACGGCCCGCGGATGATGCCCTTGTCGCTCGCTGCAATGAATTGCAGGATGGTGTCCTTGTCGGCGCTCGCCGGCAATTCCGCGTCCGCGATTTTCAGGGCTTGGGTCAAATTGCCGTTCTGCACGTAAATGGTGCGGTAAATGTCTTCGATGCGGAGCACTTGGTCCTGGCTGAACCCCCGGCGGCGGAGGCCGATGCTGTTGACGCCGATGTAGGAAAGGGGCTCGCGCGCCGCTTTGATGTAGGGCGGCACGTTCTTGCGCACCAGCGAGCCTCCCGCGATGAACGCGTGCTGGCCGATGGTCACGAACTGCTGCACGCCGACCATGCCTTCGAGGATGGCCCAGTCTTCGATGGTCACGTGCCCGGCGATGTTCCCGGAGTTCGCCACGATGACGTGGTCGCCGATCAGGGCGTCGTGGGCGATGTGGGTGTAGGCCATGAGCAGGCAGTCGGCGCCCACCGCCGTCCGGTCCCGGTCCGCTGTGCCGCGGTTGATGGTGACGCATTCCCGCACCACGGTCCGATCGCCCACTTCGGCGGTGGTGTGCTCCCCGTTGAACTTCAAGTCCTGCGGGGTGCCGCTGACCACCGCTCCCGGGAAGATTTTGCAGGCCTTGCCGATGCGGGCTCCGTCCAGCACCGTGGCGTGGGGACCGATCCAGGTTCCGTCGCCGATGACCACATCAGCACCGACGTAAGCAAAGGGTTCTACGACCACGTCGGTGCCCAGTTGGGCGGCGGGGTCCACGTGTGCAAGGGGAGAAATCACGGCGGTAAGTTACGGCGTTGTTAGGGGTGCTTCGCGATTTGGGCCAACATCTCGGCCTCGGAGACCAGCTGGCCCCGCACAAATCCGCGTCCGCGCATGTTCACCAAGCCCCGGCGAATCGGCGACATCAGCTCGAGGTGGAAGATGATGGTGTCGCCCGGCAAGACCTTTTGCTTGAACCGCACGTTGTCGATTTTCATGAAATACGTGGTGTACTCCTCCGGGTTTTCCACGCTGCTCAGGGCAAAAATGCCCCCGACCTGCGCCATCGCCTCGACCTGCAAAACGCCCGGCATCACGGGGTTGCCTGGGAAGTGGCCGGTGAAGAACGGCTCGTTCATCGTCACGTTTTTCACCCCGGTGATGCTGTTGTTCGTCATTTCGAGGATGCGGTCGACGAGCAGGAAGGGGTAGCGGTGCGGCAGCATCCGGCTGATGTCGTTGATGTCGAGGATGGACGGCCGTTCGGGGTTCAGGTTGGGCAAACCCGTTTCCGCCTTGATGCGCTGCTTCAGCAGTTTAGCAAAGGCGACATTCCCCGCGTGTCCCGGGCGCGCGGCCAAAATATGTCCTTGAATGAAGTGGCCCGTGAGCGCCAAATCCCCCACGATGTCCAACAACTTGTGGCGGGCTGGCTCGTTTTGGAACCGCAAAGGGGAGGTGTTCAGGACGCCTTTTGACTCCACGTGGATCTCCAACGAGGACTTGCCCACCAGTTGGCCGATCTCTGCCAATTCCGCATCCGAATACGGGCGCTCCGCTAGCACCACGGCGTTCGCCACATCGCCGCCTTTGATGAGCCCTTCCCGCGCGAGCGTGGCCACCTCCTTGAGAAACACAAACGTCCGGCAAGCCGCGATTTCTTCCGCGAACTCGTCCAGCTTGTACATGCTTGCGTGCTGCGTGCCCAACACGGGCGACCGGTAATCCACCATCACCGTCAGGCGGAATTCGCCATCCGGCTCCGGCACAGCCAGCATTTCCACGTCCTTTTCGAGGTCCTCAAAGGCGAGGTTCTCCTTCAGCGTGTAGATTTTCCGTGGCGCCTGTTGGTCCGTGTAGCCCGCCTGGTTGATGGCCTCAACGAAGGCTTGGGCGCTTCCGTCCATGATGGGGATTTCGGGGCCTTCGAGCTGGATGAGGGCGTTGTCCACTTCGCAGCCATAGAGGGCGGCCAAAATGTGTTCCGTCGTGTGGACCCGCGCGCCGTGCTGCTCGAGCGTGGTGCCGCGCTGCGTGCCCACCACGCGGTCCACGTCCGCATCGATGGTCGGCGTGCCTTCCACGTCCAGGCGCTGGAATTTGTAGCCGTGTCCGGCGGGAGCGGGCTGCACCGTCATCCGATTGAATTCTCCTGTGTGCAGTCCGATGCCTTCAAAGGTGATGGCCTCGGCCAAGGTCCGTTGTTGGGTTTGCATGGGCGTTCGCGCGCTTCGGTTCCGCTCAGTCGCGGAGTTGGTTGAGTTGTCGTTCCAATTGGGCCACCCGTTTCATCAATTCTTCTCGGGTCACTTTTCGCAAGGCCAATTGTTGTTTCTGGAAATCCTTAATGGGCAGGGCAGGGGTGCCTTGGTAAATGGCCCCTTCCCGGGTGATGCTCGCTGAAATGCCGGACTGGGCGGCAATGCGCACGCCGTCGGCAATGCGGAGGTGGCCGGCGATGCCGACTTGGCCGCCGATCATGCACCGGGCGCCGATGTGGGTCGAGCCGGCGATGCCGGTTTGGGCAGCGATGACCGTGTGGGCGCCGATGGTGACGTTGTGCGCCACCTGAATGAGGTTGTCGAGCTTGACGCCTTCTTCAATGCGGGTGGCGCCCAAGGTGGCCCGATCGATGGTGGTGCCGGCGCCGATTTCGCAGCGGTTGCCGATGATGACATGCCCCGTCTGCGGCACCTTGCGGTATGTTTCGTCCTGTTGGGGGGCAAACCCAAAACCGTCCGAACCCACGACCACGCGCGGGTGCAACACGCACTGTTCCCCGATGATGCTTCCGTCCAGGATTTGGCATCCCGCGTGCACCAAGCACCCAGCCCCCAGCCGAACACCCCGACCGATGTACGTGTGCGCGCGCAAGTCGCACCCTGCGCCCACTTGGCTTCCTGCTTCCACCACCACATGTGGCCCCACGCGGCACCCGGCCCCAAGCTCTGCGCCTTCTTCGATGACCGCCGTCGGATGGATCCCCTCGGGCCGCGCCTCTTGCGCGTTCGCCATTTCGAGCATCCGGCCAAACGCGGCATACGGATCGTCCACGCGAATGAGGGTCAACGCAGCAGGTAGCGGCTGACTCGGTTGGAAATTGGTCGACACGATGGCGATGCTTGCCCCGGTGGTATACAGGTGCCCTTCGTAATCGGGATTGGCGAGGAACGTGAGTCCCCCTTCGACGCCTTCTTCGATTTTCGAAAGTTGGTTGACGGTGGCCGAGGCATCCCCTTCGAGGGACCCTCCTAAGAAGTCGGCGAGTTCAGCCGCAGTCCGTTGCATGGGGGCAAAAATAGAACGACTCGGCCGGTCAGGCAGTGAATTCAGCAACGGTTTTCAACCAAAGCCGCTGAAAATCCTCCTTTTTTAACGGTTGATCCCAAACCGCTTGCCCCCAATCCTTGAGCCAAACCTCCAAGACCTGCCCGCCTTCGTTCTTCTTGTCGTGCTGCATGAGGTCCCACAATTCCGCAGCATCCGCTGCCGGAAGCGGCGTGTCGCGCAGCCAATGGCGCATATGCTCCAGTCCCTGTCGGGCGGCCTCCGCCGCCAAGCCCGCAAGCGCCTCCGAAGCGATGAGGGTGAAGCCCAGTCCAAATCCCACGGCGATGCCATGCGGCAGCCGCGCGCCCCGGTTGAGGGCAAGGGCCTCGAGCGCGTGCCCGACGGTGTGGCCGAGGTTCAGGGTCTTGCGCAAGCCGGCCTCGTGGGGGTCCCGTTGGACGATGTTGCCTTTGATCGCGGCCGCGTCGGAGATGAGCGCTGGGATTTGGGCCAAATCCCGCACCGCCATCGCCCGCTCCACCTCGTCCCTCCCTGCAATGAAGCTGTGCTTGACCATCTCCATCCACCCGCTCACCTGCTCCTCCTCGGGCAACGTGCGGAGCCAGTCCAGATCGATGCCCACCGCTTCCGGCTCGTGGAACGTGCCGATTTGATTCTTCACCCCCGCCCAATTCAGTCCGTTTTTTCCGCCGATGGCTGCGTCGACCATGCCGATGATGGTCGTGGGCAAGAAGGCTACCGCGATGCCGCGTTTATAGGTGCTAGCCACAAAGCCTCCGAGGTCGGTCAAGCTGCCCCCGCCGATGACCAAGGCAAGGGTTCTTCGGTCAGCTCCGCAGCTGAGGAGCTGATTCCAAAGATGTTGCGCGGTGTCAAGGGCCTTGCTGTGTTCCCCGCCGTCAACCGCAGCTTGGCCGATGATGCGCGTGTGCGGGGGCAGCCAGCGGTGCCATGCATCGGGTGTAAAGCGAACGTCATGGATGATAAATAAGCGATTATACGACCTTAGTCCTGTAATAAATTCGGTTGGATTTGTTTTTATTATTGCCATGTATTATTTGTAATTGTTAAAGCATTATGTGTTGCTGTATGGGTGATCGCGGGGTTGTCGAAAGTTAGGGCATGAAAAAAGCCCACCAGACGGGCTGATGGGCTTGAAGTGGTACTACCGGGATTCGAACCTGGGACACACGGATTTTCAATCCGTTGCTCTACCAACTGAGCTATAGTACCGAACAGGGCTGCAAAGATAGCGCAAAGCCTGCTTTCTCTGTGCGGGCAGAAGAAGATTTTTTTTTGTGTGAGTCTGTGGGGGTGCGCAAATCCGCGCCAATTGCCGATTTTAGGCGATTAGTGCCCGGTGATGTTAGACGAAGTGGCGGTGTGGCTTGTGAGTTTCATTGAAATTTCCGTAGATTCGACACGCATTAAATAGTCCCGAAGTACCCCATCGGAATGATTAGTGTGTTGAATGAAACGAAAACCAATTCACTTGCGTCATGCGTAAACTGTTATGCTTGCTGAGCCTGGCCTGCTATGCCATGGTTCCAGCCTGGTCACAATCGACTGGGGACTTACCTTACAACCCCGCCAATTACGTGCCCGAGGGCTACTGGCTGGGGATTGAAACTTTCCTGGAGCACGAGGGCATGGTCGGTTCGGTCGATTTAACCGGCTACACGACCTACCGGTTGTACGTCCACACGCTGGACGAATTGGACTTCGTTTCGGCCATCGCGGGTTCACAAGGGTATGAGTTTGAACTCAACTCGACCAGCTCGCCAGCCTGGTACAACGACGCAGACTTTGGAGAAAACCTCGGGTCGAACATCAATGCTGGCCTGTTCTCCTTCTTTCCGCACCTCGAATTCGACAGCTGGCTGACGGTTGGCGCAGCAGCGGAGGTGGCCGATTTTGAGTTGATGCAAGTGGTGGGGGACATCAACCCGTTCACAGCATTCAATGCTGGCCAAAACGTGTTGGTCGACGACGTGGATGGCTTCGCCATTTACAACTTGTTCCCGGAATCGGGTGACATGACCAGCCCGGCCTTTGCCGGTTCAGACATGAAGGTGTTGGTCGGTCAAATCACCACGCAAGGTGAGCTCTCCGGCCAATTCTATGTGCAAGTGTTCCAAAACGGCGCGCAGGAATCGGAGTTCCGTGGGGTCATGCCCATTTACGAGAACAGCCCATTTGAATCCACCGGAGATGGTTGCACGGATGAATTGGCGTGCAACTACAACGAAGATGCCACCGAAGACGATGGCTCCTGTACCTATGCGGCAGCCGGATACGATTGTTCCGGTGCGTGCATCGCGGACACGGACGGTGACGGCGTGTGCGACGAAAACGAGGTGCTGGGTTGCACCGATGTAACGGCTTGCAATTACACGGGGGCCACGGAGGAAGACGGGACGTGTGAGTACCCCATCTCGGTGCTCGTGGATTGTGACGGGAATTGCTTGAACGATGCGGATGGCGACGGGGTGTGCGATCTGTTGGAGGTGTTGGGTTGCACGGATGAATTGGCGTGCAACTACGACGACTTGGCGACGGACGATGATGGTTCTTGCAGCTTTGCGATGGCTGGATTCGATTGCGATGGCAACCCCTACACGTGTGAGAATTGTTTTGTGAGCTGGATGCCCAACGTGGACAGCTATGAGGTGCAGTGCATGGACGACCTGCCCACGGACGTAGATCCCACGGTGGCCGCTACGAATTGCTTCGGCGATGACCTCGCGGTCGGTGGCTTCTTTGCCGATGCGACGGTAGAAGCGACACACTATAACGCGACCACCGCATTCGGTGCGGGTGAGGACGGTGCATTCCGCATCTACGGTATGGAAACCCACCCGGCATTGGCTGGTTTGGGACTGTCTTCGTTTTGGTTCGAAAACGGCGGATTGGAACTCGTGGAATACAACAACGGTGTGGCGGTTCTCACCGGCTCCATCGTGAATGAAAACGACGTGGATGCAACGTTTGACGTGGTCCTTACCTTCATCGAAGGCCAAGACGCGAACGATTGGCTCAACGAAGATCCTTCGCACGGCTTTGTGACGAACTGCCCCGAAGACCAAGTGGACATCGAGCGCGTTTACGAGCTCAACCCCGATCACAGCTACTTGACGGGTACGGGCAACCTCGCAGGTTCTTACTTGAACTTGACCCACATGCCGGCTTCCATGTCGAAGATGTACCAAATCGGTACGGGTGCGAACTTCCACAACTGCGAATTTGGTTTCGGCGGTTGGTTCGCTTGGCAAGGCATCATGAACGGGGCGAATGTGGCCGGTATGGCCGGTGATGTGGTGGTTGACTTGGAGGAAATCGTTCAGCCTCAACCTGCCTTCGCTTGTGGCGGTGAGTTGGTTGATTTGTACTACAGCGCGTTTGATGCCTCGTGCAACACCTACTACACAGCAGTACAAACGGTCACGCGCAACGATACCGAAGCGCCGGTGTTCAGTGAAACTCCGGCTTCTGCTGTTGTGGAATGCGATGCGGACATGACCGTGCCGGTGGTGACAGCTGCCGACGCGTGCGACGGAGCAGTCGCAGTGACCTTCGACGAAGCCGCCGTGGACGGCGCTTGCCCGCATCAATACACCATTACCCGCACGTGGTCGGCGGTGGACTGCTCGGGCAACGAGGCCATTCATGTCCAAGTGCTTGAAGTGGTTGACACCACCGCTCCCAGCATGGATGTTGCGGCATCCGATTTGACGGTTGAGTGCGACGGTACCGGCAACGACGCGGCCTTGCAAAATTGGCTCGCCACGATGGGCGGAGCGGCCGCTTCGGACAACTGCGGGGCTGTTTCGTGGTCCAATGACTACGCCGGTTTGAGCGATGACTGCGGTGCAACCGGTTCGGCTACCGTGACCTTCTCGGCCATGGATGAGTGCGGGAACATCGCGACCACTTCCGCGACGTTCACCATTGAAGATACCACGGCACCGAGCATGGACGTTGCGGCAGCGAACGCCACGGTCGAGTGCGACGGCGCAGGCAACGACGCGGAGCTCCAAGCTTGGCTCGCCAGCAACGGCGGCGCAGCAGCGAGCGATGTGTGCGGCGGCGTGACCTGGACGAACGACTTCGCGGGATTGAGCGACGAGTGCGGTGCCACGGGCGCTGCCACGGTGACCTTCACGGCCACGGACGATTGTGGCAACGCCACTTCTACGACAGCGACATTCACCATCGAAGACACCACGGATCCGAGCATGGATGTAGCGGCCGCGAACGCGACCGTTGAGTGCGACGGTGCAGGCAACGACGCGGAGCTCCAAGCTTGGCTCGCGAGCAATGGCGGTGCAGCAGCAAGCGATGTTTGCAGCGGCGTGACCTGGGCGAACGACTTCGCAGGTTTGAGCGATGAGTGCGGTGCCACGGGCACTGCCACGGTGACGTTCACGGCGACCGATGATTGCGGCAACGCAACGAGCACGACGGCAACGTTCACGATCGAAGACACCACGGCTCCAGCCATGGACATGGCAGCAGCCGACGCTTCGGTTGAATGCGACGGCGCCGGCAACGACGCGGAGCTCCAAGCTTGGCTCGCCAGCAACGGCGGCGCAGCAGCGAGCGATGTGTGCGGCGGCGTGACCTGGTCGAACGACTTCGCAGGTTTGAGCGACGATTGCGGTGCTACGGGCGCTGCGACGGTGACGTTCACGGCGACCGATGATTGCGGCAACGCCAATTCGACCACTGCAACGTTCACCATTGAAGACACGACCGCTCCGAGCATGGACGTGGCAGCAGCCGATGCTTCGGTTGAATGCGATGGCGCCGGCAACGACGCGGAGCTCGAAGCGTGGCTCGCCAGCAACGGCGGTGCAGCGGCGAGCGACGTGTGCAGCGGCGTGACCTGGTCGAATGACTTCGCTGGCTTGAGTGACGAATGCGGTGCCACGGGCGCTGCCACGGTGACGTTCACGGCGACGGACGACTGCGGGAATGCTACGAGCACAACCGCGACGTTCACCATTGAGGACACGACGGCACCAAGCATGGATGTTGCGGCAGCGAACGCTGCGGTGGAGTGCGACGGCGCCGGCAACGACGCGGAGCTCCAAGCGTGGCTTGCCAGCCATGGTGGCGCAGCGGCAAGCGATGTGTGCAGCGGCGTAACCTGGACGAACGACTTCGCTGGATTGAGCGATTTGTGCGGTGCTACGGGCGCAGCTACCGTGACCTTCACGGCGACCGACGACTGCGGGAACGCAACGTCGACCACTGCGACGTTCACCATCGAAGACACCACGGCACCAAGCATGGACGTGGCTGCAGCGAACGCGACGGTTGAGTGCGATGGCGCGGGTAACGACGCGGAGCTCCAAGCTTGGCTCGCCAGCAACGGCGGTGCAGCAGCGAGCGATGTGTGTGGCGGCGTAACCTGGTCGAACGACTTCGCTGGCTTGAGCGATTTGTGCGGTGCGACAGGCGCGGCGACGGTCACCTTCACGGCGACCGACGATTGCGGCAACGCCACGAGCACGACGGCCACGTTCACCATCGAAGACACGACGGCTCCAAGCATGGATGTGGCTGCGGCCGACGCAACGGTTGAGTGCGACGGCGCCGGCAACGATGCTGAGCTCCAAGCGTGGCTTGCCAGCAACGGCGGTGCAGCCGCAAGCGATGTGTGCGGCGGGGTGACTTGGTCCAACGATTTCGCGGGCTTGAGCGACGATTGCGGTGCTACGGGCGCTGCCACGGTGACGTTCACGGCGACGGACGACTGCGGCAACGCCACGTCGACCACGGCCACCTTCACCATTGAAGACACGACGATTCCTGTCTTTGACGGCATGGAAGAGTTTACCGAAGCTTCGTGCGATGAGGTTTCCGATCCTTACGACGTCACCCAAGTGCCGTTCGCATTCACCGCTTCGGATGCCTGCAGCGATGTGACGTATGAAGTGGTCACCGCGCAATTGGCCTCGGGCGGATGCCCCGGCACGTGGATCCGTTTGTGGGAAGCTGTTGATGCGTGTGGAAACCGCTCAGAGACGGCGTACCAATATGTAACCATGCACGATTTGGAAGCTCCTGTAGTGGTGGCGCCTGCCGACATCACGGTGGACATGCTCCCAGGTCAATGCATCGGATTCATCGACCCGGCAGTCACGGGGACGGCCACGGTTACCGACAACTGCGCCGGCGGATGGGGGTACTCCATGGAATTGGAGTACTACGATTTGCCTCCGGTACAGGTGTGCAGCGCAGCAGACGGCACGCCTGAGGGAACGTACACCGTTACCCGGGTTTGGCGCGCAGCAGACTACTGTGAAAACCTCGACTCGGCCCTGCAAGTCATCACCGTACAAGACGTGGTGGCACCTCAGCTCACGCTGACGGACCAGCCGCAGGACATCACCCTCTACTTGGATGAAGCGTGTGAGGTGGATT
The DNA here is from genome assembly GCA_965657495.1 of uncultured Flavobacteriales bacterium. Classification (GTDB taxonomy): domain Bacteria; phylum Bacteroidota; class Bacteroidia; order Flavobacteriales_D; family Sanyastnellaceae; genus JALQTD01. The sequence goes on from CBFHPD010000169.1 coordinate 12,815, forward strand.
ACAGCGTGGCGGCATTGGGCGAGCCTACGGTGGGCGTCATGGACCAATGCGATACCGATGTCCCTGTGGTGAAAACCATTACGGATGGTAACCCGCAGCCTTTGTGCTCAGGCCAAAGCGGCAGTTTCACCGTCGAGCGTGTGTTCTTCTACGCAGCCGAGGACGACTGCCAGAATACCGGAACGGCGATGCACATCCAAAACATCACGGTGCTCGACACGATTGCTCCGGTGGTGGATTTGGCCCAGTACGTTGAAGTGAATTGTGCGGATTACGACCCGCAAACCATCTACGGCGGAACGATTTACGACAACTGCACGAGCGTCGATATCCAAATTGTCAACATCGAAGCGACCGGCGGCTGCCGCCTCCCGGTGGGTGAGTGGGATCGCTACTACACTGTGACGGACGAATGTGGAAACCAAACGACGTTCGAGCAAGTCATTACGCTCACAGACGACACCGCTCCGACAGTGGACACGTTCGACTGCGCGCCGGAGGTGACCGTGGCATTGGATGCAACTTGCAATGCGGACTTGAGCCCGGCATCGCTGGGTGAGCCCAGCTTTACGGCATCCGATGATTGCAACGCGTCAGGCGAATTGAATTCAAGCATGACCTACGTGGATTCTGCACCGACTTATTTGTGCAACACCGATGGAATTGGTTCATACGCCTTCACGCGTTCTTGGACGGTGGAGGTTTGGGATCACTGCGACAACATGACCACAGTGACGTGTGACCAAACCATCCAAGTCGAAGACCTCACCGCTCCGACCATGGATGTGGAGGCAGCGAACGCTGCGGTGGAATGCGATGGTGCGGGCAACGATGCGGAACTCCAAGCGTGGCTCGCGGGCAACGGTGGTGCCATGGCATCAGATGCCTGCAGCGGCGTGACGTGGTCGAATGACTTCGCCGGCTTGAGCGACGACTGCGGTGCTACCGGCGCTGCGACCGTCACCTTCACGGCGACCGACGACTGCGGCAACTCGACGTCCACCACGGCAACG
>CBFHPD010000170.1:0-19433 GCA_965657495.1 uncultured Flavobacteriales bacterium
ACCTGCTCCGCGTGGTGGGGCCGCAATCCACCTCCAAGGCCTTCCTCGACGCCTCGAACGATTTCCAAATGCAGTGCGAGCAGCTCGCCATCGTGGTGAATCCACACGAATCCATGTGCGGATCCAGAGGGCTTTCAACAGGATGAACGAGCGAAGTGATTCAACCCATGGGGCACGGCATGCACCGTGGCAAGGCGATTCCCCCCAAGTGAGCGTGAATGGCATCTTCTGCGGGTGCATGATGCCTTGCATCCGGTCTCAAGGAATGACCTCGCAGGAATGCAGTTCGATGAACGGCCCCGCCATGCAAATGCTGCCGATGAATATGTCCACGGGGGAATAGGTAATGGCCAAGGACATTCCGTCCTCCGGATCCGAGATGAACGCATCGAGGTTGATCACCTCGTACACTTCCGCTTCCGATGCGATGACCCAGGTGCAACCGTCCAGCCCCCGGTAATCCAGGAGGGTCGCGTTCGCGCGCTCCCGGTGGCACGCGAGCGTCAAGGAACAGCACAGGCCCAGAGCCAGGAAGGTCCTCGCCCGGCGCGACAGCAACTGACCTCCCATCATTTGGAGGCCAGCTTGCGCTTTTCGATGCGGGCCACAGGCCCCGGACACGCCCGCCGGTGGCAGGACAAGCAGCCGTTCACCACGTCCGTGTACGTGTCCACGCTCGGCGCCGCATTGAACGCCGACACGTGCTGATCGAATGCCATCGCAAACCCTTGGAACCCCGGCACCAACATGGTGCTGTCGGTGGGCGTCATCCCCACGAGCTGCAGCCTCGAAATCTGCGCGCCTTTCCAATCGCCCGTCCGGGCCGCATCGGCCAACAGGGCGACGAGCTCGCCGTCCAACTTGCGCATGGCCTGCGCCAGCTCGGAGTTCGTGTTGGGTTGGAGCGGGGCGAGCTTCGGCTGCGGGGCATCGGCCACGGGCTCACCGCAGAACGCGAGGAAGAGCGCGCTCGCCACGAGGAAGGTGCTTGCACGCCGGGGAGTGAGGAACTGGGCGCTCACGGAATCAGTCTTCGATCATCACGCCCGTCGCCGTGAAAGCGAGGCGCAATTCGGGTTCCGTGATGCCCGCAATTTCCGCCTCCGATTTGCCCGCGTCCTCGGCGTAGTGCTTCAGCATGTCCACCGTGAGCGTGTCGAAAAACGCTTCGCCTTCCATGATGGTGCGCTTCCCTTCCGCTCCTTCCGTGGGCACGAAGAATCCGTAGTCCAAAAACCGCACAAACACCGTGTCCTCGCCCGACGCCACGTCCATCCAACAGCCCTTCTTCGCGCAAGTCGCCGTCACCTCCCCTTCAAACCGCACTTGGGCGCGCCCGTTTTCCGACAACGCTGCCCGCAACCCGGAGGCGTCCACTGCCCCGTCCAAGTCGATGACGGAACCGTAAAAGGTTTGGTTATCCTGCACATGCACTTCGGCTTCTGGCGTGCCGCAACCTGCAACCACGGCCAAGGCGAGCGCAAATGCCCACCCTGATTTTTGACGAATTTCCATGCCGGAAAGGTAAGCGAAACCGTGCTTTTCCAGCATGACCAGCCCCCGCGTGCCTACTCAATCACCACCTGCTGATAACGGGGGGGACCAGCCCCCTCCAATTGCAACCAGTACGACCCGGCTGCCAAGTCAACGCGCACCGTGAGCCGATCCCGACCCGTCACCGCACCCGTGGCCACCTGCTGTCCCGCAAGGCTGAACAACGCCCACCGCTCAGGCCGATCGGCGGCAGCCCACAGCACCTCGAAGGTGCCGGTATTTGGATTGGGAAAAACCTGCAGCTGAGCGCGGTCGCTGCCTTCCACTTCTAAACCGATTCCTTCCCCACAGCCGATCACCACCAGCGTGTCCGACGCGGAGCAAGGAAGCGAAGCCGAAACGACATACGTGCCCGCTTCGAACGCCGTGTACGTCGGACCTGCGGCACCGTCTTGCCATGTGTAGTCGTTGTAGCCAGTCCCCGCGTCGAGCACCAAGATTTCCCCGTCGCACAAGGTCACGTCCGGGCCCAAATCAATGGGCGCGACCGCCGCATCCAGCACCTCCACCTCATCGTAAGCGAAGCACCCGCCGGCATCCACGGTAACCCCGTACACGCCAGGCTCCGACACGGCGAGGGTTGAAGTCGTTTCTCCGCTGTTCCAGAGGTAACTATTGAAGCCCGGCCCGGCATCGAGGACCTGCTCCACGCCGTCCCCGCATGATCCAAAATCGGCCCCGAGGTTCAAGCCCGGATCGGGCAGCACGTGCACAGTCAGGGTTTGGTCCACCACCCCACACGCCAATTCCATCGCAGCCGTGAGGGTCACGAAGCCCGCGGCCGGGAACACCACTTCGATCACGCCATTTGCCAACTCCTCATAATCCGCTCCTGCAACGGTCCATTCCACGTCCCCTTGTAGGCAGTCACTTCCATAAACCGCATACGCCATCGGCGTGCCCGCGCAAGCCACGGCATCCCCCTCGATGAACAAGGACTCCCCCTGCACATAGCGGTGGAAGTAATTCCCGAAGCTGTTGATCAGGGATTGAAAATTCACAAAGGACGCCTCGAAAATGAGGTCGTCCGCCGGCAAATTTGGCGCAACGATCCGCGCGATGTCCCCCCCAAACGGGTTCTCAAAATAGATGTTGCCATCCGGCGCGCGTTGGGGATAGATGTAGATGAATCCTGCCGGCGAGTCCACCGTGGCAGCATCCGCTAGCGGGTCATTCGCGTCGAAGTTCCAGAGGTCCACCTGGGTGATGGTCGTGGCGAACTCCCCGTGAAACAGGTACAAGAACCGACCATTTCCACTGAACTCCCACCCGACGATGTCGTTCAACTCAAACGTGGCGGCCACCACCAGTTCCCCGGTTGATGCGTCGAAGTCCATCAGGTACTTGCCGTGCATGATTTGGTCCCCCTTGGCGGAGGGCGTCAAGGGCAGCGTGTAGTAGACATCCTGTGCAATTTCCGATGACACGGGCGCGGGGTTGATGCCCTCCGCGGTGACGAGCCACGCGAGGTAGCGGCCTTCGATTTGGTCGTAGGTGATGAGCCAAAAATCAACCAAATTGCAATGGCGAACACACGTCATGGCTTCCTGCCCATAGGCCCCTAAGAAGGCGTTCTTCACCGTCACATCGCCCAACCCGCCATCGAGGGTTTCATCGATGAGGGCGTAATGCAACCCGCCTTCATTCGGATCATCCGGCAGCGAAGAGTAGAACACGTAATGCATGTGCTGCGATTCCGGTTGGGCGACCAGCATGGTGCCGTAATGGCTCGAGGTGTTGCCGAACAGATCGTCCCCGTTGGGCATGACCTCGAAGTTGCTGTTGAGCACCTCCGTCCCCGTGCTCACAAACAGCACGTTGCCCCCTTCATCGCACAGCGTGGCTTTGCAATGGTCCGCTTCCGGTGGCAGGTTGTTCTCAGCGACCGGCGTGGGCGGGTCCGTGTTGAAGTCCAAACCATGGCCCGACCCCGATGCGTTGAAGAAAAGCCAAACATTCGATTCGTTGCCCGAGGTGCACGTTCCAACGGACAGGTTCTGCGGCGCAGACCAGTCCGTGCATGTGGGCCCTGTCGCCGCCAACTGAAGGGTGTACGCACCTGCATCCTCGAAGGTGAACGTGGGATTTTCGTCCGTCGAAACAGGCTCCCCGTCCACATACCAAGCATAGGAGTTGGCGCCAGAAGACGTGTTCGCCGCCTCGTACGACCCGCCCGCTTCGAAATGAACCGCCCCCCCGGTGAACGATGCCGTCACCGGACACACCACCTCAACTTGGAACGCCACCGTCTCCGTACAGCCCGGCTCATCCCCTTCAAGCACCACGGAGACGAGGTAATCGCCGGCCTCCGCAGGGGCGAATTGAAAATCCTGCTCCTGCCCTTGCGAGGCGCCATCCACGAACCACTCGACGCCCTGCACGTTGGATGAAGTGTTCACAAACGACACCGACTCCCCCACTTCAATCACTAGACTCGATGCCACCACGTCCACCTCGATGGGATCACCACACGGTCCGGAGCACCGATCCCCTTCGAGGAGGGAAGAGCGGATTTCCATCAAACTGGCGACCATCCGGTCGGCTTGGCCTGCTGTGAAGCGTTCGAAACAGGTCAAATTCGCGTAGTCCATGAAGTTGGTCTGCATGTCCAGTTGATCGCCCAGTCCCCCGAGCTCCGGCGCGCGGAACGGGTTGTTGATGCTCGCGTCATCGGCATCGGTGCTGCAGCTGTTGGTTCCGTCGAAACAAATGAGGTTGAACGCCGCCGCATCAGGCGGGGTGTCGCACACGCGATCGCCGGCCGTCAAGCAGTCGTCATTGGGGCAGCCGCCTTGGAAGGTGTGGTAGAGTCCGAGGTAATGGCCCACTTCATGGGCGAGCACGGCATTCGCTGTGGCCGACACGCCCACCGCTGAGCGCTCCACCACCACACCATCGAGCGGCTCTCCGTGCAGGGTGGGGAAGGTCGCAAAGCCCACCACACCTTCGTTGCTCTCCTCGCGGGTGATGGCATCGACGACCCAAACATTCAAATACTGGGTCCCGTCCCAATGGCTCAGCGCCTTCAACGCCGCTTCTTCAGCAGGAACGAGGACGTCGGTCAACCCGGATTCCACCCGCTCGATGCCGCTCGAGAAGGCTCCTTCAGGGTCGACCGCCGCGAGGCAAAACTGAATGCCCGTGTTCACCCCTTGCTCGGTTGCATATGCGCCGTTGTTGGAAAACGCATCGTTCAGCAAATCGATGGATTGGTGCACCGCGTCGTCCGGGATGTTTTCCGGTCCGCCCTCGTGAATGATGTGGAACACCACCGGGATGGTCAGGGCGTCGCCGGTGCGGTCGCTCCCGAGCAGGATTTGGCCCAAAATCCGTTCATTGCACGCCGGCTCGTCACCCCGGTGGATGGCGTGCAAGGCGTCAAAGCCACAAAACTGCTGGCCTGCCGCCTCCGATGCCCCACCCCACGCCCCAAACCAAAGGATGCATGCGGAAAAAAGGTAGTTCCATGCGCCTGCTAGCCGAATGCGGTGTGTCAAAATCATTCGCAGTCGTTTCCAAATTGTGCAATCAAATCCAACAAATCCTGCACGCTCACCGTTCCGTCTCCGTCGAGATCCCCCGAGCAGGACGCCTCCTCCTCACCTCCCGGCGAACCCGATCCTGGATCTGTACCTACCGGCCAAGAGGCGGTAGCGCCGTGCACTTGTGCCGGCATGCCCGTGGCATCGAAATACTGAAGATTCAAGGTGACCGAAACGTTTCCTGAAGCAATGAATTGACCAAGCAACACCCGGCCCAGCGGGTCCGGTGTGCCGGCCTCTCCCGAACCCGGGACTCGGAACCACGCACCTCCTATTTCGGAGCTAATGAGCAGCGGGGCACCCTCCGTCGCGAACGCTGTGATGGCATCCCCTACGTACGTTAAGTCATCTCCAATTCCAATGGTCAGCCACGTGTCCACCGCAGCAGTCCCGTCATCGATTCCGCTGGGCCATTCGTCAGCAAATGTCGCCCCAGCTGTGGTCTGAAGGAAAGTCCCTTCATCTGTAGAAACGGCTAAAGGAGCGCCCGCCATGCCAAATACCGTCGTCAACTCTACATCCGGTTCATTGAACTGAGCATAGAGCCGGTAGATGTGTTCTCCAGCATCTGTGAACCCCATGAGCTCTGCTGAAAGCCCGCCCCATTCAGCCGATTCCAATACGTCCATGCCTGCGATGCAGCTGCCATCGTCCATTACTGCCGCAGCATTGAAGTTCAAGGCATTCGGGTCCGTGCAACCAACAACCGCAAAGAGACATGTTCCATTGTCAACCTGCGCTAGCGGATTGTAGTTCGCCGCTGACTCATCGGTGCACCCAGGAATGGTCAACTCGTCGCCATTGTAAATGCAATCGTCCACACTGGCGCCCTCAGCAAACAAGAAGAAGAAAGGGTTGAAATTGGCAGCCATGGGATCGGCGCATCCCGAGGACCCAAAATCGCCTGCAGACCCCATGCACGAGCCATCATCTTCGGTGGCCATGGGGTTGTAATTCCACGAAAACGGATCGGTGCAGCCGAGGACCGCCGCGTACGTGCACGATCCATCGTTGTAGTCTGCAGCTGCGTCGAAGTTCAATGCGGACGCATCCGTGCACCCTCCATTGCCCGCGTATTCACAAAGTTCGACGTCACCAGCTCCTAAAATCGCCGCCAAGGGATCATAATTGATTGCCTGGGAGTCGGGACATCCGAGGTAAACGCAAGAGCCATCATCCTCAACGGCCTCGGAATTGAAATTGAACGCTGTCGCATCCGTGCACCCGGCGACCTCCGCGTACGTGCATGAGCCGTCCTCCACCGTGGCGAGTGGGTTGAAGTTGTCCGCTGAGGAATCCATGCACCCAAGTACCTCAACGACTTCCTCATAAGTGCACAAGGTTGAGTCTCCATTACCGGGGAAAAAGATGGTGAAGACATCAAAATTGGAAGCGGTAGGATCGGGACAACCGGTGCCGAGGCAAGTGCCATCGTCCTCGGTGGCAGCAGGATTGAAATTGAGGGCGAGGGGGTTTGTGCAGCCCGCCACTTCGGTTTGGGAAAAACCCCTTAAAGGTGCAAGCAAGGCAATCAGAAACAAACCAAACACGGGATGGAAGGGCGTCATATCCCAACAACATGCCACCATCTCAAATAGTTGCAGCAAGCACAACCAAAGCCCCCCCACAGATGCCCGTTCTTAAGACGCCTAACACAAGGCCGGCGTGGTCACGTGAACCCGCCGCAACTTTTTGGACATGGAAGTTGTTCATGGAGTGAAACCTTCCCAAACACACGACACGCTATGCGTCTGACTCTCCCCATCATACTCCTTGCTGTTGTCTTTCGCTCGGGCCTTGCAACAGCCCAAGATTGCAACCTGGAAGCAACGGCAACCCTCACAACTGCCCTGTGGGGCAGCGAGGTGGCATTCACCATTTCCGACGACAACGGCGTCTTAGTGACGGGTCAAAACTTTGAAGATAATGCCACCTACTCTTCGACGTTTTGTGTGGATGATGTGACCGGTTGTCTCGTCCTCGAGATGACTGACAGCTTCGGTGACGGTTGGAATGGTGCAACCTTGCAAATTGACATCCCTGCGCTCGGAGTCCCTCTCGGGACCTTCACGCTATCAGAAGGGGACAGTGAATACATCACTTTCGGCACCGATTGTGGCACGGTGGGCGAAGACGCCTTCGGATGCACCGATCCAGTGGCCACCAATTTTGACCCCCTTGCGACTTGGGACGATGGGTCGTGCACCTACGATTGCGGTTGCGAGGACGTGGAAGAGCCGGTGTGCGCATTCAACAGCTGGACTGGTGAGCTCGCCACGTTCACGAACGCTTGCGAGGCGGCATGTGCTGGGTTTGAGGTGTTGGCTGACGGCGATTGCGACAATTTGCCGGTGCCGGGTTGCACGGACGAAACAGCCTTGAATTACGACCCCGAGGCCACCGAAGACGACGGGTCTTGCGTGGAGGTTCCCGCGTGTGGAGGCGACGAGACCGCTGTGCTCATCACGCTGCAGACGGCGCTTTGGGGGGACGAAGTGTCGTTTGTGCTCTCGGACAGCACGGGGGTGTTGGCGGAAGGCGCCGGGCTGGACAACTACGCCACCACCTACGCGGCCTTCTGCCGCAGCGACAGCGCGGGCTGCTTCGAACTGGAGATGATCGACAGCTTCGGAGACGGCTGGAACGGTGCGATCATCGAAATCAGCCTCCCCGAATTGGGCGTGTCCTTGGGCACATTCTCGCTCGAATCGGGACAGCACCAAGCGATTTCTTTCGGGCTCGGATGTGAAACGGAGGTGGTTGAAGTGGAAGGGTGCACTGACCATTTGGCCTTCAACTTCGACCCCTACGCGACGGTCGATGACGGCTCCTGCTCCTACGAATGCGAATGCGAAGACATCTACGAGCCGGTGTGCGCATACGACTACGCCACCGGTGAATACGTCACGTTCAACAACGCCTGTGAAGCCGGTTGCGCGCAAGTGTACATCCTCTGGGACGGCGACTGCGCAGACATGCCGGTTTATGGTTGTACGGACGAGGAGGCGCTCAACTACAACCCGGACGCCACGCAAGATGACGGCTCGTGCGTAGTCATCCCCACCTGCGGCGGCGACGAAACGGCCGTCACGATTGCAATCACGGCAAGCGATTCGACGGACGGCTGGGACTGGGGGAGCTCCCTGTCGTGGAACCTGACGGACGATGCTGGGTTCCATGCGAATTTGGTCTACGACTACAGCGATGACCAGTATGCTACGGCTTACGGATGCTTGACGGACGGGTGTTACAACTTCTTCGTGTACGATTACGGCTGGTCGTACGGCGCGGAAGCCGTCGAAGTCCTCCTGGGGGAGGATACCACAGCATATGCTGTGCCGGAAGGCCAATACGAAGCCGCGTTCGCCATCGGCGTGAACACGGAAGGATGCGAGGTGTTCATCCCCGTTTACGGCTGCATGGACCCCGAGGCCATGAACTACGACCCGGAGGCGAACATGGACAGCGGCTACTGCCTCTACCCGTGTGAGTGCGAGGACGTATACGAGCCCGTTTGCGGCTACGACTCGTTCACCGGGGACTACGTCACGTTCAACAACCCCTGTGAGGCCGAGTGCTGGAACGCTTGGATTGTTTGGGACGGCGACTGTGCGGACCTGCCCGTGTATGGATGCACCGACCCCAACGCACTGAACTACAACCCCGACGCCACCGAGGACGACGGGTCGTGCGCCGTCATTCCGGTGTGCGAGGAAGGCGAGACTGAAATCGTCATCCAATCGGTGAGCAGCGACTCGCTGAACGAATTCGGTTGGGGCACTTCGTTGCACTGGTCGCTCACCACGGATTTGGGGCAACACATCAACCTGGTCTACGACTACGACGAAACCCAAACCACCTCTTACGGTTGCCTCGAGGACGGGTGCTACAACTTCTACCTGAATGACTTCGGTTGGAATCCGGGGGCGAACAGCGCCGAAGTCCTGATCGGCGAAGAAACGAGCACGTATGCCGTTCCGTTTGGGACGTACGGCGAGGTCTTTGCCGTGGGAGTGAATGCCGAGGGCTGCGAGGTCACCATTCCGGGGTGCACCGATCCGGAGGCCCTGAATTATTACGCAGAAGCCACGGTTGACGACGGTTCGTGCACGTACCCCTTTGTCTGCGAGGACGGGGAGGTGGGGCATGTTTACATGTACACTTCTGTCGCGGATGCCGCGCTGACCATCGTTTCGGAAGCGGGTGAAGTGGTGTTTGTCAGCCAAAGTGAATTCGGTTTTGGCGACATCTACGGACAAGTGTGCCTCGAGGCCGGCGTCTGCTACGCCGCAATCGTCACGGGAAGCTTGAGCGATGCCGATTGGGACGACGGCGTCTTCGGGTTGAGCACGCTCTTTGAGGACATCGCTTACGCGGAATGGCCCGCCGGCGAAGACGTTTGGGTGATCCCCTTCAGCATCGACGGGGCATGCAGCGACATCGCGTGGGATGCGTACTACGGCTGCACGGATCCGGAGGCCAACAACTACGACCCCGACGCCGTGGTGGACGACGGGTCCTGCTTGGTCGCTAGTGCGTGTGGCGGCATGTTCGAAGTGGAATTTGTCCTTGACGGGGGCATGTTCCCCGAAGAGGTGGCCCTGAACGTCTCCAACGAGGAAGGCGAATTGCTCATGGAAATGGACGGCTACACGGGTTCATCCGTCGGGTGTGTTCCCGCGGGCTGCTACAAGGTGGAAATGTTCGACAGCTTCGGGGACGGATGGAACGGAGCGAGTGCTGCGCTCTTTGTGGACGGCGAACCCGCTGGCAGCATGACCTTGACCGAAGGCGATTACGAGATGCAATACGTGGGGTTGGGCGTGGATTGTGAAACCGCGGCCGATGTCGATGACGCCACACCAGCGGCGTGGGACCTCCAGCTGTTCCCCAACCCGGGCACGGAAGTGCTGACCATTCGCAGTGCGCACAGCGGAAGCGATGGCGTGCCCCGCATCGAAGTCTTCAACGCCGACGGCCGCCGTGTGGAGGATCGGCTCGACGCGGCCTTGGGAAGCGGAGGCGACTGGGTCGTTTCCACCGACGCTTGGCCCGCCGGCATGTACATCGTGCACATCACGCAAGACGGCGTCACGCGCCAACTCCCCTGGATCAAGGTGCGGTAAGGTCCGCGCCGGATGGCGTGCAAAAGGGCTGCCCAGGCGGGCAGCCCTTTTTTGTGCCCGCACACGCGGTGGGGCTCGTTCTGGGCGGGAACTGACAGCCGCACGCTGGAAAGTCGAGCGAACTTCACCATTTTTGAAGCCGTGGAGAACAAGTTGATTTCGAAGAAGAAAGTGCCGTTTCCGGTCACACCGATGCTGCAGCGGTACTTGCAGAAGCACGACCGGTCGGTGGACATTCCGGTGGCGTACGACGACCTGCTGCGCTTCGAGGGGAGCTTGCCCATCCTCGATGCTGAGGACCGCGACACGCTGTGGATCGACTGCATTTACTCGAATTCGGACCGGGAGGAGCTGGTGCTGAACTTGAAGCGGTTGTATTCCATCTTGCATGCGGATGGGAGCGACACGATTTTGCCGTTCATCACGGTGGACAGCATCGCGTTTTGCACCTTTGGGAACACCAAGCCATTTCGGGTGAAGGTCAGGAACATCATCAACGACAACTACGTGTTCCTCTACGTGAAAAAGTGCGACGCGTCGCGGGTGTACGGGCTGGAGTTGGAGCAGCTGTTGTCACCGAATCGCATCCAGTTTTTGGTCCATGAAGGCACGCTCATCGAGGAGCACATCGAAGGCATTCCCGGGGATGTGTTCATCGAAGAACGGCTGGAAGAGCTTCCGATGCAGGACAAACGCGCCCTCGCGAAAGAATACATCAAGTTCAACGAGCGTTGCTTCCTCCGGCTCCTCGGCGACATGCGGTCCTACAACTACGTGGTGGTGATCACCCAGGATTTCAACCGCATCACCTACCGCCTGCGGGCCATCGACTTCGACCAACAGAGTTACGAGGGCAATCCGAAGGTCTACCGGCTCGAAGGGCTGCCCGAAAACGGGGCGCTCTCCCAGATGACGAACGAGGTACTTCCCGAGGCGTCCATCGAACAGTACGTGAAGGAGGAGCGGGCGCTACTCGCCAAACGGGCGGCGAGCGAACACCAGCGCCTCGGCGAACTGCTGGCCTGCATGAGAGCAGACCGGCTGTCCACCGATGGCAAGATCGAGGAGCTCAAGGGCGAACTCTTCGGCCTCACCGGGGACGTGCATTTCAAGCGCGCCGAAAACATGGGCGCCATCTTGCAAGCCGCCCTCGATTTCGTCCGCCGCAATTACAAAGGCGTGAACCTGTTCCAGGGATAGGCCTTCAAGTCCGAGAGCCTCCCGATTGGGACGAAATAAACCGGTCAACGGCAACCGACCAAGTGACGAAAAATTGTAGCTTGACCTCACTCACCTTCATTGCTCAGTTGTGCCCATGAAACGCACCTTCCTCCTTTTCATATGCGGCTGCACATCGGCCTCAGGCTCCGCGCAATTCCAACTCCCAAGCTTCGAACCCATCGCTCCGATGATGGAATACCGGGAAGGCCACGTAATGGGAACCGTGCCCGATGGGGTGCTCGCCATCGGGGGATTCGATGGGACGGCAACTACAGCGAGTTGCGAGTTCTACCACACGGGTGATGGCCTGTGGACCTCCGTTGCGGATTTGCCTGCACCCCGGCAAGACGCCACGGCGCCCGCACTTTTCGAAAACCGCGTCTTCGTCATCGGAGGGTGGGATGGCGGGGCCACGTACTATGACGACATCCTGCAGTACGACATGGACACCGACACTTGGACGCCTGTGGCCACCATGTCCTCAGGTCGAGCTGGTCACAGCAGCGTCCTCCTTTCCCCGCCATCCATCCTGATTTGTGGCGGATACGACGGCACGCAGGACCTCAACAGTTGCGACCTGTTCAACACCCTCACGTACGAAATCACCCCCACCGCCTCTCTCGCGGTAGCGCGTTCGAGCTTTGCCTTGGTGGCGTCCCCCGCCACGGAGGCTGAAGCAATGGCCATCGGAGGCTTCAATCCCGATGAGGGGTTCCAACTCGCGTCCACCGAAGTCTGGGACGGAACCGAATGGACGCCTGGGCCGGATTTGCCTTACGCCGCCGACAACCTCTCAGCGGTGTGGGCCGAATCACCCGATGTTGTGGTTGTCACCGGTGGGCGGATCTACAATGCCGCGGAGAATGTGTTCGAGGGAGTCGCCGGCGGCGCATTCTTCGGAGATGGTGACACGGAATGGACGGCGTTTGAGTTGGCTCATCCGCACAGTTACCACGTGATGGGGCTGCATTACTTCGGGGGGACTTTTGCGGATGCGGGTTTTTACGTGGAAGGTGGGGTAGACCAAACCGGAGCCGGCCTTTCCCCCACCCCTTCCGCTTCCGAGTACGGGTCTACCTACGACGCGTCACTCGGTCCGCTTGACGTCGAATTCGTCGCATTGCCCAACCCGATGACGGGGCGGTTCCGCGCGGCCATCGCTCCGAATGACACGTGGTGGTACGTTACCGGTGGCGACGCGGAAGGCATCGGCACCGCATACCGCGTTCAACTCGACCACCCAGCAGCTGTTGATTCCCCCGCCGCAGCCGCCAACAGCCTGGCGGCTTTCCCCAACCCAGCGGTCGGCCTCACGGGCATATTGGGGCTGGAAGCCACGGACCGTTGGGCTTTGTTCGACGCATCCGGCAAACAAGTGCACGCGGGAACCGGCCCGTCCATCGATGTGGGTCCGCTGCCAACCGGGCAGTACATGCTGCAGGCAGGCGATGGTCGGGTGGTGCGCATCGTCCGGTCAGAATGAAAGCGAAGCCCCCCCCCGCGAGGCGAACCCTTGGCATCGAACCGAGGTCGCTGTCCGGGACAACATTGAGCATTCCATTGCTGCCAAGCGATTCGCTGCTTCACTTCCACGGGCCGCTGCGCCGGACGTTGACGAATGTTTCGCCGTCGAGTCGGTAGAGCCCGCCGGTGAAGCCGAACCACATTTGGCCTTTGCGATCCTGATAAATCGAGTTGCAACCAAACGGGAAATCCGGCGACACCGGCTCCGTGGCCGTCAGCGGCGTGAACGTGCTCCCATTGTAGCGGTAGACGCAGTGGCCCGTGGCGTGGATCCATATGTCGCCCTGCCGGTCCGCGAAAACGGAGTAAATCTCGTTGCCGGTCAGACCGGGCACCTCGGGAAAGGTGGTGACCGTGGCACCGTCCCACTTGCAGAGCGCACCGCGGCGTTCCCCTTCCGGCAGGTGCCAGTGGAAGGCGCTGAGCCACAGGTTGCCTTGGCGGTCCTCGAGGTGGACCGACACGTTGTTCGTGGGGAGTCCGTCCGCCCGGGAGAGCTGGTGGAATGCGGTGCCGTCCCAGCGGTATGCGCCTTGGTCGGAGGTGCTGAACCACATCTCGCCGCCGCGCGTTTCGCACAGGCTCATCGGTTCGTAGCCGGTGGTGTTGGTGCGCGGCAAGGTGGGCGCAGGCAGCGGGAAGGGCTCAAATCGGCCGTTGACCTCCCGGTGGAATTGGCCGTGCGACTGCACCCACATCGCGCCGGTGGCATCAAAATGCGGAGCAGTCGGATCCGGGGGGAATCCCGTGGGATGCACGGCGCGAACGAGGGAATCGCCATTCCACGTCATCAACTCGGAAGCTCCGCCCAGGTGCGCTTCGGCGGATACGAGCCACACGTCGCCCGCTGGATCGGTGGTCAAGCCCGTCACCCGGTTGCCCACCAACCCATCCTCCGCTTTGAAGTAGCGAAGGGTGGTGCCGTTCCACATCGCCGCACCGCTGCCGACTGATCCGAGCCAGAGGTGGCCGTCCGCGTCTTCGATGGGCCCGAGGGGGTATTCCGCCACTTGCTGGGCGGCGGCGGCTTGGAGCGCGGGGCGCATGGAATCGCCCGCCGGTGCAGGTTGGCAGGCGATGAATAAGCAGGGCAGCATGAGGAGCGGGAGGCGCATGAGGCAAGGTAGCGAAATGCGGGCGGGGGGGGGCTGGTAAACCTTTAGTCGAGTAAATTGGTTCCATGTGCATGACGATATGGGTTCGCCGATTAATTTCATGGACGGGGCTGCTCTTGGTGGCTGCAGCTGCTTGGGGCCAAACGACGACGCCCCCCATTCAGGAATGGAACAACATGTTGCTCGAGGCCATCCGCAACGACCTCGCGCGCCCCAACGTGCATGCCCGCAACCTGCATCATTTCAGCACCGGGCAGTACGTCCTCCAGCTGCTCACCGAAGGCCGCAATGGACTGCTCGTGGACGATGGCGTTGCGTGGCCCGAGGTTCCCGGAGCCATCGCGCAATGGACCTCAGGGACAGCTGAGTACGGCGACATGATGGCAGCGTTTGCCTTTCAGTTCATTTCCTTGCGCTATGCCAATGCGCCCGGTTGGGACGAAACGCTTGCCTCCATGGAAGTGGAATTTTTGGCCGCAACCGGTGCGCCACTCGCTTCCCTGCTGGGTGATTCTGATGCGGCTGTTTTTGGCTTTGATTTGGCCAACTCCATCAATGCGAACTACCTCAACGACGGGGCCAACCAAGCGAACGATTACGCCAACACCTGCTACGTTCCGGTCAACGCGCCGCTCGATGTGACGGAAGCGGGATCGTGCAACTTCACGTTGAATGCCCCCAACCGCTGGCAACCCCTTTCCTTTGGCGGAAGCTTTGTGGACCAAGCGGGCAATGAGACGTTTCAAGACGTGGTGCCCTTCAGCGGGGCCAATTGGGGCAACGTCACGCCTTTTGCGTTGCAGGCCTCCGACGCCGATTACTTGAACCGCGACGGCTGCACCTACCCGGTGTACTTCAACCCGGGACCTCCTTCCCTCCTCGGAGAGGCCGATGAAAGCCTGTACAACTGGCAGACGGGGTTTGCCCTTGTCGCACGTTGGCAAACGCAGTTGGATGTCAGTGATTCGGCAATGGTGGACATCAGTCCGCGCAGCATCGGGAACTTGAATGCGGACCCGGCATGGCCGGATCACCTCTACCTCCAATTCGAAGGCGGGGACATCGGGCCCGGCCACGCGTTCAATCCCGTTACCGGGGCGCCCTATGCGCCTGAAATGGTGTTGCGCGGCGACTTCACGCGGGTGTTGGCTGAATTTTGGGCCGATGGCCCCGATTCTGAGACGCCGCCGGGCCATTGGTTCACCCTGCTCAACGATGCAACGGCGCATCCCGATTTCGACTGGCGTTGGAACGGCCAGGGGGCTCCGCTGGAACCTTCCGCTTGGCTCGCCCGCGCCTACCGGTTGCTTGGTGGGGCCATGCACGATGCGGCCATCGCGGCATGGAGTGCCAAAGGGTACTACGACTTCGTACGACCCATATCGGCCATCCGGTACATGCTCAGCAAAGGGCAGTCCTCGGATCCGACGTTGAGCAATTACGATCCCGAAGGTGTTCCGCTCATTGAGAATGTGTTCGAAATCGTCGAAGCGGGGGATCCGATTTTAGGGGATGCGCCGCAGGCCTTGGGGGCGGTGAAGGTCCACCAGTGGGTGCCCGATCCAGCAACGGGTGCATCGTCCTTCGAATGGCGCGTGGGCTGTTCGTGGTGGCCGTACCAGCGCCCCACCTTCGTCACGCCGCCCTTCGCGGGGTATGTCAGTGGGCACTCCACCTTTTCGCGAGCGGCAGCTGAAGTGCTGACACATGCGACGGGGAGCCGATATTTCCCGGGAGGGCTGGGCACGTACGAGGTGGAGGCCGATGCGTTTTTGGCGTTTGAAACGGGGCCCACGGCTTCCTTCACGTTGCAATGGGCTACGTACCGGGATGCGGCGGATCAATGTGCACTCAGTCGGATTTGGGGAGGCATCCACCCGCCGATGGACGACATCCGGGGCCGGGTCATCGGCTCTCAAGTGGCCGACCGGACGATTGCCGCCTACGAGGAGGAGGCGGTTGCGCTGGGTCCGTCGCCGGTATGTCCCACCGATTTGAACGGCAATGGACTGGTCGACACCTCGGACCTGCTGATGCTGTTGGGTGATTTCGGGAATGCATGCGATGCCGGATAATGTGAAAGCCAAATCAAGGAACAACACATGGAACCGCTGAACTGATGGGACGCAAACGCGACTTGAAAAACGTCCACGCAACACGCCCGCCTGCCTTCAACTCCGAAGACCTCGACCCGTTGAATGAATGGGGGGAAGAGCTCGCTCGGATGACCACCCGGCGGCGCCACCACAACGAACGCCACAAGCCCGGAAGCAGGCATAATCTTTAGGCATGACTAAAAGTTAAGCAATTATTTGCCTAATTTTGCCAACCATGACGCACGGGCTCATCCTCTTCAGTGCCCTGTGTGGCTGGGCCACAGCTGCGTGGGCTCAATCCCCCTGCACCCTGCGCGTAGTTGATGGCGACATGCCCGTACCGGGAGCAACGGTATGGCTGGAGGGCCGCCCCGTGGGCGCGACCAACGCTGAGGGAACATGGATGTGGCCCGAGGGCGCCGGCCAGGTCCGGATCCAAGCCCTTGGTTACGATGCCGTTCAAATCAACACAGCTGAGGCATGCCACTCAGGGGAACAGGCTGTTCAATTGACGGCCACCACGTTCGCATTGGGCGGGGCCACCGTGGTGGGCAGCATGAGTCCCGCGCGACTCAAACAAAGTCCCATTCGAACAGCAGTCCTTTCGGGTGCTTCACTCGACGCCTTGCACGCCCAGGACTTGGTCGAATCACTCGACTTCACCACAGGCGTTCGGGAAACCATTGGATGTGGGGTATGCGGAACCAACAGCGTGCAGTTAAATGGCATGGAAGGGGTTTACAGCCTGGTCCTCATCGACGGGGTGCCGTTGCTCGGGGGATTGGCATCGGCCTACGCATTGGATGGGATTCCACTCAGCATGGTGCAGCAAGTGGAGGTGATCCAAGGGCCCGCGAGCGCCCGATTTGGCAGTCAAGCCGTAGGGGGTGTGATCAATGTGGTGTTGGCGCCGCTGCATGCAGGCGATGCATTCGCTCGCTTGCGCTTTGATGGACATGGGCGACTTCAGGCTTCTGGGAGTGCGGTGTGGGGTCAAGAAGCTTCCCTGTGGCAAATCGGTTTGGATGGCATTCACTTTCAGCGCCGGGTGGATGACAACGGCGATGGGTTCACCGATGCCCCGACCCTGCATCGGTTGGTGACGACCCTCCGGCATCAACACCGTTCAGACCGCAGGCAAATGCGCTACACCGCTCGGTTGTTCGCCGAAGAGCGCTTTGGAGGAGACACCGCATTTCAAGAAATCCACCGGGGAGGCATGGAGGTGTATGGGGAACGCATCGACTTGCTGCGCGCGGAACTTACGTGGGGAAGTGCGCCCTTAACAGGAACGGGGTGGACCTTGCAAGGCGGTGGGGCTTACCATCAGCAAGTGTCGACCTACGGAACGACGGACTTCAACGCGAAAGAATGGACCGCGAATGTGGACGCCTTTCACTCCGGATGGAGCTGGGCGGATGGGCAGCATGTCCGAGGGGGAATCAGCCTGCTGTGGGATGTGTACCAAGATGAAACCCCAGCCTCATCCGACATGAAAGCGTGGGTGCCTGCCGTCTATGGCGAATACGCTGGTGAAGCGGGAACTTGGTCTTGGATACATGGAATCCGGTTCGAACGCCCCAGCGACCAAGGTTTGGTGATCGCTCCCCGCATTAACTTCAAATGGGCACCTCATCCCTTGTGGGATCTCCGCCTGAATGGGGGGCGTGGATACCGCAGGGTGCACCTGTTCACGGAGGAGCACGCTGCGCTGGATGGATCGCGTGAGGTGCGCTTGGCAGAGGAAGGGCTGGATCCGGAATCGAGCTGGAATGCCAATGTGAACCTCACCCGCACCCTGGGCTCCGAACGCTGGACAGGATCGGTGTCGATGCAGGCATTTAGCACTTTGTTCACCGGTCGGATTTATGCCGATTACGACAGCTTACCCAACGCCATCCTGTACCGAAACATTGCAGGACTTGGGTGGAATCGCGGGATCAGCGGCGACCTGTGGGTCAACGGAAGCGATGGGTGGCAGGTGGCGCTGGGAGCGACGTGGCTGCGCTCGGAACTGTTCGAATCCGGCTCGTTGGCAGGTGAAGGGGATCCCGTGGAATTCGCTCCAAATTGGACGACGAACCTCAAGCTGGGTCAATCGAAGCTTCGTTGGGGTTGGAATCTTACGGCCCAAACCGCAGGCCGCATGGCCGTGCCATATTACGACGCTACCTTCGGGGACGTCAGCGACCCTTACGCCTTAGTGCACGTTTCTGTGAATCGATCCTTTGTCGCTGGCGGTAGGCACACCCTGACGGTTGGCGTGCAAAATGTCAGCAACGCGACGCAGCGCAGTCCCTTGTTGGGAACGGAGAACCCATTTGGTGAGGAATTCGACGCATCACGCGTTTATGGCCCCATAGAAGGTCGCCGCGCGTTTGTGGAATGGACTTGGCGCTTGGAAGGAGCGTGACCGCCCACGGGAAATTTAGGCGCTTGTGAATGCCAACGCATCGGTATCTACGAGTAGCCTTGAAAGCCCGAACCGAGCGTACCTCATCCCCCTTCCCCAATTTAGGTTACCAATTCCTAGGAAAGAGGCTTGGTGTTTAAGCAAACACGCGCGGGGGCGGCCGATGGCAGCGTGAAGTACATAGGCGGGCGACGATAGACAATGGGGCCGCTCGTGATTTGAAAACGTGGTCACACCTCCGCCTGGTCAAACACCCGTGGATTACGTGATGACTTTATCTGACATGAAGCAATCGGAGTCAGTTGGACGCAGCGGAAGGCGTTTCCAATTTTTCTCGGACCACCACGAAACGAAAACAAAACCACGGCAATCGCCCTAATGACCGACCTTGCGCTGACACAACGACGCCATGACCACCCAGTTCATCACCTCAAATCGGCACATTATTTTCTTCGGGTTCGAACGTTGAGATGAATCTCAAATGTCATGAAACTCAACTCGTATTCACGAAACGGAGGAACTGACCTCGCTGTACACACTTTTTGGGACACTACCTCGATATGATGCGCCACCTCGCAAGTTCATGACATCATCTGATATGCGGTCTGTTCACTCATCTGCGACATGGGATAAGCCCCCCTTCATTGTCCACTTTTTCTTTCTAAGAAGTCCATCTCCCCCCAAAACAGGCACTTACAACAGCCCTTTTGATATAAACAAGGAGTATATTATACCTTTCAATTAAGCCGACTTTTCCAATGCTTAATATTTTTACTTCTTCGCCATGCCGCTTATGAGCTTTGCTTTTCTGGAAATTTACCGCCCCACTTACCACTTCATAT
>CBFHPD010000171.1:0-1596 GCA_965657495.1 uncultured Flavobacteriales bacterium
GCCATCCCCAGCCAGTGCAACGCATGGCGCAACCGCTTGCCCAACCGCTCGACCGCGGAAACCGAAACGGGGTAGTCGATCACTTGGCGCGCTTGGCTTTAGCCGCTTCCCACTTTCGGATCTCGGCGGGCCTGCCGCATTCGCGCAACAGGAAGTCCTTGTCGATGTCGAGGCCTCGCGCTGGACTGTACTCGCGCCCGTAGAAAATGATTTGCAGGTGGAGGTCGTTCCACTTTTCGCGGGGGAACAAACGTTTGGCGTCCTTCTCCGTTTGCTCCACCGACGTGCCCGTCGTCAGTCCCCACCGCCACATCAGCCGGTGAATGTGCGTGTCCACCGGGAACGCCGGCACGCCGAAGGCCTGGGCCATCACCACCGAGGCCGTTTTGTGCCCCACGCCCGGCAAAGCTTCCAGCGCTTCAAACGAAGCCGGGACTTCGCCACCGTGCTGTTCGATGAGCATTTCGCTCAGCCGGTGGATGTTTTTGGATTTGGCCGGAGACAAGCCGCACGGGCGGATGATTTCGCGGATGGCGTCCACCTCTTGCTTCGCCATGGAAGCGGGATCCGCGGCGAGCCGCCACAGGTCGGGCGTGATTTGGTTGACCCGCTCATCGGTGCATTGCGCGCTCAAGAGCACCGCCACGAGCAGCGTGTAAGCATCGCGGTGGTCGAGCGGCACCGGAACGGTGGGATACAGCCGTTCAAGGGCGGCGATGATGTGCTGAACTTTCTCCTGCTTCTTCATGGCTTGTAGGTCCAAATCGGCATTTCACGCGTGAGCAATTCGCGCTTCGCCGTCCCATTTGCGTCCACATGCACCTCGTTCACTTGGTCGTCGAATTGGCTGAAAAACAACGTATTCTCCACGGTGAACACCGATGGCAAGTCCGTCGCGGGCGACTCCAAGTACAGGTACGTGATGTCGAGTTCCACCTCCATGCCCAGGAACGTACACGGTGCATCCAAGCCGTTCACTTCCAGCGACCACGCGTCCGTCACCACCTGCTCCACCCACGCCTCGGCGTCCGGGTGTTGGCGTGCATCGCCGAGCCAAATCGGCTGCCCATCGTCCACGCGCACCCCTTCCAGTTCCACCTCCAAATCGTCGGTGAACACCCGCATGGTCACTTGCCACGTGCCTTCCCGGCTGTAGACCACGTCGGTGCGGCTGAAGTGGAAATCGTGGGCCATCAAGGCGCAGAAGCAAAGCGGGAGCAGCGAGAGCATGTCGGCAAAGTTACGGCCTCGGCTGTACCTTCGCAGCATGGGTTCACTCACTCCTTCCCGCTTGGGTTCGCCGGTTTTTACGGCGGAATCCATCGCCCGCTGCAACGCCATGCTCGAAGCCCCGGGCACCCCGGTCATCACGGCCCACCGCGGCCCCGATGGGGACGCCATCGGTTCGGCACTCGCCGTGTGGAACCACCTGCGGGAGCGCGGCGTGGCGGCCCAAGTCGTCATGCCCGACCATTACCCCGCCTTCCTGCATTGGCTGCCCGGCCATGAAGGGGTGCTGCTTCACGAGACGCAAGCAGACGAGGTGGCCAAAGCCATAGCGGCCGCCAACGTCATTTTCTGCCTCGACTACAACGA
>CBFHPD010000172.1:0-9631 GCA_965657495.1 uncultured Flavobacteriales bacterium
GCACGAGGAGTTTGGCAAGGACCTCGCCCACGTGGCGGACGAAGCTGCAGGCCAAATCCCGTCCGCCATCCTCCCCGGTCCCACCGCCATCGGCGGCCACAGCATGGGCGGCGGTGCGGCTTGGCTCGCAGCAGCTGAGAGCGCCACCGCTGGGGCGGTATTCGGTTTGGCCCCCGCAGAAACGAACCCCTCCGCCATTGCGGCTGCTTCCTCCGTAGCCCTGCCCGCCCTCGTCCTCTCCGGCACCGCCGACCAAGTCACGCCGGCCGCGCAGCACCACCTCCCCATCTACGACGCCGCCGCGTCCGCATGCAAATCCTTCCTCACCTTGACGGAAGGCTCGCACTGCGGCTACGCGAACGCCGGTACCTTGTGCGACTTAGGCGAGCTGTTCTTCAATGGCATGTCCCGGGCGCGCCAGCAAGCAATCACGGCAACCGCTCTTGCAGCTTGGCTCGACGCCATCCTCCGGGACGGGGACTGGGGCGCCTTCGCCGACCTGTCAGCCGCGGACTTCACCCTCGCGATCGACTGCGCCCTGTCGGCCCCGGCAGCCGCCGCCACATCCCCATGCGCCTTCCCCAACCCCGCCCGCGACCACCTCACCGCCACCGGCCTGCCGCCGCACGCCCCGTGCGCCATCGTGAACGCCCAGGGCCAAACCGTCCTCCGCCTCCAGGCCGACGCCCGCGGCACCGCCCGCTGCCCCGTGCACGGCTGGCCTCCGGGCGCCTACGTCCTCACTGCGGCGGGAGGCCCGCCCGTTCGGTTCGTCGTCGCCCCTTAAAGGCAGTCCACTCCGAAGGCGCCCAGCAACTGCAGCAGGTCCGAAATCCCCACGCTGCCGTTGCCATTCAAGTCCTCCACGCAGAGCGGCGTTTCGGGCAGGCACAGCATTTGGTCCGCATCCCAAAACGTGCCCGGCCCACAGAAGCCCGCCCCCGCTTCGCCGCACGCAAAACACGCCCCGAAGCAGACCACTTCCGGCTCCGTCAGCGGCGCGTCCAGCGTGAACGTCCGGTTCAAGACGTCCGTCCCCGTTCCGCACGCCGCTGGCACTTGCTCATCCGTGCCCCACGCGTTTCCGGTCAGGAACTTGTACGCCATGGTTTCGCCGAGGGCCAGCTCCACCTGCGCGGCGTAGGTGCCATCGCCGGCATCGGTGAGCGGCGTGGCCGCGGGGTCCCAGCCGTTGAAGGTGCCCGCGACGTGGGGGTCGGCGGGCGGGGTATCGAAGGCCACGCGGAGGGCCACCCCGTAGATGCAATCCGCATCGGCGCCGAAGTTGGTGGCGAGGGAATCCGTGCAGCCGGTTTCGAACGCGAGGTCCGTGATGCCGCTGGTGTCGGGCGTGGGGAGCGGCGTGTCAATGAGCACGCGGAATTCGCCGGGCGCGAGGTACCATGCGTTGCCGAGGTCGTTTTCCACGATGGCTTCGCCGGAGAAATAGTCGTACCAGGTTCCGGTGTACGGGAAGCCCGGCACGATGCTGCCGCCGCTGGTGCCGAAGTTGCCGATGACGATGGCGTTTTGGTCCGGATTGAAGAGCCGGATGCGCTTGAGGACCCCGCCGAGATCGGCGTCGAAGTCCCATCCGTTGAAAGCCGGCTGATCACGCTTCAACCTCCCCAAGGCCGCCACGGTCTTTGTCAACCGCCGCCGGTCCGGATCGTCGAGGTACCACCACCGTTCGGGTTTCTCGTTCAGCTTGCACCCGTCGCTGAAGGTACCGTCGAGGCAGTCGAACAAGCTCACATCGTACCCCATTTCGCCCCACTGCCACATCATCTTCGGTCCGGGCAACGGCAGCAGGAAGGCGTGGGCGAGGGCCAGCCGGTCCATCGCTGTGCTGAAGGCGGAGGCGTCGTACCCGCCGTTGGAAGCGCCGTAGAGTTGCAGCTCGTGCGCGAGCCGTTCTTCGTCGTGGCTTTCGAAGTACGTGACGAGGTTAGGCCACATCCAGCCGCGAGAGGTGTGCAGCCCCCAGCTGAGGTCCGCGCCATAGCCGAGCGTGGCTTGTTTGAAGGGGTCACTCATTTTGCCCCACAGCATGAAGCCGCCATTCGCGAGCGCTGCCTCTTCCGCATTGTCACCGAGGTGCTCGAGGATGAGGTAGGTGCCGGGGTGCTCGGACCAAATGTGATTCGCATAATCAAACAGGATCTCCACCCGCGACGGGTCGAACGCGTTCCACGCCCCCACGTCGCCCCCGGTGTTCGTCTGCGTCAACCCCTTGGACAAGTCGATGCGGTACCCATCGATGTGGTAGGTGTCGATCCAGTGGTCGAAGACGCGCTTCCAAAACGTGCGGGTCCACGGGTCGCCGTGGTCGTAGTCCAAGCCGTAGGCAAAGGGGTGCGGCGCCTGCTCATTGAACCAGGGGTTGTTCTCGGCGATGCTGCCGTCGGCGTCGAGGTAGAGGCGCGCGAGCGGGTCGAGTCCGTAGCCGTGGTTGGGCACCACATCCAGGATGACAGCCATGCCGCGGGCGTGGCATGCGTCGACGAGGGCCTTCAGCAAGGCGGGCGGCCCGTAGTACTTGTCGGGCGCAAAGCGGAACGAGGGGTTGTAGCCCCAACTGAGGTTGCCATCGAACTCGCTGACGGGCATCAGCTCGAGGGCTGTGACGCCCAGCCATTGCAAGTAGTCGAGCCGATCGATGAGGTCTTGGTAGGTTTGGCCTGCATCAAAATCGCGGATCAACACCTCGTAGATGACGAGCCGGTCCTGCGGCGGGCGCTCGTAATCCGCATCCGTCCATGCAAAGGGCTCCTCCACGGTGCGGAACACGGCATTCGGCCAATTCGCCTCGCCCGAAGGAAAGGCGGGCATTCCCGGCCAATGATCGGCCGGAATCGCACCATCGTTCCACGGCTCCACCACCAGCTCCGCGTAAGGATCCCCGATTTCCAGCGAACCGTCGACCAAATAGTGGTAGCGGCACTGCGTCTCGGGATCCAGCCCCACCACTTCCAACCAGAATGTGTTGCCATCGAGGGACGGGTGCATCAGGTTGTCCGCCCCGATGGCCCAGTTGTTGAAGTCGCCACGGAGGTGCACTTGGGTTTTGCCGGGCGCGCGCAACTGGAAAATAGCGCTGGTGGGGGAGAGGATGTTGAGGCCGTCTTGGATGCCGGCGGGTGGGTCCATCGGGGTTTGGGCTTGGAGACCAAAGGAGGCGAGGGCCCAAATCAACACGGGAAGCAACTTGTGCATGTCCCTCAAGTTAATGAAAACCAGTTCCTCCGTCAACTCACCCCAAACCGCTTTGCAATCCAATCGTCGAAGTCCACGCCATCGGGAACATCCAGCTTCTTGCGGAGCCGCCCGCGGATGTTGTAGACGTAGCTCACGCTCAGGTCCATGGTGCGCGCGATGTCCTTGGAGTTCCTTCCGCTCGCCAGCATGTGCAGCACTTCTTGCTCCACGGGGGACAAATCCAGTTCCGGATTCGACTGCTGCAGTGCCACGGTGGCCTCCTGATCAAACCACTCCAATTCCAACCGGTCGATGGCGTCCTTCAAGGCGGGGGGCGGGTTCAACTCCCGCAACTCATTCAGCCCATTGCGCAAATGCTTCCTGGTGACCGCCCGCGGTTCCATGTCCGTGCCCTTCTTTCTCAGCAACCAACAACCTGCACCTACCCCCAATGCGCCTGCGAAGGCCCACAGCCAAGTGAGGCTCGGTGCAGGGGGAGCGGCATCGACCTCCTTGTCCGCCGCCAATCGAACCGACTCCAAGTGGTCCATTTCCGTGGCAAGCAGTTGCTTTTCCGCCCAGCAAAGCGCAGCCCAAACTTCCCGGCTCACGGGCTCCAAGCTGCTGTCGCGAGCGGCCATCCGTTTCCGCCAAGGTTGGTACAACAGGCCTTCCGTTTGCCAGATGTGCTGGTCGCTGTCGCAGGCCGCGACCACTGCTTGCAACGCTGGGTAGCGCATCGCGAACGCTTCGTAGTCCGCTGAGAGCAAGTAATATTTGGAGACCAAACGCGCATGGGTGCAGTGGTTGCCGGGGGTCACTTCCAGGGTGTCCAACGCATCGATGAGTCCATGCGCCAGATCCAGCTTGCCGGTGCGGATGGCAATGGCAAGGTGGTTGAGTTGGGCGTTGAACAAGAGGTTGGGAGGGAGGTTGGGGGCGTTCATCGGAATGCGGTCGATGAATTGTTTGGCACGCTCCCATTGTTTTTGTTGGATTTGCAGCGCCGCGAGGTTGTTCAAGATGTAGGGGGACTGCTTGGCGTTGGCGTAACGCAGGGCTCGTTCGAGCGCGATGAATACGGAATCGGGTGTTCCGCCACGTTGTGAATACGTTGCGCTCAGGTTGTTCAGGGCTTCGGATCGGAAGGTTGAGTCCTGGCTCAGTTCAAATGCTTGGCGGAAAGCGAGGATGGCCTGTTCCCAGTTTTGGGCCTGATAGTGCAAGGCTCCGGCCAAAAAGCGGTGCCGCGCACACGGGACGTCACACCCCGCCCGCGGGGTCACCAGCGCCTCCCAATCGGCAGGCGGCATGTTGAAGGTCCACCCGTTCATGCGCATCACCTGCTCGATGACCTCCACTTCACAATCGCCGTTTTTAGCAGCTAGGGAATCTGCGATGGCAAAGAAGTCTGCTGCTGTGTTGGGACGGTGCTCCTTGAACAATGTGTGTACGGCCTGGTCGGCGGGCAACCACGGTTCACCTTGGGCCCAAACCCCGCTCATCACCGCAGAGAGCACGAGAATGTAAATCCACCGAACAGACATGCTTCAAATGTCTGTGAATTCGGCTGAATAGCAGGGTGAAATGTGGCTAAGCCTGTCGGCGCGCTGTTGCTTTTTTCTACACATGTGAACGCGTCACATATTGAATGGACATGATATGCCCGGAAGAAGAAGGGCCGCTTCCTTATCTCGGGAAGCGGCCCATTCGTTTCCAAGTTGTTGGAATTCAGATGGATTTCTTCGCCAAGTAGAAGTCCACCATGTCATCATCGCTGATTTCACGTGCTTCCATCTCCTGCACCGTGCGCGGCGGTGGCACAATCACTTGTTCGCCCGGCTGCCAGTTGAGTGGCATGGCCACAGCATGCTTGTCTGAGGTTTGCAGCGCTTCCAAAACGCGCTTGATTTCTGGCATGCTCCGCCCCACATTGAGGGGGTAGCACATGATGAGCCGGATCTTCTTTGAGGGATCGATGAAGAACACGGCGCGGACTGCAGCCGTCTCGCTTTCGCCCGGTTGCAGCATGAGCATGCCGTAGAGCTTGGAGACGCCCATGTCGATGTCGGCGATGATGGGGAAGTCGAACAGCACGCCGGTGTTCTTTTTGACGTTGTTCACCCAAGCGATGTGCGCGTGGATGGAGTCAATGGAAAGCCCCATCAGTTTCGTGTTCCGGTCGGCAAACCATTGGTGGTCCAAAGCAAATCCGCTCATCTCAGTCGTGCACACCGGCGTGAAATCGGCGGGGTGCGAGAACAGGACATTCCAGCTGCCTTCGATGTACCCGTGAAAGTTCAAAACGCCGGTGGTGGTGGTGGCGGTGAAGTCGGGCGCGACATCCCCGATCCGGGGCATGCTGGGCGCAAGGGGTGTTGGGTTGTTTTCCGTGGTCCAAAGGTGCGCCACAGCCCACCGATCAGGGGTGATAAGGGTTATTCAATCCAATGGGATTCAATAGGTAAGTGCAATCTGGTGCCATGGCTTTCAATGTAGGAGGCAGAGCTGTTATCGCCCCTCCTCGTGCTGGAGGTGGTCAACTGGAAATTCGTTTGAATTTGCCGTCGTGCCAAATCAAATCTCGTGTGTCAGCGATCCATTCTTCTCGCGCTCGTTCACTTCGTTGGAACGTCTCGGAAAGGCCTTCTCGTTCTGCGTCTGTCCAATCTGGTACAAACTCATGTTTGATGAGCGCGATGTTGTGGATGAATCGGGCAAGGGAAGTGGAAAAGTGACATGCGATCCGAGCAAGCCGATTAAAAGGTCTTTTCAAGCTTGAGACAGCCAATGCACCACCGGAGACACGGGGCGTTTTTCGAGCCTGAATTTTCGGCGAAAAGTGCCAATCAATTCCCGGGAATTCAAACCTTCCATGCTGAATGTCTGCATATTCAATGGGGAATACTTGTTCAGGCCAAAGCGCTTCAAGCAGTGGCCTGAATTCGTCGTAGCGGTATACCCGCATGAAGTCGCTTTCGCAAATGGCTTCCTGAAGAGGAGGGTTAAACTGTTTAAATAAGCGATTGAATTGAATACGAGCTGAAAATGCTGCGGTGTTCATGGGGCGTAACGTCAACAGGATCATCGCATTGAAGCCTTGGGTTAAGGCTTTTAACCGGTTGAGTTTCGTCTCCACAAGCACTCCTCCTGGCGCAAATGTACCTTTTGTGAAGTTCTCATTGGATATCAGGATCGGCCGTTTTGAACCCCTGACGGTTTCCTTCAATTCCGCTTTGAGCGATTCAAGGTCACCGCGACCAAAAACGACATATTTGCTCAAAGCGTTGTAAAGTTTAGACGGCGTAATCAAGTCCGGATCGTATTTGCCAAGAAAAGTACAGTCCTTCTGTTTCCGAAAGACGTGGCTCTGCAAGGTGGTCGTTGCGGTCTTTGGCGGGCCGATGTGAATGATGAGTTCAGGAAGTGGCATGGTAAATCTTCAGGACCAATTAGGGGATTTGTTCAGAAACGCAAACAATTCCTCGTTGTGAGGGGCGTAGAATTTCCACAAGCGCTGCATCGTTGCCTCATCAGGTTCCACGGGTTTGGGATTTTTGTTGCTGTCAACCAAGGGCAATGGATGGTATGGAACTCCTATGAATTCCTGAATACGCCGGCTCGTGCTTTCCGAAAATTCCTTCAGTTCATTGTTCTGCAACAGAAGCAGTTGTTCTTCGGGGAAGTAATTCAATATGGATTTAATCGTGTTGAGGTACACCCCCCTTTCGATGTAATTGAAATCGTGGGGGCTATCCTCGTTTGCATGTATGCGGTTGAAATTGGCATCGATCGCATCGGCAAATGACAGGGTTTCGCGCGGCCAGGCGTGGTTTGGTTTGCGCCGGTTTTGCATGGCCCAATGCGAAAAAGCCCTCTTTGCAGGTTCGCGCATCACGAAAATGAGCTTCATGTCCGGGCGGTAAGCGTGAATCCGTTTGAGGTAAAGCGGCGAGACGGAATACCTTGGTGTTGCGTCGATGAAGCACGTGTTGCTCCGGCTGAACATGGGCAACACGAAATTCGCGTGATAACGGTGGATGCTCTCAGGTCTGTATTCTCTGTCGTTGGAGAAGTAATGAAGCTCTTTCCGGATTCCCCCTTGCAAAAGCGGATGCCTCATGAGCATGTCGAACAGCGCAGTCGTTCCTCCTTTTTGTACGCCAATGAGCATCACGGAAGGGCTGTTGTAATGACCGTAACGGGTGGCAAGAGTCCTCAGGCGCCGTCGAATGCGCCTAATAATTACGGGGATATTGCTGTTTCGGCGTTTTCTTTTCATTGCATCTGTTACGTTTCCAAGCGGCTTTGGGTTGCGTGTAATGGAGATAAAACGCCCCAGAACCTCGCGGAACTGGGGCGTTTGAATTCATGGTGGTGGGATGAAAAGTGCTGAGAGCTCAGAGCAGGTCGAACCGGTCGAGTTCCATCACCTTCGTCCACGCGGCGATGAAGTCGTCCACGAACTTCTCCTTGGCGTCGTTTTGGGCGTAGACCTCAGCGATGGCGCGCAATTCCGAATTGCTGCCGAAAATGAGATCCGCTCGGGTGGCCATCCACTTGACGTCGCCGGACTGGCGATCGCGTCCTTCGAAGACCTTCTCGGCCTCGTCCACCGGCGCCCATTTGGTGTCCATGCTCAACAAATTCACAAAGAAGTCATTCGTCAAAGCACCCGGGCGGTCTGTTAACACGCCCAAATCCGAGCCGTCCCAATTCGCATGCAACGCCCGCATGCCACCGACCAAGACGGTCATCTCCGGCGCGGTCAAGGTCAGCAACTGCGCCTTGTCCACCAGCAGTTCCTCCACCGTCAAGGTGTAGTCCTTTTCCTGGTAATTGCGGAAGCCATCGGCCATGGGGGCCAACAGGTCCACGGACGCGGCATCGGTTTGCTCTGCAGAGGCGTCCATGCGGCCTGGCGTGAACGGCACGCGCTTGCTGTAGCCCGCAGCTGCGGCCGCTTGTTCGATGGCCGCGCTGCCGCCCAAGGCGATCAGGTCAGCGATGGAAACGCGCTTGCCTCCCCGCTCGAAGTCCGCTTGGATGGCTTCGTACTGCTTCAATACGCGGTCGAGTTGCGCCGGGTTGTTCACTTCCCAGTTGCGCATGGGTTCGAGCCGGATCCGCGCCCCGTTCGCCCCGCCGCGGTTATCTGAGTAGCGGAAGGTCGAGGCGGAGGCCCACGCCGTCGTGATGAGTTCTTCAGGCGTCAAGCCGCTCGCGAGGATGGTGCGCTTCAATTGCGCTTGGTCGGCAACGCTGATGACCGGGTGGTCGCAGGCCGGGATGGGGTCTTGCCAAATGAATTCCTCAGCAGGCACTTCCGGCCCCACGTAGTTCGTCTTCGGCCCCATGTCCCGGTGGGTGAGCTTGAACCAAGCGCGCGCGAAGGCGGCCTCAAACTCCTCGGGGTTCTCCAGGAACCGGCGCGAAATCTTCTCGTACTCCGGGTCGAAACGGAGGGACAGGTCGGTGGTCAGCATCGTGGGCCGGTGGAACTTCTCGGGGTCGAACGCGTCGGGGAAGATGGCCTCGGCGTCTTTTGCCACCCATTGGTGCGCGCCCGCAGGGCTCTTTGTGAGCTCCCACTCGAAGTTGAACAGGGCTTTGAAGTAACCGTGGCTCCACTCGGTGGGGGTTTTGGTCCAAATCACTTCCAGTCCGCTGGTGATGGCATCTGCACCGACTCCGCTGCCGTAGCTGCTCTCCCATCCGAAGCCCTGCGCTTCAATTGGCGCCGCCTCGGGTTCCGGTCCAACATGGGAAGCAGGGCCCGCACCGTGCGTCTTGCCGAGCGTGTGACCACCGGCCACCAAGGCGACCGTCTCCTCGTCGTTCATCCCCATCCGGCCGAAGGTCTCGCGGATGTCGTTCGCTGCCAACACCGGGTCGGGGTTGCCGTCCGGTCCCTCGGGATTCACGTAGATGAGCCCCATTTGCACCGCGGCCAAGGGGCTCTCCAATTTCCGTCCATCCTCGTACCGCTCGTTGGCCAGCCATTCGGACTCCTTGCCCCAGTAGACGTTGCTCGCCGGCTCCCACACGTCTGCGCGTCCGCCGCTGAATCCGAGGGTCTCAAAGCCCATGTTTTCCAACGCCACGTTGCCCGCGAGGACCATCAAGTCCGCCCACGAGATGGCTTGTCCGTACTTCTGTTTGACCGGCCACATCAGGCGCCGTGCCTTGTCGAGGTTAGCGTTGTCGGGCCAACTGTTGATGGGGGCAAACCGTTGCTGGCCTTCCCGCGATCCCCCGCGGCCGTCCCCGGTCCGGTAGGTGCCAGCGCTGTGCCACGCCATCCGGATGAACAACCCGCCGTAGTGGCCCCAATCTGCAGGCCACCAGTCCTTGGATTCCGTCAGTGCGGCCTCGATGTCCGCCTTCAAGGCGTCGTAATCCAGGTCTTCAAACGCCTCGCGGTAGTTGAAAT
>CBFHPD010000173.1:0-6175 GCA_965657495.1 uncultured Flavobacteriales bacterium
CCCGATCAGCGCACCTTTGACCCGCTAGCACCCTGCGTGGTCCGGAGTGAAGCCGATGCGCAGGCCCACCTCGAACAGGGCGGGTGCCTCATCCTGTTCCCCGCGGGGAACATCAGCCGCCTGAGCCGGGACTTGAAAACGGTGGTGGACGGCCGGTGGTCGAACGCATTGGCCTCGCTGCAAGCGAATACGGGGGCGGCCGTGCTCCCCCTCTACATCGACGGCCAAAGCGTGGACCTGATGCGGCTGTTCGAGGCCGTCCATCCCGGCTTAAAAAGGCTCCCTGTGATCCACAAACCCTTGCGCAAGAGGCGGCTGAAACACGGTCAACGCATCATCCGCGTCAGCATGGGCACCCCACTCAAGCCGGGGAACGTCGCCGAATTCGAACACCCCAGCCAAATCACCCGATTCTACCGGGCGAAAACGTATGCCCTCGCCTCGTCTGTGCGCGTCCAGCGCGCTTGGTTCGTGCAATCCCGCCGACGCGCCCCGCAGGTGGCCCCGTTGGTCGCAGCCATTGCGCCGGAGGACTTGCGCTCCGAGCTCGCGCAGTTGCCCGAATCGGCGCTGCTGTTCGCGCAAAGTGGGTTCCGTTGCTACCTCGCTCAGCACGAACACATTCCGCTGATGATGCAGGAAATCGGCCGCCTCCGCGAGGCCACTTTCCGGGCGGTGGGCGAAGGCACGAACCACGCGACCGACCTCGATGAATTTGACCTCCATTACCACCATTTGTTTCTGTGGGATGAAAGCGCTCAGGCCCTCGCCGGTGCTTATCGCATGGGGTTTGGCGCCCAAATCATGGAGCTCTTCGGCAAGCGCGGTTTCTACACCTCGACCCTCTTCCGGTTCCGCCGCGCATTCCGCCCCGTACTCGAGCAGTCCATCGAACTCGGACGCTCCTTCGTCCCGGTGGCCTACCAGAAGCACCGGATGCCGCTTTTCTTGCTGTGGAAGGGCGTGTTGTCGCAACTCGTCACCCATCCCCAAGGCCGCTACGTGCTGGGGCCGGTCACCATTTCGAACCAGTACAACCCCCTTTCGAAGCTGTTGATGACCCATTACATTCACCGCAACAGCGTGCGGGATGCGCTTTCGGATGCGGTCCAGCCGCGCCGGCCTTTCCGCCCGAAGGTGGTCAACGGGCGCAAACAGGACCTCGAAGCGCTGCTGTCTGCCGTCGGGCGGGACATCCGGGAACTCGACCGGGTGGTGGCGGACATCGAGCCGGATGGGGCGAAAGTGCCGGTGCTGTTGAAACGGTATTTGGCCCAAAACGCGCGCATCCTGGCTTTCAACCACGACCCCAAATTCAACGACGCGCTCGACGGATTCATGGTCCTCGACCTCAACGACCTGCCGGCCGAGACCGTTGCCAACCTCCAGCGGGAATTCGCTTCGTGACGCCGTAAATTCGGCGCATGACCAGACTCCTCCTGATTGTTTTGGGGCTGCTGGCGAGCGGCGTGCTCCCTGCCCAGTGGACCGATGACCAGCAAGCGCGTGCCGCGGCCGTGTTCGCAGAAGCGCTCGGCAACGGCGAATGCTACGAGCGCCTGCGCGAACTGACGAAGGGCATCGGGCACCGGCTGAGCGGGTCGCCGGAGGCCGATGCCGCGATGGATTGGGGGGCGGAAGTGCTCGCGGCCAACGGGGCGGACGACGTCTTTGTGATGCCGGTGGAGGTCCCCGCGTGGACCCGCGGCACGTTCTGCGAGGCGCGGTGCGGGGACCTGCCGCTGCGGGTGACGGCCCTCGGCGGATCGGACCCCACGCCGGGTGACAGCGCCCTCTCAGCGCCCTGCCTCGTGGTGCGGGGCATCGAGGAGCTCGAAGCGCTGCCCCGCGAAGCCACGGAAGGCCGCATCATCCTGTTTAACCGGCCGATGGACCCGCTGCTCATCAACACCGGGTCGGCTTATGGCGGGGCCGTGGATCAACGGGGCCAGGGCGCGGTGGCGGCGGCTCGGGCGGGCGGTGTGGCGGCCTTGGTGCGGAGCATGACCCACGCTTACGACACCGTTCCGCACACCGGAGCGATGTACTACGTGGACAGCGTGCCGCGGGTGCCGGCAGCGGCCATTTCGACGGTCGATGCCCGGGCGCTCGCCCAGCACGTGGCGGACCACCCGGAGGCGGAAGTCACGTTGGCCATGGACTGCCGGGATTTGGGCGTGAAACAGCAAGGCAATGTCATCGGCGTCCTGCAAGGCAGCGAATTTCCAGGCCAAATCATCGCCCTCGGCGGTCACCTCGATTCCTGGGACATCGGCGAAGGCGCACACGACGACGGGGCCGGCGTGGTGCATACGCTCGAAGCGCTGCGCCTGTTGAAGGCCATCGGCTACCAACCCCGGCACACCTTGCATTTCGTGCTGTTCATCAACGAGGAAAACGGCAACCGGGGCGGCAAAGCGTATGCGGAGTGGGCGATGAACAACCCCATGGGCCTCCGCGTGGTGGGCGCCATGGAATCGGACGCGGGCGGGCTCGTGCCGCGGGGATTCAGCATGGACGCGGAACCGGCGCACGTGGAGTGGTTGCAGTCCCAGCTGCCGATGATGGAACCTTATGGGCTCAACAGCTCGCGGAACGGCTGGGCCGGGGTGGACATTTCACCGTTGAAGGAGCAGCCGGAGCGGCCGTTGCTCATCGGGCTGATGCCGGATGGACAGCGCTACTTCGACTACCACCACAGCGCCCGCGACGTGTTCGAAAACGTGCACAAGCGGGAGCTTGAACTGGGGGCGGCATCCTGCGCCTTGATGATTATGATGCTGGATCAGCACTTGTGAGGGCGTGGGGGATTTGGCCCACCACCTCCAAGGCCAAAGCCGGGTCGTCCGAAATGAGCCCGTCCACCCCCCAGTCCAACAGCTCCTGCATCCGCGCGCGATCGTTCACGGTCCAAGGCACCACCCGCACGCCCAAGGCCTGCGCCCGCTGCACCTCCTCAGGCGACAACAGCACGTGGTGCGGCGAATACACATCCGGACGGAACGTCAAGCACGCCAAGGCCTCCAAGACCGACTTCTCGTCCTCCATCAACCACGCCGTCTGCACCCCGGCGTCCGCGGCGTGGACGCGTTCCAGCACGTCCGCCGAGAAGGATTGCACCGTGGTCCAGGGCGCAATGCCGCAGCGGCGGATGGCCCCGAGCACGGCCGCTGCCGCCACTTCAGCCTCCGGTGCGTGGAGGCCGACCCAAGCGGCTTCGTGCTTGATTTCAATGTTGAACCCCACGCCGGTGTGCCCCGCCTCCTGCAACGCGCTCACCAACTGATCCAACGTGGGCTTGAAGGTCGGTGCAGGGTGCTGGTTCGGAAAACGCGGATGGCCCCACGAACCGCAATCACAGGCCTGAATCGCTGCAAGCGCCATGGGGTACAAGCTCACGTGCCCGTTCTCGCCCATGCGGCAAATCTCCGGGTTGAACCACGGCTCGTGGCTGATGACCACCTCCCCTGCAGCCGTCACCACCACGTCCAATTCCAACGTGGACACGCCGATTTCCGCGGCATACAAGAAGCCGGGCAGGCTGTTTTCTGGATGCACCGCGCGCGCTCCCCGATGGCCTTGCACATCGACGATTCGCGGAGGGGCGCTGCATTGAATGAGGGCAATCATGGCGAGCACTGATGCGTACAAATGAACACCAGGAGTGCGAAAAAAAGGAGCGTGTTTCATGGGATTTTTTTCACATCCACGGTTGGGTGGATCGTTCGGTTTCGTGCAGCAGGAAATCGACGAATTGCCGGGCCTCTTGCTCGGGCAAGAAGCGCAGCCGCAGGTTACCGGCCGCGGTGTAGATTTGGACGTGGGCGATGTGCCGGTGGGCGTGCCAGAACGATTGGCGCAGCCCCACCCGTTGCACCTGATGCACTTGGGTCATGGTGCAGGTCCGTTTCCACCAACCGCTGTAGACGGCCAAATCCGATTGCGTATACCGCACAAAATGCCCCGCCGCCCTGCGCCGCGCCATCCACGCCCCAGCGCCGAGCACCACCACCGGCCATCCCCACCACGCGCCCGAAGCGAGCAGCGCGCCCGCCGGCAGCCACCAGCGGAGCCACAACACCCACGCGTACGCCGGAACGGGCCGGAGCCGCTTGGGCAAATCCCCTCGCCATTGGGGGAACAACAGGCCGTTGAGCCGGTCGCGCATCGCCGGGGTGACCCCGGTGATGTCCAGTCCTTCTTTCGCCGCTTCGGTTCCGCCTGCGCGGGCCTGCGCCCAGTGCACACGGGTGAAACCCAAGGCCCGGGTCAGCGGCGTGGAAACCCATTTCACGGTCTGGATCTTCGTCCGGTGGATGGTGAAGGCCACGCGCTTGAGCAGGCCGGATTGCAGCAGGAATTGCCCGGATTGGGTTTGGTCCAAACGCAAGCCAAAGAACCGCACGACCACCACCACCACCGAGGATGCCACCCCGAGCATCCCCACCGCCACCAGCGCCGGCAACCACAACACCACCACCAGCAATGAAAGCAAGGCCCACACCCACGTCGGAATCGCCTCGACCCACGCCTCCACCAAGCCGTCGACCTGCCCCAAGATAGAGAGCGGCAGGGCCACCACGAGCAAGCCGTTGCGCAGGTGATTCGACCCCAACGCAATCCGCAGCAGGTCCCGCATCCCCAACTCAAGCAGCGGCTCCGGCTCCGCCTCCTCCGCGCCCCCTTGGCTGCTCGCCAGCGCCACCTGCAACTCCTGCGCAAACGCCATCCGCAAAGCGCGCAACTCCAGTTCGTTGCCCTTTGATCCGGCGGTGTCCACGGAAAGCCCGGTAAGCCCCAACGCCCGCTGCAACGGGTTGCGCTTCAGGTGAACCGCCTGCACCCGATCCAGCGGGATGATGGTCCGGCTGCGTTGGAACACCCCTTTGCGGACGTGCAAACTCCCGCCCCGCAAGCGGAAACCAAACCGCAGGTATTGCGCCACCGAGAACACCCCCACCACCGCCAGCAGCACCGCCACGCCGAGCAACGCCCACTTCACGGCTTCCGCCCCTTGCGACCACAAGGTGAACACGAGGAGCCAAAGGGACTTGGCCACGTTCCAGAGGTTGCGCGCCCCCATCACGATGATGCCCAGCGGATGCTGGCGTTGCCACGCGCTGAAGTCAGTGGGCTGCCCCATGGCTGATGAGGATGGACCGGATGGATTGGGCGCGTTGGTCTTCCAAACCGGGGATGCTCAAATTCGCCCCAGCACTACCTGCCGTGTAAATCCGTAGCGTGCTGATGCCCAACCACCGGTCGAGGGGACCGCGGAAGATTTCGCTGTGCTGCACCCGTGCCATGGGCACCGTGACCCGGACGCGGAAGAGCCACCCCGATTGGAACGTCACATCGTGTTGACGCACGAGATAGCCCTGGTACTTGAAGCCCACATGCGCCACGACCAGCCACAATCCCGCTATCCCCAAGGCCATCCCCCATCCGGCCAACAGGCCCCAATTGGGCACCGGCTGCCCCCACCACCGCAGCAAAGCCGGAACGCTCCCGACGACCAACAACAAGGCGCTGCCTACCGCCGCGGTCAGCAGGCGTTTTTTGTAATAAGCGCGAGAGAGCGGCTCCAACGTCCCGACGGGGAGCACGGGAAACGCCTCGGGTGGCAGCACATCGTTTTGCATTTGCTTCGCAAGATACGTGCCGTTGAATCGAAACATGCGCCGGTTTAAATTCGTACCGCAGGTCATGACACGCCAACATTTGCTTGGGTACAAGGGGAACTCCGGTCT
Organism: uncultured Flavobacteriales bacterium; assembly: GCA_965657495.1. Lineage (GTDB taxonomy): Bacteria > Bacteroidota > Bacteroidia > Flavobacteriales_D > Sanyastnellaceae > JALQTD01. The sequence continues at coordinate 5,751 of CBFHPD010000173.1, forward strand.
TGGAGATCGGATGCAGCACTTGGTGCAGATGATGGAAGTGGCCGAACAACAGGGAGCGCGGTTTGTCATTGACTTCCGCGACGGGATGTTTGGCGCAGTGGGCGAAGATGCTTTCGCGCGCTGGTTGGATTGCCCGCATCCCGCCTTTCAAAGTCATCCCGATTGGGACGGGCTGTGCAAAGCCTATGCAAACGCGAGGACACCGGAGGATCCCCAGTTTTTTGATGCGGTTCATTTCACAGCCATGCCATGCCGGCCTCGATCTGTGAATGAATACATCACCCCACTCATCGGAGGGAAACCCCGGCACCGCACCTTGGCCGCACGCATCCTCCGAAAAGTGGACTTGGTCTTTCCTCCGAGCACGGTTGTGAGCAAGACGTTGAAGGAACCGTTGTTTCCCATCGCGCGCTGCATCGATTTGA
>CBFHPD010000174.1:0-6756 GCA_965657495.1 uncultured Flavobacteriales bacterium
CGCGCGAAGTTACGGCGTTTTCAACGCGGCGTTCTGCCGGCGTTCAGCGCGTACCGGTGTGGCCAAACCCACCACCGCCACGCACCGTGGTCGACAGCTCCTGCACTTCATTCCACGCCACCCGTTCGTACCGCGCGAGCACCAGCTGCGCAACCCGCTCCCCGTGCTCAATGCGGAAGGGCTTTGGCCCGTGGTTGATGAGCAACACCCCGATTTCCCCGCGGTAGTCCGCGTCGATGGTGCCGGGCGCATTCAAGACCGTCACCCCGTGCTTGAAGGCGAGTCCGCTCCGCGGCCGCACCTGCAACTCCGTGCCCTCCGGCAACGCCACAAACAACCCCGTCTTCACGAGCTGAAACGTGCCCGGGGCCAGCGTCACCGGCTCGTCCAAGCAGGCGCGCACGTCCAACCCCGCACTCAACGCGGTGGCGTACTCCGGCAAGGCGTGCCCGCTCCGATTCCGCACCTCCACCACCGCGCTCATCGCCCGGGGAATTGCGGCTTCCGCTTCCCGATGAAGGCCTGCGTGCCCTCCTTGAAGTCCTCGGTCTCGAACTGCGCGCCAAAGCTGTCAATTTCAGCAGCAAACCCCTCCCGGCTGTACCCTGCAAGCACGGCATTCAGCGCGGTGGTCAAGGCCGTGGGCGCGTTCTTCATGATGCTCCGCGCCATGGCTTCGGCTGCAGCCGACAGCTCGGCGAGCGGCACCACTTGGTTGACCAGCCCGCACGCCAATGCCTCATCGGCTTTCATCATCCGCGCCGTCAAGATCAGTTCCATCGCCTTCCCCTTCCCGATGAGCTGCGGCAAGCGCTGCGTCCCCCCGTACCCGGGGATCACGCCGAGCGACACCTCGGGCAGGCCCATCCGCGCCGTGTCGGAAGCCACCCGCACATGAGCCGCCATCGCCAACTCGAGCCCGCCCCCGAGGGCAAACCCGTTCACGGCCGCCACCACCGGCTTGCCGCACTGTTCCACCTTGTCGAACAGCAAGCGCTGCCCACGCGCCGCGAGCTCCTTCCCCTGCTCGCCATTGAAATGCGCGAACTCCTTGATGTCCGCCCCCGCCACGAAGGCCTTTTCGCCCGAGCCGGTGAGCACGATGGCCCGCACATCAGCGTTGGTTGCGGCGGCATCGATGGCGTCGGACAGGGTTTGGATCACCTCGCCGTTGAGCGCATTGAGCGCTTCCGGCCGGTTGATGGTCAGGGTCAAAAGCCCATCTTGGAAGTCGCTGAGGAGGAGCATGTCATTCGATTTTCAGGCCAAAGTTACGCCACACCTCACGGCTGCGGTTCCCCCCAAATCCACCCCAGTCGCCGCCACGCCATCGCCGCCTCCACTTCCGCTTCAATGCGGGCCTTCCGCGCCTTGACGAGGCTCGCCTCGCGGCTGTTCAGGAGGAAAACCGAGCTTTCGCCCGCGGCGAACTTGATGTTCTCGGCATCGAGCAGGGCTTCGGCAAGGGCTTCGGTTTCGAGGGCGGCTTCCCAAGCGCGCACGTGGTCCGCCCACGCGAGGCCGGCGCCGTACGCCTCGGCTTCCCATTTCCGCGCCTTGTTTTCCAAGTCGAGGGCGATGTTTTCGCGGTCGATGCGGGCGAGTTCGAGGGCGCCGCGTTCCTTGCGGAGGAAGAGCGGGAGGGCCGCCTTCAGTTCCAGGGCGTAATCCGAGGTGCCGAGTGCGGTGGGCGAAGTGGCGCTCAGGGCGAGGAACCGGGCGTCGAGTTGGGGCTTGAGTTGTTCGCGGGCGAGCCGGATTTCGGCATCGGCGGCGGCGCCTTTCGCAGCCAGGGCGTCGTTGAGGGGGTGGCTCTGCCAGCGGGCCGATCGGGCGCGGTCGTTGAGGGGTTTGAGGGTGACCCAAATGGTGGCTTCGACCCAGTCCGTCGGGGCCACGGGCGTGACGCCTTCGGCCAAGGCCACGGGGCGGCCGGCGTCGTCCCACAGCCACGCCGCGGCCTTGGCTCGGGACTGGGCGAGGACCGTGGCGGCGGCTGCGGCTTCCATGCGGCGCGTGGACCAGCGGAGTCGGGCCTCGACGGTGTCGATGGCGGCGCGGTCTCCGCCGGTGACGGCTGCGCGGATGCCTTCGAGCCGGATGAGGGCGAGGCGCTCGGCTTCCTGGGCGACTTCGGCCGCCTCGTGCGCTTTGTACCATTTCCAGTAAGCGGCGCCGGCGTCGAGGAGGAGGTCGTTGAGGGCGGCGGTGCGCTGGGCGGCGTTGAGGGTGACGTAGGCCTCGGCCTGGCGGAGCGCGGTGCGGCGGGCGTCGGTGAGGAGGCCTTGACCGAGGCGGACGGTGGCGCCGACGGACCAGAGGCCGCCTTCGGGGAGGGTGGATTCGGGGTTGAGGTAGGCGCCGTCGGTTTCGTTCCAGCTGGATTCGAGGGCGATGCCGAAGGGGGTTTCGGCCACGACGCCCGCCCCGCGGTAGGCATAGTAGTCGGTGCCGCTGTAAGACTTGCTTTTGTCGGAGGCGAAGAGCTTGGGGTCAAAGGCGCCGCGGGCCTTCCGGAGGTAGGCGGTGGCGGCGTCGTTGAGGAGGTCGGCCTGGCGGGCGACGGGGTGTTGGGCGAGGACGGCTTGGAGGAAGGCGGTTTCTTCGAACGGGGTTTGGCCCGCCGCTGAAAGGGCACCTGCCCAGCAGCCTAGGAGCAGGAGGAGGCGGTTCATCACTTGGCGTCCTTTTTGTCCTTCGGTTCCTCCTTGCCGCCGTAAAAGTCCGGTGGGAATCCGTTCAGCTGCCGCCACACCTCGTACCAAACCGGGACCGTTTTCAGCAGCGCGATTCCGCGGGCACCCCCACCGGCGCGCAGGGCTTCAGGCCATGGATCAGCAGCGTTTTCGCTGACGAGCAACCGGTACTTGCCGTTGTCGCTGATGACGGGATCGATGGCCACCACTTCGCCGGGGAACGTTCCGTAGGTAACGGCGGGCCAACCGGAGAAGACGATGGCGGGCCAGCCGTCGAAGAGGAAGCGCACTTCGTTGCCGAGGTGGATGAGGGGCAAGTCCATGGGGGCGATGTAGAATTCGACGGCGAGGGCCGTTTCTTCCGGCACGATGGTCAGGATGGGCGTACCTTCCTTGACGGTCTCGCCGATGCCGCCCTGGAGGGCCTTGGTGACTCGGCCGGCTTGGGGGGCTCGGAGGTAGCGGAACCCCGCGCGCGCTTCGTAGTTGGCGAGGGTGTTGCGGAGTTTGGCCACCTCCCCTTGCGCGGTGGCGGCGCCGGATTCTGCGCTGAACCGGTCGCTGCTCACCTTGGCGAGCTTGTCGGCGAATTCGCTGGCAATGGTGGACTGATCGAGGAGGGCGTTGGCGAGGGCGTTGCGGCTGGTGGCCAACTTGTTCACCGCCGAAGTCAATTTCGCCTCGGCTTCTTGCTGCTTCATGCGCCGGGCCTCGAGGTCGGTCAGCGACTTGAGGCCTTGGTCGTAGAGCGTTTGTTGCCGGGCGAGTTGGGCCATCGCCACGTCGAGGTTCAGTTGGGCCGCCACGAGGGCCGCGCTATCGGTGGCCACCTTCAGCCGCGCTTGGAGCGTCTTGTTGCGCGCCGCGGTCGCTTTCAAGTCCCGGGCCTCGGCTACCGCGGTGAGTTGGTCGTCGAGGGCAGCGATTTTTGAACGGTAGGCATCGAGGCTGGCGGTTTTTGCGGCGAGTTGTTCGCGGGTGCGCTCGAGAAGTTCCGGGTCGGTGTATTCGGACTTGATTTCGGAAAGGCGGACGAGGGTGTCGCCAGCGGCTACGATTTGGCCTTCGCGCACGAACCACTGCTCAATGCGGCCCGGAATGGCGCTCGGCACCTGTTGCGGCCGCTGATCCGGGCGCAGCATCGTGATGGTTCCGGTGCTCTGGATGTTCTGGGTCCAAGGCAAGAAGGCCAAACCCACGACCACCAAGCCCACAAGGCCCAGCAGCCGCCGCGTCCACGGTCCGGTGTACCGGCTGCGCAGCATGCCAAACGCTCCGTAATCGCCTTCGTCGATGTGCCGATCGATGGAGTTGTCGCTGAGGTTAAGCATGGCGGCCAGGGGTTTGTACGTAATCGACGCGGCCGTCCTTCAGGTGGACGATGTGGGTGCAGCGTTCGAGGAAGACGGGCTCGGTCGTCGCCGCCACGAGCGTCCACGGGTGCTCGGTCCGGGTGAGGTATTCCGAGAGCCGCTCGCGGTCCTCGGGTTCGAAGGGGCGCAAGAACGGGTCGAGGACGAGCAGGGAGGGCTTGCCGGCAATGGCCCGGGCGAGGAAGATTTGGTGCACCACGGTGTGGGGCAGCCCTTCGCCGTCCGATGTGAGGGGCGTTTGGAACCCTTCCGGCCACTCGGCGATGACCGGCATGAGGCCCACGGCTTCAGCGGCCTGTTGCAGGTCGTCCATGGTGATGCCGGTTCGGCCCACCGTCAGGTTTTCGGTGAGCGTTCCTTCAAAGATGACTTCTTGGGCGAGGTAGTCGCCGATGTGCCGGCGGAGGAGTCGTTGGTCCCAGTTCTTCGCAGGTACGCCGTTGAGGATGCGCGTTCCGGCGCTGGGCTCGATGAGGCCGGAGAGGACGTGGAGGAGGGCCGTTTTTCCGCTGCCAGGAGGTCCGACCACGGCGACCCGGGCGCCGGCGGGCAGTTCGAGGTCGATGCCGGCGAGGACGGGGCGGTTCACGTAGGTGCCCTGTGGCAAAGCCACGTCGTTCAGTTGCACCTTGAATCCCACGCCAGTCAACGCTTTCATGCGGCTATCGGACCCTTCTTGGTCGAGCGGAATGTCGGTCACTTGCCCCATTTTTTCCACGGCGGTCAGCACGTCGTAGATGGGCTCCATCGTCAGGATGAGCTTCTCGGCCGAGTTCATGATGAGGATGATGATGATCTCCGAGGCGACGAATTGGCCGACCGTGATTTGGTTCTCGATGACCAGCAGGCCGCCGAGCACGAGCAGTCCTAAGGTGATGAGCGCCTTGAACGCCACGATGTTAGCGTATTGGAATACCAGCACCTTGAAGTGCGCTTTCCGGTGGGCCAAATACGATTTCACCAACCCATCCGTCCGCTCCATCGGCAATTCGGTTTGGCCCGCAAGCTTGAACGTACTGATGCCTCGCGCGAGCTCCTTCAGCCAATGCGCGACCCGGTACTTGTCGCTGCTTTCCTTCAAACTTGTCTTCATGCCCCGCGGCCCGCTCCAATAAACGATGCCGCCCAGCGTCGTCGCAAGCACGATGCCAAAGAAGATGAAATTCGGGTGGTAAAACGAAAGCAGCACGAGCCCGAAGACAATTTGCACCCCGCTCGCCGAGAAATCCAGCAACAACTTCGAGAGCCCCTTTTGCACATTGAGCGTGTCGAAGAACCGGTTCACGAGCTCCGGCGGATACGATCCTTTCAAGGCTTCGGTCTTGAAGCGGGGAATGCGGTAGGCGAATTCAAAGGCGGCCCGCGTGAAAATCCGTTGCTGCAAGACCTCGGTGATGCTCAGCTGCACCACCTGGAGCAGGCCGCTGAGCGCGACGCCTGCCGTGACGATGACGGTCAGTATGATCCAGCTGGTGCTGACGCGGCCGGCGAGGATGAGGCCGACAATGGCTTGGATTCCGAGGGGCAAAGTCAAGGCAACCAAGCCATTAACGGCTGCATAAAGGTAAATGTAAGTGATGTCGCGGCGGTCCCGTTGGAACATGCGGAAGAGCCGCTGGATGGGGCGTACGCTGTCGGCAGAAGTTGTCGGCATGCGAATTTGTTTAGAATAGCTCTAAATAAACACCCGAATGCGGTGTCAGTTCAAGCGCTGCAAAGTTAAAGAGCATCAAAATGCCTGATGCGAGACATGTGTTGAGGTTGGCTTGCGATGAGTTGCTGGGTGTAGGGGTGTTGCGGGTGTTCGAGGACGTGGGCGGCGGGGCCGATTTCCACGAGCTGGCCGTGGTGCATGACGGCGACGCGGTCGCAAAAGCCCGCAACGACAGGTAGGTCGTGGCTGATGAAGAGGTAGGTGAGGCCGCGGCGGTCGGCGAGCGCGCTCAGCAGGGCGAGGACGGATTCGCGGATGGCGGTGTCGAGGGCGGCCACCGATTCGTCGAGCACGAGGAATTCGGGTTCGACGGCGAGGGCGCGGGCGATGACGACGCGGGCGCGCTGGCCGCCGCTGAGGTTGCCGGGGCGCTGCCCTGCCGCCGCTTCCGGCAGGCCGACTTCGGCGAGGAGGTCCGCGGCGCGCTCGGCCGGATGGCCATGGGTGGCGAGGACTTCACGGAGGGCGGCGCCGACGGTCATGCGCGGGTTCAGGGCCGCGTAGGGGTCCTGGAACACGAGCTGGGCGCGGCGGCGGAGGGCGGGCAGGGTGGCGGGTTCGACGGGGGTGCCGTCGAAGGTGATGCGGCCGGCGTCGATGGGGGAGAGGCCGAGGAGGGCCCGGCCGAGGGTGGATTTGCCGGAGCCGCTTTCGCCGACGAGCCCGAGCCGTTCGCCCCGTTGGATGACGAGGTCGATGCCTCTGAGTGCCTCGAAGGTGGCAGTGGGCCGGCCGAGGAGGTCGCGTTGGGTGACGAAGGATTTGCGGACGCCCGCGGCGGCGACGAGGGGCGGGGCCGGCTGATGGGGCACGTGGCGCACCGGACGGCGGTGGGCGGCGAGGAGTTCGGCGGTGTAGGCGTGCTGGGGCGCTTCGAAGATTTGGGCCAAATCCCCGCGCTCCACCACCTGCCCATCCCGCATCACCACGACCTCGTCCGCGATCGCTTCCACCACGCCCAAATCGTGCGTGA
>CBFHPD010000175.1:0-6366 GCA_965657495.1 uncultured Flavobacteriales bacterium
GCTTATGCGCCCACCCCAACGGGTGCTGCACGTGTATAATAAACGACCAAACTTGCATCAATGCTTGCTTGACGTTTTGTATTATTTAAAGGAAAATCATCGCCATGCGCAAATTGGTATTTTCCTGACTGTGTTGCTTCAGCTTTGGGGGAGCATGGGCACAAGTGCAGCAAGAAGTGGACGTGGGGCGCACTCACATCCGGTTCAAGGCCGATGCCATCGAAGCCCGCTTTGACACGCTGGATGCGAGCGTTGAAACGTTGAGCAGCAGCTTCGTGCGTTCGGGCAGTTCGGACCTCTCAGGCCAAATCACGGATTTGTCCTCCAGCCTCAGCAACGTCCAAGACTCCCTCGCGACGGCCCATTCGGACATCACGGCGCTCACCACCCGCGTAACGACTTTGGAATCCACGGTCACATCGGGCAGCAACGCCGCCACTGCCGCCGGCCGCGTGAACGCTAATGGCACCCTGCACAGCGGCTACAACATGTCCTCGGTCCACACGAGCACGGGCAATTACACCATCACATTCGATGTGCCGCTTGCGAACGACGATTACGCCGTGATGATCCAGCCCATCGGCACCTCCAACGACACGCCCGCCCACATCGCGGAGGCGAGCATCACCCCCAACGGGTTCAATGTGCGGCTGGGTGAGGGCGACAACGGTGGTGGGGCTGAGCCCGGCACGAACAGGGCCCTTTCCGTCATCGTCATCAGCTGGTGAGTCCGGCACGGCTAACTTGCCCGCATGGACGAACGCGTGGATGAGTTCTTGGCCGGGGCCCAAGCGTGGCAACCGGAATTGCGGCGGCTCCGGGAGCTGTTGCTTGAATGCGGGTTGGACGAGACGTACAAGTGGCGCGCTCCGTGCTACACGTGGGAGGGAAGGAACATCGCCATCATAGGCGGTTTCAAGGCCCATTGCGTCCTGGCCTTCTTCAAAGGGGCGCTGCTGAAGGATGAAGCGGGCCTGCTCGTACAGCAGGGGCCGAACACGGAGAGTTCCCGGTCGTACCAGTTCACCGAGTTGGCCGCGCTCGAGCGCCACGCCGCGCTGCTGAGGGCGTACGTGCGGGAAGCCGTGGAGGTGGAGCGCGCGGGGATCACGGTGGTGCATGCGACGGTGGACCAAACCCCGATGCCGGAGGAACTCGCGGAACGGTTGCAAGCGGATTTGGCCCTCAAAACGGCCTACGAGGCCCTTACGCCGGGCCGCCGGAAAGCGTACCAGCTGCACATCGGCGCCGCCAAGCAGTCCAAAACCCGTGCCGCCCGCGTGGCGCAAGCCATTCCACGCATCCTCGACGGCAAGGGGCTCCACGATTGCGTGTGCGGTCTGTCAAAACGGATGCCGGCCTGCGACGGCTCGCACCGCCAACTGCGGTCGCCTGAGGGCTGACTCTGCCGTTGCGACGCCTTGATTCGCATCTTCGCGCACGATTTTTGGACCAAATCCGTTTCTTTGACCATGCACTGGAACCAATCCCCTGAATCCCTCGAGCAGTGGTACCGCGCGGACCCCGAGGCCTTCCGAGCTGCCTTCGAGGCCGCGCCCATCCCCGACGAAGTCGGTGCTACTTGGGCGGCGCGGTTGGCCGCTGACCGGCCCCAAGCCGTCGACCATTCCGGTATTCCTTGGGCCATTGCCGCGTCACTCCTCATCGCGGTCACGCTCCTGACGCCGTATTGGGCATCGGGGGACATGGACTTGGAGTGGGCGATTCCGCTGCTGGCCACCTTCGGCCTGGGGCCGCTGTTGTTGTTTCATGGGCGGAAGGACATGCCGGTGTTGGCCGCCGCAGGAGGGCTTGCCGTGGTGGTGGCGGCACTGTGGTGGATGTGGGAGGACGTGCCTTCGGCTTGGCGGGTGCGCCAGTTGGTGGAGGCCGAACCCGCGCTGGAGGCGGCGGGCGAGCGGGTGAATTTCATGCGGCAGGCCCGCGACTTGATGATGATCCATTGGCCCATGTTGTTGGCGGGCCTCACGGGGCTCGCATTCGTGCGGTCCCGGGCCGGTGAGGAGCGGGTCGATTTCGTGCGCCACGCGGTGACGGTGGGCATCCTCGCGGCGTTGGTCCTCACGGCGGGCGGCCTCCTTGTGGGGCTCACGAACGCCCTGATGGAAGTGCTTGACTTTTCGCACCAAATCACAGAAGCGATCAACATCCACCTCGTCATTTGGGGGCTCAGCGGCGCCCTGGTGTTCGCCCATGCCGTTTGGCTCCGCCACCCCCAATCCCTCGACCGCATCCTGCCGACGTTGGCCCGGATTTTCATCCCGCTGTTCGTGGTGCTCGAGGCCTTGTTCCTCATCGCGCTCATGGCGGACGGCTTCTCGTCCCTCGCGGACAATCGGGAGCAGCTGCTGATCTTTAACCTGCTGCTCGCGGCGGTCATCGGGCTCATCCTTTTGCACTCCGCTTTCGAGGAGGACGTGCCGCGGTGGTCCCACGGACTCATCGTGGCGCTCGCCGTGCTCGGGGTGCTGGCGGATGGGGTGGCCATTGCGGCGATCGCCAGCCGGCTCGGGGAGTGGGGAGCGACGCCTAACCGGCTCACCGTGCTGGGCGGAAACCTCGTCTTCTTTGGCACGCTGGTGGCGTTGTTGGCCCGGTGGGGGCGCCTGCGCGGGGGGTCGCCGATGCGCGCCACGCGGGACGTGCTAAACCGTGCTTTGGCCGTTTTCGTCCTGTGGTCGGCCACCGTCACGGTGTTGGTCCCTGTGCTTTATGGTTTCCGTGTGGCGGGTGAAACCCAAGCGCAGTTTGAATCGAGCACCGCCGACACCATGCCCATCGAGGAGGTGGAAGAATGAGGTCAGCCCTGCAGGTTGGAAATCAAATTTGCAGCGAACCACCCGTCGATGCCGGTGAACGTCTGCGGCTTGGTGGTGGTGCCATCGCGCTGCACGCGGATGCCGTCCTCGAAGGTCTCCAGGGAAATCAGCTTGCTAAAGGGCACCTTGAACGCCTTGTTGGGCGACCAGAAGTAGATGTGTTTGGTGGTGATGGCCAACATGCCCGTGCCTTGCAGCTTGAGCTCGTCGATTTTCACCGGACGGCCGCGGAACGAACCGGTGCGGTAGTACACGCCCTTCGCCAGCCGCACGCTCACCCCGTGGCTGCCGCCTACGTATTCTGTTCGGGTGGTGTTTTGATAAAACTGAGCGGGGCTAAAGGTCCAAACCAATTCCTCCGATTTCTGAAATAAGAAAGGCAATCCTTCCGTGCTGAACCGTCCCGCCACCGGTTCGCCCGCTTGGAGGTTGCGGACGATGGCCGCTTTGACCAGCCGCTCCACGGCGTCGGATTGCTTCAGCCCGGGGTAGGTGGCGCTCAGGGTGTGCACCCACTCCGAAATGAGGTCCTCTTCATCAGCGGAGAGCACGTCGTCATCCAGGGCATCGTCCAAGATCCGGTCCATGCCATCGGCAAGCAGTTCCTCGATTTCATTTGGTTTCAAGTAGGCCGGTTCGGTCAACGTGGGCAAACCGTCTAAGAAGGTCTGCGCCTCGCCGTTGTCTTTGAAGGCGTCGAGCAACGCGGCGGGCAAATCTTCTCGGACCGCTTCATTGGCTGCCTCGCAGGCCGGGTGGGCGGAACGGAACCAACCGGCTTTTTCACCACAATACATGCACTTCCCCATGGTCTTGTTTTGTCACTCGAAATTAGCGCATGAGAATTGAAAAACGAATCTTTCAGTGAATCGTTTAGTTTTGCACCCATTCACTTCATTTTATTTGAATCCATATGGCAAGGACGAGCGCGGGCGCGAAAGGGGATTTCAATCAAAATCGGTTGCACCGCCTGTTGCAACTGATCCGCCTCCTCAGGTCGGATCGGCACCTGACCATGGCCGATTTGGCGGCGACCCTCGAGTCGGGCGAACGTTCGGTGTACCGCTACTTGAAGATGCTCGAGGAGGTCGGGTTCACGGTGATGAAGGACGAGGAGGGCGGCGTGTTCATTGCAGGGGAGGAGCTCCGCGATGTGTTCACGCGGGAGGAGGCGGTGATGATCCACACGGCGCTGCATGCGGCGTTTCCGGGGGACGAGCGGGTGGGCCAAATCGCGCACAAGCTCGACCTGTTCGAGCCGCAGCAGGAGGTGGCCAGCGCCATCGCCGAGGCGGGGCGCGCCCGGGTTTTGGGCCGCATCGCAGACGCCATGCAAACGGGCAAGCGCGTGCTGCTCAAGGGCTACCAATCCGCCAACAGCAACACGGTCAGCAACCGCGAGGTGGAGCCGGTGGAGTTCATCGGGGGGCACACCTTCATTTCCGCCTTCGAGGTCGCTACAAAACGGAACAAGTATTACCGGCTGGACCGCATTGCCGACGTGGAGGTGCTCGAGGAGCCGGTGTCGTGGGTGGATTTACATGAGGTGCATGCTCCGGACGTGTTTGGTTTTGCGCTCGATTTGAACGAGGCGGTGCGGCGGGTGCAGGTGGAGTTGTCGCTGCAGGTAGCCCTGTTTTTAAAGGCCGAGGTGCCGCTGGTGGCGCCGCATTTGGTTCCGGTGGCGAACCGGCAACGGATGGCGTTGGATGTGGTGGTGGCGGACTACCGGCCGGCGGTGCGGTTCGTGCTGCCGTTTGTGCAGGATGGGAGCGTGGAGGTTCTCGGCGATGCAGGCTTCAAGGCAGCGGTGGAGGAAGCGGTGGGGCGGCTGCGCGAAGGGGCTGATTGATGTAGGTACAATTATTTGGAGCCAAACCGCTGCCAGCCGTACCTTTAGAGGCATGGAACGCAAGGACTTCATCCGGAAGGGGCTGCTGGGCACGGGGGTGTTGGTGGCGGGCCGGGGTTTGGCCCATGAAAACCGCATCGACGAGCTGAAGCCGCTCGAACCCATGGGGTTCAATCACCTTCCCAACGACAACGACATGAGTGAAAACCGCGTGCTGCACCGGGCGGAGACCCGCGGCGTAGCGAACCACGGCTGGCTCGACAGCCGCCACACCTTCAGTTTTGCGAACTACTACCACCCCGAACGGATGCACTTCGGAGCGCTGCGCGTCTTGAACGACGACCACGTCGAGCCCGGGCGCGGCTTCGGGACCCACCCGCACGACAACATGGAGATCGTGAGCATTCCGCTCTCCGGCGACCTTGAGCACAAGGACAGCATGGGCAACGTGGCGGTCATCCGCAACGGCGAAATCCAGGTGATGAGCGCAGGGACGGGCATCACGCACAGCGAGTTCAACCGCAACGCCGACCAGCCGGTCAAGTTCCTGCAAATCTGGATGTTCCCCAAGACACGCGACGTCAAGCCGCGCTACGACCAGCTCCAACTCGACCCCACCGCCCGGCACAACCGGTTGCAGCAGGTGCTGTCACCGAGCCCGGACGACGACGGGGTGTGGGTGCACCAGGACGCGTGGTGGCACATGGGGGCCTTCGACAAGGGGCACCGGGTCAAGCACCCGTTGCAGCGTCCGGACACGCACGGGGTCTACGCTTTCGTGCTCTCGGGCGAGTGGACGATGAACGGCGAGGCGCTCGGGCCGCGGGACGGCATGGGGATTTGGTCGGTGCAGGAACTCGACCTGGAAGCGCGCACCGACGGGGCCGAAATCTTGTTGATGGAGGTGCCGATGGCGCTCGGCTGAGCTCACTTGTGCAGCCACTTGCCCAGCACGCGCTGCAGCAAGGGAATCAGGACGAAGACCATCAGCGGCACCAGCACGAGCGTGATGACGAGGGTGCGGAGCGGCAGCGGGTGGATGGCCATGATTTGGCCTCCGAACAAACCGAAGAACAGGGTGACAAGCGGGTAAATCGCCAACCAGACGACGACCGCGAATTTCCAACGGGGAGGGCGCATGGCGCGAAGGTCGGTGTAAATTCGCTCGAATGAATGAACTCAGCCACGAAGCGAGTGCGTACCTGCGGCAGCACGCGGGGAATCCGGTGCATTGGAAGGCGTGGGGGGAGGCGGCGTGGGAGGAAGCGCGGGCGCGGGGGTGCCTCGTGCTGGTGAGCGTGGGGTACAGCGCGTGCCACTGGTGCCACGTCATGGAGCAGGAGGTCTTCGAGGACGAGGGGGCGGCGGACGTGATGAACGCGCATTTCGTGAACATCAAGGTGGACCGCGAGGAGCGGCCCGAGGTGGATGCCGCGTACATGACGGCCGTGCAGTTGATGACACGGCAAGGGGGGTGGCCGTTGAACGCGGTGTGTTTGCCGGATGGGCGGCCGGTTTGGGGCGCGACGTATGTGCCGCGGGAGCAGTGGGAGGCGGCGTTGATGGAGCTGGTGAAGTTGTGGCGGGTGGACCGGGGTGCCGTCGTGGGGTATGCGGAGCGGCTGGCGGCGGGGGTGCGGGCCGTGGAGGAGCCGAGCGAGCAGGAGGTCGAAG
>CBFHPD010000176.1:0-15292 GCA_965657495.1 uncultured Flavobacteriales bacterium
CAACCCAAACCCGGGGCAACTCCAAGGTGCACATCATCCAGCGCATTGATCGTCAAATCGAGCTCGACGACTTGGCGCGGGAACTGTCCATGTCCGAGGGCGACCTCATTGCCGAACTCGAAAGCATCGTAGCTGCGGGAACCAAGGTGAACCTCGATTACATCCTCGACGATCTGCTCGGGGAGGACGGCATCGAAGAGCTGTTCGATTTCTTCCGCGAAAGCGAGGACGCGGGCACGGACGCCGTGGTGGAAGAGTTTGGGGACGTTTACACGGAGGAGGAACTGCGTTTGGCCCGCATCAAATTCCTCAGCGAGTACGCCAACTGATTCCTCACTTGCCAAACAGTTCCACGCCCGCTTTCCAGCCCATGCGGCCCGCGGCGTAGAGCATGAAGAGGGCGAAGACGAACTTGACGACGGTGGGCGAGAGGCGCAGGGTCCACTTGCTGCCGAAGTGCGCGCCGATGATGAAGGTGGCCGCGAGGATGGCGGCGTATTTCCAATTCCATTCGCCCGCTTGGGCGTAGCTGAGCACGGCGAGGATGCCGATGGGGGGCAACATCATGGCGAGCGAGGTGCCTTGGGCCATGTGCTGGCTCATGCCGAGGAAGTAGACGAGCGCAGGAACGATGATCATGCCGCCGCCGATGCCCACGAAGCCGCTGACAACGCCGGCCAGCAGGCCGATGCCGAGCAAGATGAGGAGGGTGGTGAGGTCCATGCGCTGAAGGGGTTAAAAGTCCAAACTGAATGAGAAGTTGAAAACGCGCTGCTGCCAACGCCCGTCGTCGACGCCCCAGCCCCAGTCCGCCCGCATCCAGTACCCCGCAAGGCGGGTGCGCACCCCGAAGCCCATCGCGAGGAGGACGGGTTCGTGGTTGTTGTCGATGGTGACGGTGATGGGGTTCGCTTCCACGGTTTGGAAGTTGAAGCCGTTCTCGTCGGCGTAGGGGTGGACGCCGTTCCAAGCGGAACCGCAGTCGAGGAAGCCCACCGCCTGCAGGTGCCGCAAGAAGTCCGTGGCAATGGGTCGGCGCGTGAATGTGGTGACCAAAGGGAGGCGCAGTTCCGCGTTGATCAGGGCGAGGTTGGAGCCGTTGCGGGCGTTGGTGCGGAATCCGCGGAGCGGGGTGATGCGGGTTTGGTAGGCGTAGCTGACGTCCGGGTCGATGGGGGTGCCGGAGTCGGCGGTCAAGGACAGCACGTTGTCCACCCCACCGAGCAGGTGCAGCAGGCGGTCCCGGCCGATGGACCAGTCGCCGGCCGCCCGGAATGCGAACAGGAAGTCCCGGTAAATGGGCTGGTAGTGGCGGAAATCGAACCCGAGGGTGCCGAAGGTGGCGGCCTCGCTGTCCGTGTCCACATAGTACTCCGCCCAAAACTTGTACCGCGTGCCGTCGCGCAGGTTGAGGTCACGCTCGCGCGTGGCGTCATGCACGTAACTGAGGACGCCGCCGATTTGGCTCGTCAGTTCATTTGGCAAGCCCAAATTGTAGGCGTCAATGGTCAAATACGCCGATCGATCCAGCCGATACACCCCGGTGAAACGCACGCTGCGCACCTCGTCGATGGGGTAGGAAAGCTGGTACCGTAGCGCGTGGATGTGGATCTCTACCAAGGAGCGCCCGTCGGTCGAAATCCGTTGTTGCCCCTGACGCGACAAGCTCACCGTTCGGTCCAGCCGCCGGGACAAATCCGAGTACGAAAAGGCGTACTGGCTGTTCCCCAAGTTCCCCGAAATGCGGAAACCCGCCACGAACCGCCGGTCTTCGAACAGGTCGCTCATGCTGACCCGCGTCAGGCCGCCGAGGCCCGGTTGCGCCGACACCGCGCCTTCGTAAGGTTGGTAAAAGGCCGAGCTGAAGGTGTTGTCAAGTTGCGAGGTGATGGACTCGATGGCGTAATTCAGGCGGTAGTTGCTGGCCTTGGGCATCGGGGGGGCGGCCGGTGCCGGGGTGCTGTCCGCTGGCGCGGCTGCATCGGCCGGTTCGCCCGGATCCTTCGGCTGCCCAAGTGCCCCAAACACGTAATCGCGGTAATCCACTTCGCCCACCCCGGGCTCCCAGTCCCAGTCCTGTTCCCACCCCGCCGACGCCGCACCGCCTGTCCGCGCAGTGCGCTGCCGCTCGCCGTTTGCCCCGCCCGGCCGGAGGTACGGGTGCCCCATGTGGGCTTGGGCGTATAGGACACCGGCATCGCCGGGCAGCAGGGTGTAGCCGAGCACTGGCGCATGCAGGGATTCGAGGAGCTGGGTTTGGGTAAAAAACCGGTAATGCACCGCCGTGTCAATGGATTCCACCACGCTGTCGCGCCAGGCCAAAACCCGGTCCTGCTCCTGCGTCCCATGCTCCGCCAAAAACGTCACCCGTCCCCCCTCGAGCGCTTCCGGATGCCGCTCATCCACCCCGGGCGTGGCCGTGTGCTGCATCCACTCCGGCTCGTCGCCCAAGCGCACCTCAAACACATCCCGCAACGTTCCCACCGGCGCGAAGTCCTCCGCTTCTCCCGGCTGCGCCTCCGGCCGATTCGACACGAACACCACGCCCTCCCCGTCCCGCGTGAACCGAGCGTCCAAGTCGTCGTACCCATCCCGCCAAAGGGGCCGGTGCGTGTTCCCGAGCAGCTGATACAGGTACAGGTCCGATGCCCCGCGGCTCAGCGCGCTGAACACCAGGCGCCTCCCGTCCGGTGCAAAGTCCATGGACAACACGCCGTCGAGCCCTGCCAAATCCCGCACCGCTTGCTCCCCCCGCTCCAAATCCGCTGTTACCAGCTGGACCTGGCCTTTCGACTCCAGCGTGTAGGCGAGGATTTGGCCGTTCGGGTGCCAGGCGAAGACCGGGAAGAGGCCGCTCGTCGACCGGTCAATGCGGTGGCCGTGCTTGCCGATGCGGGTGCGCTCGCCGGTCAGGGCGTCGATGACCTCCACGCGGATCTGGGAGCGCTCCTCGGTGGCGACGGCCCACCGGGTACCGTCGGGGGAGAGCGACCAGGCGATGAGGTGGCGGTCGAGCCGGAGCCGGAGCGGGAGTTCGCCGGCGTCGCGGCGGGCGAAGCGGCGGGCGGGGCGGGTGTCCACCGGCGGCAGGACTTCGGCGAGCGCCTCAGCGGACCGGGCGTGGTACCGCGTGACTTCGGCGAGCAGTTCGTCCAACCCCAAGCCGGTCGCAAACTGGAAGCCGCCTTCCATCGTCTTGCTCACCCGTGCCATGTAGAGGATGTTCGCCACCACCGGCTCGCCGAAGATGTCCACCACGTATTTCCACACACCGTGCCCGAGTTCTTCGGCGGGCAAGGTGCCGCTGAGTTCGATGCGCTCGAATGCGCCGGTCCGCGCGTGGTCGGCCATCCGGGCCGCCGTCGCGGCATCCCACGGGCGCGCGGCGTAGTGGTACAGCCCTTCGGTGAACCACTCGGGGAAGGTGATGAGCGTGTTGTTGCGGACCGCATCTTGCCAACCGCCTCCGTAGAGGATTTGGTTGAACAGGAGCCGCGCGAGCCCTTCGCGGAGGTCAGCTTCAAGGGCGAGGGCGTCGCCGGAACTGTAGACGAAGAGCTTGGATCCGATGAGGGTGGCCGTGCCGCCGATGTTGTTGTCGTCCGCGATTTGGCCGCCGATGTTCGATTGCCGGAACGCCTGGTGGTCGGTGTAGACGACGACTTGAATGGGGCCTTCGAGCGTGCGGTCGAACAGCTGCTCGATGCGTTTGCGCGCGGCGGGCAGGATTTGGCCTACCTGCTGCGCCAAATCCTGGCCGCCCGGATAGAAGTACACATCGAAGGTCTCCATCGGGTGGTGCATCCAGAAGAAATCCTGGTACTGCACGCGGTTCTTGCCAAACGTCACATTCGTCCCGTCGTAAAACTGGGAAGTCGCCACCCCGCTCAGCGCGCACGCGGCGGCAAGCAAGGTCGTTCGAAGCAGGAGAAGGACGCGGGCGTTCATGGAATTCCCCGAAAATTACAAAACGGCAGCCGGCGGGAGGCCGATGCTTGCGAAATTTGGCGGATGGAATTGATGCATTGGACGTTTGGGCCGTTTCAGGAGAACACGTGGGTGGCTTACGGGAGCGATGGGCGCGGAGTGGTGGTGGATCCCGGGATGTCCTCGCGGGAGGAGCAGGCGCGGTTCGAACAGGACTTGGCGGCGGCCGGGGTGGAACTGGTGGCCTGCTACCTCACGCACGCCCACCTCGACCACGTGGCCGGTGCGGCGTACATCGCCGAGCGCCACGGTTGCGCGCCGCAGCTCGCGTCAGCGGACCTGCCAACGTACAAGCAAGCGCCCCTCGCGGGCCGGGTGTACGGGTTTGAAATCGCTGACTTGCCGGAGCCCACTGCCCACGGGTGGAACGGGCGGCAGGCCATCGACTGGTGCGGCGCGCCCATTGAGGTGCGCTTCGCCCCGGGCCACGCCCCGGGGCACGTGGTGTTCGTCTCCCACGCAGACGGTTGGGTCGTTGCCGGGGACGTGCTGTTCCGCGAAAGCGTGGGGCGCACGGACTTGCCCGGCGGCGATGCGGCCACCCTTTGCGCCTCCATTGAGCAGGAGCTGTTCGACCTGCCCGACACCATGGCGGTGCATTGCGGCCACGGTCCCTCCACCACCATCGGCCACGAAAAACGCCACAACCCCTTTGTCAACGCAGCCCAAACCGGCATGATGCAGGCGGGCTGATCAGGGCTTTTTCAGCTTGAACTTGAAGGTGGTCCCGCGATCCACTTCAGACTGCACTTCGATGTTGCCGCCGTGCGCTTCCACGATGTGCTTCACAATGGCGAGGCCGAGCCCGGAGCCCCCGGCTGCGCGGGAGCGGCTGGCATCCACCCGGTAGAACCGCTCGAAAATACGGGGCAAGCTCGCTTCTGGAATGCCGATGCCGTCGTCCTCGACTTCCACGGTGAGGTGGGTGTCCCCGTCGGTGATGCGCACCGCGGTGGTGCCCTGTGGGTTTCCGTACGAAATGGAGTTGCCGATGAGGTTCGTGAGGACCTGCCCGATCCGCTTTTCGTCTCCGAGGGCGAAGAGTTGGCGCGCTTCGTCGGTTTCCAGCTTGAGGGCGATGGCAGAACGCTTGGCCTTGGGGTCGAGCGTGTCGATGATCTCATCGGCGAGGGCGACCAAATCAAACCGCTCCATCTTCAATTCCAGTACGCTGCTCTCGATCTTGGAGATGGCGTCGAGGTCGTCGATGAGGCCCGTCATCCGGTCGATGTTGCGCACGGCTTTGAAGAGGAATTTGCGGGCGAACTCCGGGTCGTCGATGGCGCCTTCGTGCAGGGTGTACACGGCGCCTTGAATGCTCTGCACCGGGGTGCGCAGTTCGTGGGCGAGGTTGCCGATGAACTCCTTTCGGAAGTCCCCGATTTGCTTCCATTTGCTGACTTCTGAGCTCTGCACGTTCGACCAGGTTTTGGCCAAACTCCGCAGCGTGCCGGGCCAGTCGTCCCCCATGTGCAACCCGTTTCCGCGCCCCTTAACCGGCTGCATGCGGTCGATGGCTTGCAAGGTGTCCTTCAGCGGACGAAAAATGAGCAGGTGGAAAATCCAGGCGTTCAGCCCCGCGACCAGGACGCCGATGCCGACCGACCAAGCGAGTGCCACGAGCCACGCATCAAAGGGCATGCCCACCAGTCCCATGGCCACCGCGAGGATGCCGGCGGCCGCCACCGCCGCCGAAACGCCGGTCCAAACCGCCACCATGGCCGGGGATCGCCGCCGTCCACCTCCTCCCATCAGGGCTCGAATTTGTATCCGACTCCTTTGACGGTTTTGAATCGCTTATCGCCGAGTTTTTCCCGCAACTTCCGGATGTGCACGTCGATGGTGCGGTCGCCCACAACCACGTCGTTGCCCCAAACGCTCGACAGGATCACTTCCCGTGTGAACACCCGTCCTGGCTGCGACGAAAGGAGGCTCAGCAGTTCAAACTCCTTCTTCGGAAGGGTCAATTCTTTGCCGTCGCGCAACACCACGTACCGCTCGCGGTCGATGACAATGCCCGAATCGCCGCTTGATTCGGCGGCCTTGCCTTCGCCGCGGCGCAGCAGCGCTTTGATGCGGCTGACGAGGACGCGCGGTTTGACCGGTTTCATGATGTAATCGTCCGCGCCGGCATCGAACCCGGCGATTTGGCTGTAATCCTCGCCCCGCGCCGTGAGGAAGGCGATGATGGTGTCCTTCAACTGGGGCTCTTCCCGGATTTGGACGCAGGTCTCCATGCCATCCATCTCCGGCATCATCACGTCGAGCAAAATCAAGTCGGGCAGCATTTTTCGAGCCAATTCCACGCCTTCCCGGCCGTTTGACGCCGCGTGGACGATGAACCCCTCTTTTTCCAAGTTGTACGACAGGATGTCCAGGATGTCCGGTTCGTCGTCTACAAGGAGGATGGTGTGCTGCGCCATGGGTCTCGGTTTGTTGCGAATTTCGTGACTTCAGGGTTTACGCAATGTAAAGCGAACATGAGGGTTTTGTCACGCTCGGCGTCAATCCTTGATGCGGCTGAAGCGCAGGGCCTTGAGCATCCACTTGGGCAGCGGGCCATCCGGGTCGCGCTTTTTCACGTCCAAAAACAGGCCCCACTTTTCTACAATTGGCACCTTGTGCACCTCGATCAGCTCGAGCCAGCATTCGTCCGGATCATCGATGTAGGTGCAGTGCACCTTCGTTTCCCCCATGCCGATGGCGTCGTTCGAATCGCATCGGAACCCGAAGCCCTCCTCGTCGAGGGCCGCGCCGAGCGCTTGCATCCCCCGCACATCGAAGCCCAAGTGCGCAATCCCGGTGTCGCACCAAATCCGGTCTTCGAAAATGAAGCGCCCCTTGCGGTCTTGCGCTTCCACGAGCTCGATGTAAGTCTGCCCCGTCACCGGCCCAAACCCACCGGCTCCCGGATTGGCCTGCGTCAACCGCACCCGGCGGTACCGCTCGCCCCCACCCGGCAGGTGCTTCCAATCTTCAAACATCCCGGTCTCATCGAAGAGCACCACTTCGTACCCCATCAACTCCCCGTACAACTTCATGGCGCGGTCGATGCTGCTCACCCCCACGGTGCATCCCATGACGCCGCCCGACGGGTGCTTCGGCCGCTCGAACCAGTCGCTCGCCTCGAGCACCTGGAACAACGTGTCATCGAAATCCCGCAAGTAAAACGTCTCCGCCCCCCAAGGCGTGCGCGTCAATTCCGCATCGACGGTGATGCCACCGATGCTTTGCGCGTGGGCATGCATCTTGCGGATGTCCGGCGTTTTCATCTGGACCGTGGTCAAGCCGAGGTCGCCTTGCGCAATGGTCCACCCGGCGGGCTTCGGTTCGAACGAGGTCGGCCGGAGCACTTCAAAAGCGCATCCACCTTGCAGGTTCATGACCATTGAGGCGCGCTTGGTGATGGTTTCCCCGCGCGTGTGGCTGTCCATCAGGGGCGCCGCTTGCACGCTATCAAAAAACGGAATGTTCATCCCGAAGAGCTGCCGATACAGCTTCAGGGTCCGGTCCATGTCGGTGATGGCGATGCCGATGTGCTGCATGCCTTGGATGCGGTAGCCTGCTTGACTCATGCGCTTGCGTTTTCGATGGTGTTCACGTATTCAGTCCAAATCCGGGCCCGCTCCCCATCGGCCCAAAATTTCGACGCCGCCCGCCGCCCGCGCGCGTCCAATCGGTGCCCCCACCACCAAACCCCCATGCGGCTCGCAATGGCTTGTCCCGCCACGAGGAAGGCAAATGTCCACCCGCCTCCCAGCGCCGCTGCCGGCGCGAGCCCCGCCACGGTGCCGGCGACGAGGACCCACAGGATGGGGTAGGCGGCCATGCCCGCGGCGGTTTTGAAGGTGCTCACAAAGCAGACGTCCTTCACGCGTTTGCGGGCTTGGGCTTGCAGGAGGGCGGATAGGCCCGCGTTGAAGATGTTCAGGGCGAGGACGATGGGGGCGAGGAGGGCGGTCCAGTGGCCTCCGCGGCGGGCCGCCTCCGCGGTGAGGCCCAGGTCCTCGGGACGCACTTCCGTGCCGACGCCCGCTTCTTCGGCCGCGGACCACGCGGCTTCGATCTGTTCCAGGGATGCGGCGGGGAGTTCCGCCAGCCGGTCGATGCGGCTCCGCACGTCCGGCCATTGCTCCGGGCCGACCTCAGGGGTGCGCAGGGCCTGCACGTAGGGCAGGAGGCTCCGGTAGTTTTTCGCGGGCTGCACGTCGACCATGAGGGATTTGAGGGCTGCCGAAATTGCGCGGCTCGTGCTGTTGGCGGGGAGTTCTCCGCTTTCCGGGTCGCGGAGCGACTTCCAATCGATGGGCGCGCCGATGCGGTAGCGCAGCCGGCGCCGCAGCGTCCCGTAGTCTTCGTAGTCGAGGCCGACGGGCAGTAGGACGGTGTTTTCGGCGAGGTGGTCGTGGGTGGTTTGGGCCAAATTCAACATGTCAATCACCCCGCGCTTCAGCGGCCGAAGGGACCGCTCGCCGTTGTGATTTCCCTCCGGAAACAGGCCGACGACCGCCCCGAGATTCAGCCGTTCCACGCAGATTTCAAAGATGCGTTGGTTCCGTTCCCCGATGTCCGCCAGCCGGTCGCGCCGCCGGAAAATGGGGAGCATGTTGAAGCTGAACAGGAAAAAACGCACCACCGGGTTGTAGAAGATGTCGGACCGGGTCAGCCAGTGGATTTGGTGCCGCGGCATCAACGTGCACAGCACCAGCGGATCCATCAGGCCGTTTTGGTGGTTCGACACGATGATGGTCGGCGTTCCTACTTCGGGCAGGTGTTCGAGGCCGTCGGCCGCCACCGTGCGGTGGAACCGCGTCACGCCAGCGGTGACCCAAGGCAGGGCGAGTCCGTAACCGAGGTGGCGGCTTTGGATGGGGGGCTCGTGAAAGGGCTTGCTCAAAACTTAGCGGAGTTGCGCGCCGGTGGCTTGTTCAATGGCTTGGCGAATGCGGTCGACCGCCTTGTCGATCTGCTTGTCGGTCAAGGTTTTATTCGGGTCTTGCAACCGCAAGGAGATGGCGTAACTCAGCTTGCCCGCGGGCAATTTGTCGCCTTCGTAGACGTCGAACAACTGCACGTCCCGCAGGAGTTTGCGCTCGGTTTTCCGGGCGATGGCTTCGAGGTCGCTGAACGCCACTTGCTCATCGATGACAAAGGCCAAATCCCGCCGCACCGCCGGGAACTTCGGCAACTCCTGCGCTTTGATCCGCCGCTTCGCCATCCAGCGCATGACCGGCTCGAGCTGCACTTCGGCGGCGTAGACCGGGGCGTCCACGTCCGTGGCCGCGAGGGCGGCGGGGTGCAGCGCGCCGGCCCGGGCGATGGTTTGGCCATTCAAGGTCCAATGCACCCCACCGACCAACAGCCCTTCCGTGCCCCGCTCCATCGTCAGTGCTTCCTTCACGCCGAGCGCAGCAAATACCGCCTCCAACTCCGCGCGCATGGCGAAGAAATCGGCGTCCTCCTTGCCGTTGTTCCAGCCCTCCGGCGCTTGCCGACCGACCACCCACAGGGCCAACCATTCCGTCTCCTCAAAGCCCTCCCGCTGCACATACGTCCGCCCCAATTCGAACAAACGCATGTCCTTCCGTTGCACATTCCGGTTGCGCGCGATGTTCTCGAGCCCCTGCAGCAGCAGCGTTTGCCGCATGACCCCCAAATCCTGGCTGAGCGGGTTGAGGATCTCAATCGCCTCACTCGCGAGCAAGGCGGGGTCGGCAGTGGCTTCGTGCAGTTGCTCCGCGTACGCCTTGCGGGTCAGGGAGTTGTTCATCACCTCATGGAACCCGCGGCTCACGAGGGTGTGCGCGATGCGGTTGCGCGGTTGTTCCCGATCGATGTCCCGGCTGATTTCAGCGGTGCTCGACATGCGCTTCGGCAACGGCACGTGGTCGAACCCGTGGATGCGCAGGATTTCTTCGATGACGTCGGCCGGGCGCTGTACGTCTGAGCGGTAAGCGGGCACGTGCAGCGTCAGGGCCGTGTCGGTTTCCGCTTCGATTGCGATGTCGAGGGAGGCCAAAATCGATCGCACCCGATCCCGTTCAATCGCCACCCCGATCAAGCGGTCGAGCGCCGCCCATTCGAGCACCACTTCGGCGTCGCCTGGCAGCCCATCGCCTTCTGCGTGCACATAGCCGCCCACCACGTGGCCGCCGGTCCATGCGCAAATCAGCGCCGCCGCCCGTTCCATGGCGCGGTGGGTCGCCGCCGGGTCCACGCCCCGCTCGAAGCGGAACGACGCGTCCGTTGAAAGCCCGTGCCGCTTGGCGGTCTTCCGCACGCTGACCGGTTCGAACCAGGCCGACTCGAGGAATACCCGCGTCGTCGATTCCGACACCCCGCTGTCCGCCCCCCCAAACACCCCGGCCAAGCACCGCGCGCCTTCGGCATCGGCGATGACGAGGTCGGCCGGGTCGAGGGCGCGCTCCACCCCGTCGAGGGTGGTGAGCTGTTCGCCGGCTCGGGCGCGCCGCACCACGACTTGCGCCCCGCGCATTTGGTCCAAATCAAAGGCATGCAGTGGCGTGCCCAACTCGTGCAGCACCCAATTCGTGGCGTCCACCACGTTGTTGATGCTGCCCACCCCGATGGCCTCGAGCCGCTGGCGCACTTCCTTCGGAGCATCGCCGACTTGCACCCCTTCGATGACGAGCCCGAGGTAGCGCGGCGCCCCATCCGGCGCCTCCACCGTCAACGCCACGTTCTTGTGCGCCTCGGCCGCCTCCAAGGCCAGTCCAGCCGGTGCCTGCAAGGCCAAACCCTCCGCCGAGATCCCCTCCACGGTACCGTGCAACAACCCGGCGCGCAAGTCCCGTGCCACCCCGAAGTGGCTCATGCCGTCCGTTCGGTTCGGGGTCAACCCGATGGTGAACACGTGGTCACTCCCCACCCCATACACCTCCGCGGCCGGCGTGCCCGGTGCCCAGTCGCTCGCCAGTTCGATGATGCCGTCGTGCGACGTGCCCACGCCGATCTCGTCCTCGGCGCAGATCATGCCCATGGACACTTGGCCCCGGATCTTCCCCTTCTTGATGGTGAACGGATCGCCTTCGATGGGGTGGAGGGTCGCGCCGACGGTGGCCACGACGACCGTGAGTCCGGCGCGCGCATTGGCGGCCCCGCAGACGATGCCGAGCGGGGCGTCGCCGCCGACATCCACTTGGCAGACTTGGAGGCGGTCGGCGTCGGGGTGGCGCTCGGCGGACAGGATTTGGCCTACCACGAGGCCGCGCAATCCGCCCGGCACGTCCTCTACCTCCTCCACGCCTTCAACTTCCAACCCCGTGGCAGTCAACACAGCAGCGACTTGATCGGCCGGGAGATCGACGTGCATCACCTCCTTCAGCCAGCGATATGAAATGTTCATGGGTTCCGCAATGTGGTCTGCAAAGGTAGCAGGACGGCCGGGATTCGCGCGGTGGAGTTTGTGGTCGCAAAAAAACGCACCGATTCAAGAAAATTGGATTAACTTCGCCGTCCCAAATCGGAGGACCTGCGCCTCCGACGACCGAGCATCGGGATGTAGCTCAGTTGGTAGAGTACGCGTCTGGGGGACGTGTGGTCGCTGGTTCAAGTCCAGTCATCCCGACACCTGAATCAAGACCCGGAGCCTGCGCTTCGGGTCTTTTCATACACGGCGAGCCATGGATTACGCATTTGAACGGGATTGGCAGGTCCTCCTGAAGTTGATGGAGGAGCGGTTCGGCGAGCAGCCGGACCTCACTTCGATGATCTTCGCTGTCGGATTGCAGGAGTGCGGCCAGGGGTATGGCCGCTTCAAGAAGGACACGAAGGTGGACATCATGCACGTGGGCATTTGCACCTTGCTGATTCCGTTTGGCTACTACGAGGAGCTGGGAACCGATGAGGAGGGCTGGCCGCACTTTCGCCAAATCCAGGAAATCACCGCCACCACGCGCGAGGAGCAAGAGACCATGATGCGCCGCGCCCTCGTGGATTATTTCCAAGCGTGGATCGACGGGGAAAAGGAAGGGGCGTAACTCCTCAGGCCCGAACAGGTCCACACCGCCACAACCGCCACAAACCGCAAAAAAAAACGGGCCACCCCGCGGGCAGCCCGTTTTTTCAGCCGCTTGGCAAGTGGGTCACTCGAGGAAGACCGTGGCTTCGCTGAGCGTTTGCTCCTCGATTTTGATGAGTCCAGTTCCGTAAAGCGCCGCCTTGCTCGCTTCGATGTCCAACACCGCGAACCCCGCCTGGCCGGCCACATAATAGTCGGAGAAGTTGAAGGTCACCATGCCGGCCGCGTTGGAAACCGCTGTGGTGTCGAACCGTGGTTCCCCTACAAAATCCTGGTCCACTGAACC
Source organism: uncultured Flavobacteriales bacterium (assembly GCA_965657495.1). GTDB lineage: Bacteria > Bacteroidota > Bacteroidia > Flavobacteriales_D > Sanyastnellaceae > JALQTD01. The sequence continues at coordinate 12,315 of CBFHPD010000176.1, forward strand.
GAAGGCGTACAACCGCACGGTCGCACCCTGAACCGGCGCACCGAGCTCGTTCAACACGATCACATTGGCGATCGTTTCCTCAACTTCGTAGCATCCGGTCAAGCCGATGGTGCCGATCAAGGCAACGAGCAGGGCATATGTGTGGTTCTTTCGCATATCCGATTCTATTTTTGCAGACTGACTCCGGTCCAAATATCCGATAAAATGATGAATTTGAAACGCTCTTTGACGCTCTTGGGTTGCACCGGCCTCGCCTTGGTGCTGCTTTCTGCCTCGCAATGTTCGCGTCCGTCCTCGCCTGCGGGGGTGTTGGCGGTGGAAGGTGGCCCGCGTTTGGCCCAAATCTCGACCCGCTTCGGCGACATGATCGTCCAGCTTTCAGATTCCACCCCGCAGCACCGCGACAACTTCGCGAAGCTCGCCACGGAAGGTTTTTACGACAGCCTGCTGTTCCACCGCGTCATCAGCAGCTTCATGGTGCAAGGCGGTGACCCCAACAGCCGCGGTGCCGCTCCCACGACCCGCCTCGGCAACGGTGGCCCCGGATACACGGTCCCCGGCGAATTCCACCCGGACCACCTGCATTTCAAAGGCGCCTTAGCGGCCGCGCGCCAAGGCGACGCCGTCAACCCGAACCGCGCTTCGAGCGGCAGCCAGTTCTACATCGTGCAGGGCAAGCGCACTTCGGCTTCCCAGCTGCTGAACTTCGAGGCGACCATCAACCGCAAGAACCCTGGCCTGAACTTCAAGTACTCCGACGAAGCCATCGCCCGCTACGACTCGCTCGGCGGCACGCCCTTCCTCGACATGGAGTACACCGTGTTCGGTTACGTCATCGACGGCCTGAACATCATCGACAGCATCGCTGCACAGCCTACGCGGCCCGGCGATCGCCCGGTGGAGGATGTGGTGATGAGCGTAAAGATGCTGAACTGATGATCGATCAATTGAACGCCCTGCGCTCCGAGGTGGAAGCGGCGGCATTGGAGACCCCCGAGGCGGTTGAGGCCTTCCGCGTGGCGTGGTTGGGCCGCAAAGGCCAAATGAAAGACCTCCTCGCGCAATTCAAGGACGTCCCCGGACCCCAAAAGCGCGAGGTCGGCCAAGCCCTCAACGCCCTCAAGACCCTCATCGAAGAGCGGGTCGCCGCCGCCTCGGCAGCAGGTTCCGCCGTTGAACTGCCGGCTTGGGGCGATGCCTCCCGGCCCGCGGGCGGGATCCCGGTGGGCACGCACCACCCGCTCGCTGTGGTTCGCCGCGAGATCGTCGGCATCTTCGAACGGTTGGGCTTTGCCGTTTCCGAAGGCCCGGAAATCGAGGACGATTGGCACGTGTTCAGTGGCTTGAATTTCCCGCCCGAACACCCGGCGCGCGACATGCAGGACACGTTCTTCGTCGGCCGCGAGCCCGATTGGCTCCTCCGCACGCACACCTCGTCCGTGCAAGTCCGCGAAATGGAGGCGCACGAACCGCCCATGCGCCTCATCATGCCGGGCCGCGTGTTCCGCAACGAAGCGATCTCTGCGCGCGCTCACTGCATGTTCCACCAAATCGAAGGCCTGTACATCGACGAGGGCGTGTCCTTCGCCGACTTGAAGCAGACGCTGCTCCAGTTCGCCCAGGCCTTCTTCGGCCCCGACACCCGCATTCGGCTGCGCCCTTCGTACTTCCCCTTCACCGAACCCTCTGCCGAAGTGGACGTCTACTGGGGGCTGAAAACGGAAGTCGACAAGCGCATCACCAAGGGAACGGGCTGGCTTGAGATTTTGGGCTGTGGCATGGTGGATCCCGCCGTGTTGGAGGCCTCGGGCATCGACTCGACGAAGTACAGCGGGTTTGCCTTTGGCATGGGCATCGAGCGCATCACCATGCTGCGTTACCAAATCGGTGACCTGCGCGCCTTTTTTGAAAACGACCTGCGCTTCCTCGAACAGTTCTCGGGCGAGGCGTAAACGGGCTTACAAGTGGCCGAGGGGCAGGGTGATGGTGAGGCGTTCGCGCTTCCCGCTCAGCCGCTCAACGACCACGCGGGCGGCGAGTTTCTGCAGTTGTCCGTACAGCCCCTTCCACCCGGATTTCTGCACGTCCTTGCCAGCGAACAGGCTGCTCATCTCGCGGCTTGTGTGCGTGTGATCGGAGGTTACGCTGAACTTCCATTCGAGTTCGTTTTGCTCCACTTTCACGTCGATGGGGCTGATGCCCTCGCCCCATTCCTTGAACTGCCGCAGCAACGTGCGCAGGGTCGATTGGACGTCCTCATTCACCACCAGGTTCACATGGCCGGGAACGTCCCACGTGATGGGGTAGGCCAATTCCGCATCGAGCTGCTTGAGGAACGTGGCGATGCTCTGGTATTCCGGGTGGTTCTCGTCCGCAAGCCCCGGGTGAAACGCCCAGTGCGCCTCGCCGGCGGCCTCCAATCCGCCAACCCGGGTGTGCGGCTGCTCCTGATGCGCCATTTTTCCGACGGGAATCAGGGCCCGCAGCCGGATGATGCGGTTGCGCTCGGTACGCAGGCTCTTCCGCATCTCGCGGTTGTGCAGGGAGAGGGTGAGCAACCCCAAAACCAGCAACGCCACCACCCACGGCCACGCCCCATAATCCGGTGCGGAAGCGTGCTCATGCAGCAGCGCTTGGTCGAACAGGTCAGGTTGCTCAAGGGTGTGCTGCCGGAAGTGCTTGACCGGTCGGTTGTTCACATCGGCATACGCCCGGGCGATGGCCATGTTCACGCTGTCGAGTTGGCGGTAGCTCGCTAGGGCCGCTTGGTGGTCCCGCTGGTGCACTTGGAATTCAGCGCTTTGGCGAAGTGCTTCGGCGAGCAGCCACTTGTTGTTGGACCGCTCAGCGGCGGTCATCGCGTCGTGGTAGGACAGCATGGCCAAACTGGGCGCCGCCGCCCGCATGGCACACTTGGCCACCTCCAAGGACGCCACCGTGTATTCGTCATAGGCGTTGCGTGGAATCTCGTCGCGCAT
>CBFHPD010000177.1:0-6675 GCA_965657495.1 uncultured Flavobacteriales bacterium
GCGGGGCCTGTGCACGACAAAGTCATGCCCGCAAGTTCTATCTTCGCAGCCGAAAACCGCACCCCCATGCGCGAATTGGCTCAATTTCCCCATCCCATCATGCGGATCACGGTGACCTCGTGGAACGGCAAGTATGCGCTGCGCTTCGAGGCGGACCGCTTCGAGCAAGTCTACAAGATACCCGAGGACGAGTGGGAGGGGGGAGTGGAAGCCCTCGAGCAGCGGGCGCGCACCATGCAAGAGCAGGTGCTGCTGCGGTTTGTGGACATGCGAAACGAATGGAACTCAATCAAATGAAACAGTTTTCTTGGGCGTTGGGCGCAGTGGCGCTGATTTGGTGTGCGGTGTTGACGTGGGGAGGCGGGGCGAAGGCCCCCGATGCCATCGCACGCGGCGAAAAGGCCGCGGTGGCTTACGTGCACGGCGATTCGTTGCAGCAGGGGTATGGGTTGATTGCGGATTTGGACCGCTTGCTCCAGCGGAAAATTGAGGAGATCAACACGCAGCTGAGCACGAAGATGCAGCCGCTGCAGGAGGAGGCGCAGGAGCTCATCGATTACGCGAAGAATCAAAACCCTTCGGCGGATGAACTGAATGTGGCGCGCGAGCGGATGGCCCAGATCGAGAAGGAGATGAACGTGTACCAAAACCAAGCCGAGCGGGCTGCCGCGAACCGCGAGCAACAGATGCAAAACATCATCGCCCAAACCCTCCGGGAAGAAATCGCGGCCTACGCCGACGAAACCGGCATCGACGTGGTCCTCAACTGGGGCCTTTCGGGGGAAGGCGTGTTGTATGGCGGCGAAGGGTTTGACATCACGGAGCCCCTCTTGACGTACCTCAACGAGCGCCACGAAAAGAAGAAGGACGAGCGCCGGTCAGCACTCGAGGCCGCGCGGGACACAACAGCTCAACCTTGATGGCGGATACCCACGCAGAACGGATCAAAGCGGCCCACATCGTGGAGTACGTGCTGTACCTCTGGCAGGTGGAGGACCTCGTGCGCGCTGCGGGATTCGATGAGTCCGTGCTGCAATCGACCGTCGCGGACCAGGGCGATGCCGAAGTCCAGTGGTTGCTCCAGTACGCCCACGCCATGAAGCGGGAGGGCGTGGAAAAGGAGGGGCACACGGGGGAGGCGAACCAAGCCCTGACGGAGTTGGCCATGCTGCATGACTTGTTGCTCGGCGCTTTGAAGGACGACGAATACGCAGCTGCCCATGCCGCCGCCATCCCGTTCCTCAAGGAATTGGAGGACAAGAACGCCCACGGCGGGGTGCGTGCAATGCACCCGGTTGAGATGATGTGCGTGTCGCTCTACGGTTGGTTGGTGCTGCGGATGAGCAAGCAGCAAGTGTCGGCAGAGACGGAAGCGGGGATGGTGGCCATGCGCAATTTGGCCAATGCGTTGGGCCGGGGGCACCGGCGCGTGTACGCTTCGAATTGATCAGGCGGTGCGGTGCCGGAGCCGCTCGATTTGGCGGCGGCGGTGGTTCGCAATGCGGCCGGCGTGCGTTTCCGAGCGCAACCGGTCGATGATGGTCGTGGACAGGGCGCTTTCGGGCAAGAAAATGCTCTCTTCGGGCCAAATCGCGCGCTCTGCATCGAAGTCCACATCGCTCGGAACCAACACCATGCAACGGAACCCCGAGTTCGCTTCCCTGCACTGAGCCGCCAAGGTGAGCAACTCCGGTGTACACCGGTCGCGGTGCATCACCACGAGCCAAGCCGTCGCATGGGACGCCACGTCGTGCACCACCCGCAACGGCGACCGTTGCAAGTCCAAAGCATCCAAATCGTGGCCGGTGGCGAACGGTGCAATGCGCTCCTGAAAGGATTGCACTTGCCGCGCATCCACCCCCGCGATCCACACCGTAGGCGTTGTGTTTGTAATGGTCATGGCGTCTATTACGGAACACGCACCCATCGGGTTACATCGCCGGTTTCTCCTTGCTCCCGTGTTCAAAACATCTTGAAGCGAGCGTCCCACGAACAAGGGAATCGCCCAACTTTCGTGCATGAACGAGTTCACAACTCTGATTTGGCAGCCCGAATTCATCGAGCCGGATTCGGCTGCTGGTCAAGCCCGTTTGATGGCGCTGCGTGCGTCCGGTACCATTCACGAAGAATGGGACACCCTGGATGCGCAGTTGGCTGAATTGGCCGTCGTTCGCAATCCGCAACTCAAGGGCAATCCGAAGGCCATTGCCGAGGTGGTGGTGGGCGAGTTGGAGGCGAAGGGCCGCGAGGGCTACGGCCTGTGGGTGCATTATCCTTGGCGGGGGCACCTGGTGCGTGTGCTGCCCAAATCCGCTTTCATCGAAGTCCGTACGAACCGGAACAACAACCGCATCACCCCCATCGAGCGCGACCTGCTCAGCACGAAAACCGTCGGCGTGGTCGGCCTGTCCGTCGGTCAAAGCTTCGCCCTGAGCGTGGCCATGGAGCGCGGTGCCGGCCGCATCAAGATCGCGGACTTCGACACCTTGGAGCTCTCCAACGTGAACCGCATCCGCACCGGACTCCACCAACTCGGGCAACCCAAATGGCTCATCACCGCCCGTGAAATCGCCGAAATCGATCCCTTCCTCGAACTCGAGGTGTATCCCGAAGGCGTGACAGAAGCCAACCTGGATGCTTTCCTTGAAGGGCTGGATTTGATCTGCGACGCGTGCGACGATTTGGCCACCAAGGCGGCTTTGCGCATCAACGCCCGAGCGCGCCAAATCCCGGTCATCATGGACACCAGCGACCGGGGGATGCTCGATGTCGAGCGTTACGATCAGCCGGACCGCCTCAAGCCGGGCTACCTCCACGGCCGCATCGACGACGAATCCATGGAGATGTTCCTCGCCTGCGAAGGGTGGACCACCGAGGCGCTACATGCCTTCGTGGATTTGGACAGCGTTTCGGAGCGGGGGCGCGAGAGCATCCCACTTTTGGGGCGGGAAATCCTGGCTTGGCCGCAAGTCTACACGGAGGTCGCATCCGGTGGCGCATTTGCAGCCCAAGCAGCCCGGCGCATATTCTTGGATCAATACATGCCGGATGTCCGGCTTTACATCAACTTAGATGAGCAGTTCGCCGAATCCTTCTCTTGAACGCGTCCGGCAGGCCGCCCGGGTGGGGGCCGTCCGGGTGGTGGTGTACCCGGCGAATATGCACGAAGCCCGGTCCCACGAGCTCGTGGACGGACACCGCGCGGTCTTAGCGGCTTACGGCATCAAGGAATTGAAAACATTCAGCCGGGATTGGATTGGCAACCCCGAGGTGATGGTCATCGCGGCTTTGTCTACCCAAACCGGCAAGGTGCTCGGGGGCGCGCGGATGTACCGCGCAAACGAACCCGCGGACCTTCCCCTCTACCAAGCGGTGCAGGATCAAGACCCCAACTTGGCGAGTTTCCTCGAGCCGTTCATTGCCGAAGGCGCATACGAAATCGGCGGGCTGTGGAACAGCTTGGAGCTCGCGGGCATGGGCGTGGAGGCGTTGTTCCTTGTGCAGGCGGCCATCGCCACCTTGCCCATGTTGAATGCGCGGCACTTGTTTGCATTGACTTCACCGGTGACGCGGCGGATGCAGGGAAAAATCGGGTTCCACATCGAGGAGGGAGTGGGGAGCGAAGGGTATTTCACCTACCCAACGCCCAAGCTCCGGGCGAATTTGGCCCGCTTCACCTTCCCCGATCACGTGAACGACGCGGACCCCACGGTGCGCGCCCTGCTGGAAGAATTGTGGCAAGACCCTGTTGAATATGTTCACGTGGTCAACGGTCCCAAAGGCGAGTTGAAGCTGGCATTTGAAATGCACTTGGAATGAAGGAAGGCCGCCTGCTGTCGCGCCGCCACCTGCACAGGTGGCTGTTGTGTTGGGCGGCCCTTGCGACCGCTGCCTCGGCGCACGCTCAGCAGTACATCGGCAAGCGGATGGAGCTGTTGCCGGATTCGATGGTGCCCCGGATGTCGGTCACGGAACAAATCGTGGACCTGCTGGGCTGGCAACCCATCGAGGTGGACGTCCCCAACTTGGGGGTCACGGAGGAGGTGTATTGGCTGCGGTTGCAACTCGACCCTTCGATGGAGGCGGGTGCCTTGCTCGAGGTCCAAAACGCGACCATTGACGAACTCAGTTGCTTCATCATCTGCGACGGCGAAGTCATCACGGCCTACGGCGACGGCGAATCCCACCGCTCGGGCCAAGAGAGCCGGCTCGGCACCTACCCGTCCTTCGCCATCCCGCTTGCCACGGAGTGCACAGATTTCGAGGTGCTGCTCCGGGTGGAGAGCGGGAAGCCCCTGCTGTTGCCCATCCGGCTCGCAGGCCACAAGGACGTGATCGACGACGCCCACACGCGCGACGTGTTCTTCGCCGCGTATTTCGGCATCATCTTCGTCATGCTCCTGTACAACTTGTTCCTGTTCATGAGCGTGGGCGACCGGAACTACCTGTGGTACGCGTTTTACATCAGCACGGTCGGGGGGGCGCAGCTCGTGTTGAACGGTTACGCCGAGTTGTTGGGGGTGGATGCGTGGCCGTGGCTCGAGCTCCGTTTGGTGCACGTGTTTGGGGTGCTCAGTGGCGTGGCGACCATCATTTTTGCGCGGGATTTTTTGGATCTGCCCAAACGCGTTCCATGGCTCAACACGGTGATGTACGTGTACTTGGGGCTTTACGGCTTGGCGACCCTGTTCATCTTGTTGGGGCTGCTCACGTGGGCGTACAACTTGATCAACTTTTGCGCCCTCGCGATCTTCTTGCTCATTCCGGGCGCCGTGTTGTCCTTGCGTCAGGGCTTCCGCCCGGCGGGTTACTTCCTCCTCGCGTGGACCTTCTTCATTGCGGCGGTGGTGGTGTTTGTCCTGAAGGATTCGGCCATCATTCCGTTCAACCAATGGACCTTTTTTGCGCTGCCGGTGGGCAATGCGGTGGAGGTGGTGTTGTTGAGTTTGGCGCTGGCGAGCCGCATCAATGAGCTCAAGCAGGAAAGTGCGCGTGCGCGGGAGAAGCAATTGCATTTGGCCCGTCAAAACGAGCGGATTGTGAAGGACCAAAACCGGCTGCTCGAGGACCGGGTGAAGGAGCGGACCTTGAAGTTGACGGATGCAAACCGCGAGCTCGAAGGGGCACTTGACGAATTGCGCACTGCACAGCAGCAGCTCGTGCAACAAGAGAAACTGGCGTCAATCGGTCAGCTGACGGCGGGCATTGCGCACGAATTGAACAACCCCATCAACTTTGTGTCGTCTTCGAGCGCGAGTTTGAAGCGGGACTTCGACGACGTGGAGGAGGTATTGAAGTTGGTGCTGGCCTTGGATCCGGAGACCGAGGGATTGCGGGAGCGGGTCAAGGCGTTGCAGGACAAAATGGAGGAGCTGGATTTGGCGTTCACTCAAGAGGAGATCGTGCAGTTGCTGCGGGGCATTGAAGACGGGGCCGGGCGAACGGCCGAAATCGTGAAGGGCCTGCGCATCTTCGGGCGCGTGGACGGCGACGCCTTTGCGCCCGCCCAGTTGAACGAGTTGCTCGAGTCCACCTTGGTCATCTTGCGGAGCAGCCTGCGGGACGAGGTGGCCATCGATTTGGACCTGGCCGAGGAGCTGCCCTCGGTCCGTTGCCAAGCGGGCCGATTGAACCAGGTGTTCATGAACATGATTACAAATGCGGCGCATGCGACCATGGCGCGCACGGATTTGGCCCCCGAAGACCGCCTGATTTACATCAGCTCCCGCAGTGAAGGCAAGCGCGTGGTCATCCGCATCGAAGACAATGGCATCGGGATGGCCGAAGACGTGCGCAACCAGATCTTTGACCCCTTCTTCACCACGAAGGGCGTGGGCGAAGGCACCGGACTGGGCCTGAGCATTGTGATGGGCATCCTATCTGACCACGAAGCCGAAGTGGAGGTGACCTCCGCAGTGAACCAAGGCACGGCATTCACCCTAACATTCAAGGCATGATCCACGTTTTATACCTCGACGATGAGTCCCACAACCTGACGGCGTTTCGGGCGGCCTTTCGGCGTGTGTTCAAGGTGCACGTCACCACGGAGCCCACGGAAGCGGTACAAATGCTGCGCGAGCACCCCATCGAAGTGGTGATTTCGGACCAAAAAATGCCTGCCCTCAGCGGCGTCGAATTCTTCGAGCTCATCATGTCGGATTTTCCCGACCCCATCCGCATGCTGCTCACCGGCCACGCCGACATCGACGCGGTCATCGACGCCATCAACAAGGGCCAGATCTACAAGTACATCAGCAAGCCGTGGAACGAGGCGGAATTGCAGGCCTTGGTGGAGGAGGCGGCCGATCAATTCCGCCGCAAGCGCTCCGTCCAACAAGAAGGCAATCGGTTGGTCGAGCAAATGCGTGAGGCGCGGGAAATCGCCACGTGGCTGATTGAAGCGACGGCACGCGGCCAGCTAAACCCGGAAGAAATCCACGAAAAAGCAAAACAAATAGACGAACTGCTTTCAAAATAAGACGTAGGTTTACAAAAGCCCCGTAACTTCTTCGCACAAGCAAACAGCAAATGCGGTTACAGGTCGTTGCGGGATTGTTCAAGTCCCGTGTTCAGAGAAAATTGCTCGAGCAAGCGTGGCCCGGTGCGGATGTGCTTTGGGGAGTCACCTTCGAAGAGCTGCGCGATGCTGCGCCCGCAGAGCTCCACGGGGTGATT
>CBFHPD010000178.1:0-8890 GCA_965657495.1 uncultured Flavobacteriales bacterium
CATCGGTTATTACGCCCAAAACCAAGCCGAAGAACTCGACGGCAACCTCACGGTATTGGAAACGCTTGAAGATGTTGCTGTGGGGGACGTCCGCAAAAACTTGCGTGGCTTGCTCGGTTCCTTCCTTTTCTCCGGCGAGGATGTCGACAAGAAGGTGAAGGTGCTTTCCGGGGGAGAAAAGGCGCGGCTCGCCATGTGCAAGCTCCTGCTGCACCCTTACAACTTCCTCATCCTCGACGAGCCGACGAACCACTTGGACATCAAATCCAAGGAGGTGCTGAAAAACGCACTGAAGGCGTATGACGGAACCTTGATGGTGGTGAGCCACGACCGGGATTTTTTGTCTGACTTGACCGATTTGGTCTATGAAGTCACGCCGACCGGACTCAAGCAATACATCGGTGACATCCGCCAATTTTTGCACGAAAAACACGCTGCGAGCATTCGGGCCTACGAAGCGGGTGATGCCAAAAAAGTGCACCTGAAGCAAACGCAGAAAACCGAGGAACCAAAGGCGACCACCCTGAGCTACAAAGAGCGCAAGGCGCTGGAAAAAGAGGAGCGCACGTTGCGGAATCGCGTAAAGAAGGCCGAGGCCCTCATCACCGAGCGGGAAACAGCCGTGGCTACTTTAAATGAACAGATCGCTGCCACGCCCCCTGAGGAACGGGGAAAAATAACAGAATTGGCCTACCAATTTGAAGAAGCTGAACGGGCGGTAAATGCAGCGATGGAAGATTGGGAAGCCGCTACGCTCGCGCTCGAATTATTCGAAAAAAAGAACAATAATAATTGAAAAATAACACCTTACACCCTTGTGAGTTGTGAATGGCGTGTGCAAAAAGTACGTTCCTAAATGAACCTGCATCAACTTGTTGCACTATGTTTGGTACACAATCAGGCACACAACTGGTCCTTTCGATAGAAGAGGTCGCCACTCACAAGGGCGGCCTTTTCCTTGCGCGAAACTTTCAGCTCAGGTAGCTGCGCCATTTGCCGAGGACTTCGACCAGGTCGGCGGGCAATTCGCTTTCGAAGGTGAGCCATGCGCCGGTTTCCGGATGGGTGAAGGCCAAACTTTGCGCGTGCAAGGCTTGGCGCGGCAACACACGGAAGCAGTTGTTCAGGAAGGCGGTGTATTTGCCGCCGGCGACTCCCCGCACCGCCTTGTTGCCACCGTATTGGACGTCACCGAAGAGCGGGTGCCCGATGTGCTTCATGTGCACCCGGATTTGGTGCGTGCGCCCGGTCTCGAGCTTGCACTCCACCAAAGTCACCGGTCCCAAGCGCTCGATGACCCGAAAATGGGTCACCGCGTGTTTCCCCTCCTCCCCATGCTCGAATACCTGGAACAGCTTGCGGTCGCGCCGGTGCCGACCGATGTGGCCGGTGACCGTCCCGTCTTCCTTCACATCGCCCCACACGAGGGCGCGGTAACGGCGTTCGACCGTGCGCTCGAAGAACTGCTCACTGAGGGAAGTCATGGCCTGCTCGGTCTTGCCCAGGACCATGATGCCCGTGGTGTCCTTGTCGAGCCGGTGGACCAGCCCGGGCCGAGGCACCTCGCCGGTCCGGTCCGTGGTGGGCAGGGCCTCCCCCCCACCGTGCAGGAAATGGTGCACCACGCCATGGATGAGGGTGCCGGTGTAGTTGCCGTTGCCCGGGTGCACGACCAAGTTCGCCGGCTTGTTCAACACCAGCACCGCCCGGTCCTCGAACAGGATGTCCAAATCCATCGGCTCCGGAACGAGCTCAAATTTCCGGACAGGCTGCGGCAACTCTATGGTCACCACGTCACCGGGCTTCACCTTCACGTTGGGCTTCACCGGCGCACCGTTGATGCGCACGTAACCGGCCCGCGCGGAAAGCTGCAACCGCGACCGCGACATGTGTGCGATCAGGTTCGTCAGGAATTTATCCACGCGCAGAGGCTGCTGTCCCGGGTCCACCTCAACGCGGTGGTGTTCGAACAGCTCCTCGGACTCGAATTCCTCCGTGGGGGCGTCCGTCATGGGTGATGGACCAAACATTTGGCCAGCTCCCCTGTCGCGAACCGGACAATGACCAATCCGGCGGGCCACTCGGATGCATCGAGGTGCACCCGTCCCGAGGCATCGCTCCGTCCGCTCGCGAGCACCCGGCCCGTGAGGTCCCACACTTGCCAATCTTGCCCGGCGGGCCCCACGACCTGGAAAGCGGCGTCCACCGGATTCGGCTTCACCTCGAGCGGTGTGGCCGCTGGCCGTTCCGCCACGGCGACCCACTCCTGCTGCATGCCCGCACGGAAAACGGGACGGATCATGACGCTGCCCTCAATTTCCGATGCGGTCCAAGACGCCCCAAGGCCCAAGGTGTAATGGACGTTGCCGACGTTCGCATTCGTGTTTTTGTCTAACCCAAAGTTCAGCATCGCATCGGTCGACTGCACCAACCCGACGTGGATGACCCCCTCCACCGGAAGCGGCTCGTCCAATGGGAAATACCCAAAAACGTCCGGACCTTGGTTGTAGTAGCTCGGTGAGTGGAACTGGTAATTGGTTCCCAATTCATCCCCTGGCACCCCGGAATTGTCATCCCAAACACGCAACAAGAACGTTTCTTCGGACGCATCCGTGTAGTAAGGCGTGAAGTGAATGGCCAACCCGAGCAGGGTATCTGCCTGCGCCAAAGGGTAGCGCACCGCCAGCTTGCCCGCCGCCGCCGTCAGCGCATAGGCCCGCTCCGCAGAACCGTCGTCGTAAGCGTAGTCGTTGGCAAACACCTGGGTGAAACCGATGCTGTCGTTGTCCAACACGCCCACCTTTTGCTGGTGCTGCAACCCGATGGAGCTCTCGTAGAACGCCACCTCGAATGCGGCAGCCGTATCGCTCACGGTGGGGTCGAAGGCGAATGCATTGGGGGCTGCGCCGATGGCGTAGTCGGTTTCGAACGGCGCTTCGGGGGCCACGAAAGTCAGCACCGCGGTGTTGTCGAAGGATTGGACATCGGCTTCATGGCGCACGGCAAATCCCCCCGCTACGTTGTCGGCTTGGGAAGGGCTGAGGTTGATGTGCTGGGTGGTCGCGCTGTCGCGCATGAACAACGGCGGATTCGCCACGTAATGCGTCCACGGCATTCGGGTGAAATCCCGCAACAGCGTGTTCATGGGCTCCGTAAAGGCCACTTCAGAAACCACCGAATAAACCATCGGATCGATGCCATCATCGAGCAACACGTAATCCACGTGCCACAAATCCACGTTGCCCGAAAGCGAGCCGTAATTCCTGAATCGGAATTGAAAACCGGACTGCAGCCACGCCTCTTGATCCACGGGAACGAACACCCGCGTAAATTCATCGACGCCGCACGTATCCGTGCTCCACACCCGGGTCCAAATCGGTTCTCCGGAAAAGTCCAAGGACTTGAACTCCACCACCAGCGAATCCTCGCCCACATCCGCTGCGTTGCCGCGCCCTCCCCGCTCGAGGGAGAACATGAGGTGGATGCTCGCAGAGGGGGCAAAACCGTTGAGGTTGATGGGGCGCGAGGTCAAGGTGTCGGCCCAACCGACCACATCCGCGTTCGTCCAGCTGTACGGGTAACCCATCCGGTCGCAACCGTTGAAGGTGGCCGCACCGATGGTGGGCGCGTTCACTGCATACGTGGTGGTGATCGCTGCTGAACTCGCCTCCCACCGGATGAGCGCATCCGGCACCCAAGCGGGCGCGTCGGCCGTTGAAGGCGTGGAAAAGTCATCGAAAAAAGGCAACCCGATCATGCCACCACCCCGCTCGCCCGCCACTTCCGGGCGCTGCGTCGGCACCACAACCAAGTCATGCTCCAGCTCCCCTTGAGCGGTGGCAGTGGTGAGCACTGCGAACAACGCAGCGCTGAGGGTGAAGGTTATTTGGCTCCAATTCATGTGCAAAATCTTGTTAGTCCGGCATTCATTCACCCGGCGCATGCCGCGGCTCGTCGCCTTCCAATCCCATGTAAATGTCGATTTCTGTGCCTGCAGGCAACCGGGCTTCCTCCGACGGAGGCACGTGCTGCTCGATGACCACGGCTTCCGCGCTATCATCGGCATCTTCACAGGCCTCGCTGAACTCCACCAGGCCCAAACTCAAGCGGCCCCGGATCAACTCAGCGCGCACCGAATCCAGCGGCAGCCCGGCCAAGTCGGGCATCGGCACCTTCTCGTTGGTTGTTCGGCCGATGACGAGCCGGAGGGAGGTGCCCCGGGGAAGGCGCGCATCGGGTGCCAGCAGGTGGCGGCGTTGCGTCTCCACGCGCACGACCCGGCCGACCAAGGCGACGTTGGGCTCCTCCACTTCCTTGACCACGAACCCCTTGTTTTCCAGCCGGATGCGAGCAACTCGGACGTCCATCCCCTCCTCCACACCGAGGGTTTCGTTGGGGGGCAGGGCGCGGTATGTGGTCAGGTAGACCTTGCGGTCGGGCTTGATGGGACTCGCCGCAGGAGGCAGCTGTTCGATGACCTCGTGGGGCCGCCCGTTTGCACTGTATACGCTGTCGAGGTGGATGGCCTCCAGGCCGGATGCGGCGAGTGTTTCCTGGGCTTGAGCGAGGGTCTTGCCGCGCAAATCAGGGAGCTCCACCACCTGACCTCGCCGGCTGTACTGGTGCAAGAAGAACCACGTTCCGCCGACCAGCACGCACCACACCACCGCCAGGGCCAGGAGGTGGTGGCGGAAAGAACGGCTGACCAGGAATTGGAACCAAGTTTTCATGGATGCGGCGAACTAACGCGAAAGTACCGCATTTCGTGTGGATGGGGCGGGATTTGGTCCGAGCAGCGGCATCAGGCCTCCATTTCCTCGGCCAAGACGTTGTCAAACGTGTTGCGGAACTCCTCCACATGGCCGAACACATGGCCGTCCACCTGCACCTTGCCCTTCGTCACGTGCCCCAACAGCACCACCGGCACCGCGTGCGTCTCCATGGCATCGAGGAAGGCGTCCTGCTGGTCCTCCGTGCAGCTCACGACGACCCGGCCCTGCCCCTCCCCGAACAAGAAGGCGTCCAACCGGATGTCTGAATCGGTCACGATGTCGAAGCCCAACCCGCGCGGCATGCCCATCTCGAGCAACGTCACGAACAAGCCCCCGTCGGCGACATCGTGCACCGCGCGCACCGTCTCCGCATCGATGACCGCCCGCACCACCTCGTGCAACTTCACCTCCGCTTCGAGGTTGAAGTGCGGCGCTGGCGAACGCTTGATCCCGACCACGTTCGCGAGGTATTCCGAGGAATGGATGCAGTCCGTCACCTCGCCGAGGAGGAACAGCAGTTCGCCCTTCTCCTTGAAATCCAAGGACATGTGCTTCGAACGGTCTTCCATGACCCCGACCATCCCGATGGTGGGCGTGGGGAACACGGATTTCGTGGTGCCGTCCTCGAGCGTGCTTTGGTTGTAGAAGCTGACATTGCCACCGGTCACCGGGGTTTGGAACCGCTCGCACGCGGCGCTCATGCCCTTGATGGCGTGGACAAATTGCCAGTACACCTCCTTGTGGTAGGGGTTGCCAAAATTCAAACAGTTGGTGATGGCCGACGGCACCGCCCCCGTGCAGCTGATGTTCCGGGCCGCCTCGGCGACCGCGATGGCCGTTCCCGAGAAGGGGTCGGCATCCACGTAGCGGGCGTTGCAGTCCACGGTGAGGGCGAGGGCCTTGTTGGTTCCCCGGACGTTCACCACCCCGGCGTCGGAAGGCCGGTTCGCACCCCGGTGGACGGTGCCCACCGTGCTGTCGTATTGGTCGGTGACCCAGCGCTTGGACGCAATGTTGGGCTGCTCGATGAGGGCTTCAGCGATGTCCGCGGCTTCTTGGAGGGTGGGAATGGACACCGTGGAGGCGTCGAAGGTTTGGCTTTCTGCAAACCAAGCCGGCTCCTCGTACTCGCGCTCATACACCGGCGCGCCGCCGCCGAGCACCAAGTTGTGCGCCTCCACTTCCGCGATGAGTTCGCCCCCCACAAAGTAGCGCAAGTTAGGGCCCTCCGTGACCTCACCGATGGCCTCGGCGTGCAGGTCCCACTTGTCGAAGATGGCCTCCACTTCCGCTTCGTGGCCTTGCTTCACCACCACGAGCATCCGCTCCTGCGACTCGCTGAGCAAGATCTCAAACGGCTCCATGTCCTGCTGGCGCAGCGGCACGCGGTCGAGGTGGATGTCCATGCCCACACCGCCGGCGGCTGACATTTCCGAAGTCGAGCACGTGATGCCCGCCGCGCCCATGTCCTGCATGCCGACCACGGCGTCCGTGCCGGCCAATTCCAACGTCGCTTCGAGGAGCAACTTCTCCTGGAACGGGTCGCCGACCTGCACCGCAGGCAAGTCCTCCGCGCTCTCCGCCGTCATGTCCTTCGAGGCAAACGACGCGCCTTGGATGCCGTCCTTGCCGGTGGCCGAGCCCACGATGTAGACGGGGTTGCCCACGCCGGAAGCCGTGGCTGAGATGATGCGATCGGTCTCCAGGATGCCCACCGACATGGCGTTGACGAGGGGGTTTTGGTGGTAGCATTCGTCGAAGTACACCTCGCCGCCCACCACCGGAATGCCGAAGCTGTTCCCGTAGTCGCCGATGCCCTTCACCACGCCTTCGAGCAGCCACTTCGTGCGTTGCTCCTCCAACGCCCCGAAGCGCAAGCTGTTGAGCTGGGCAATCGGCCGCGCGCCCATCGTGAAGATGTCACGGTTGATGCCGCCCACGCCGGTAGCCGCGCCTTGATAAGGCTCGAGCGCCGACGGGTGGTTGTGGCTCTCGATTTTGAAGGCACAGCCGAGGCCGTCCCCGATGTCCACGATGCCCGCGTTCTCCTCGCCCGCTTTTACGAGCATATGGGGCCCGTCCTTCGGCAGCGTTTTCAGCCACAAGATGCTGTTTTTGTACGAGCAGTGTTCGCTCCACATCACGCTGTAGATGCACATTTCCGTGAAGTTGGGCGTGCGTCCGAGGTGTTCGGCGATGGCTTCGAATTCTTCCGAGCGGAGGCCCATTTCGATGGCTTGCTCGAGGGTAGCGGGTTGGGTGGCAGCTGACATGGAGGTCGATTTCAAAGGCCAAAAATAACCCACCCCCGCACGCTCCCCTCCACGATTTGTCCCCCACTTTTCAACGGCTCCACCCCCCTTGACTTATTTTCGCCACGAATTTTAAACCTCATCGAAATGAAACGCATTGCATTTGCATTGATCGGAGCTGCGACGCTGATGTTCGCAGGATGTGCCAAGGAAGGACCCGCTGGACCCGCGGGCGCAGACGGAACGGACGGCGCAAACGGCGTGGACGGCCAGGATGCTGGCTTCGAACTGTACGAAACGACCGTCACCGTGGCCGACTGGGCCGGGGGCACTTACACGGAAATCCCCGTGCCGATCATCACCGAATCCATCTACAACGACGGCATGGTGATGGTTTACATCCAGGACGACTTCGGGTACTGGAATCAAATCCCCAGCGCTTGGACCGACTTCACCGGCTTCGCCTTCTTCTGGACGGCCGACGCGGGGGGCATCATCGGCCTCGACTACGACCCGACCCTCACGGTTGATGTCGACCACAACGTGCGCGTAGTGACCATGGAATTGCGCGACTACGAACTGCTCGACGACGCGGACCTCGTTACTTTCGAAGCCCTGACGGCTGCGCTGCGTTGACCGCTCTCCTCATTGGACATGGAAAGGGCCGCTTCTTCGGATGCGGCCCTTTTTCGTGCCTAACTTGGCCGGCATGCGAGCAGTGATTCAACGGGCCGCGCGGGCGGCAGTGCACATCGATGGCGCGGTGCACGGTGCAATCGAACGGGGATTGGTGGTGTTACTGGGCGTGGAGCCCCGCGACACCGAAGCGGATGCCGAGTGGTTGGCGGGGAAAATCACGGGGATGCGGATCTTCTCGGACGCGGACGGGAAGATGAACCTGGATTTGGCCGGCGCAGGAGGTGGGCTGCTGGTGGTGAGTCAATTCACGCTGCACGCTTCGTACAAAAAGGGCAACCGCCCGGGCTTTACCGGCGCCGCTCACCCCGACCAAGCCATTCCGCTCTACGAATCCTTCCTCGCAGCGTGCGAACGGCTCACGGGCACGCCGCCGCAACGCGGTCGGTTCGGAGCGGACATGCAGGTGGAACTGGTGAACGACGGACCGGTCACGATTTGTTTGGACACATGGAACAAGGAATGAACACGCGGCCGTTCGAGGGCCGCACCACACCCGAAGTCACGCTGCGCGCGGCCCAGGGCCAAGTCGACGATTGGATCCGCACCGTAGGCGTGCGCTACTTTTCCGAGTTGACAAACCTCGCGGTGTTGACGGAGGAGGTGGGCGAGCTGGCGCGGCTGTTCGCGCGGCAATACGGGGACCAAAGCGCGAAACCCAGCGACTCCGGTCGGGAGATCGCCGATGAGCTTGCCGACATCCTGTGGGTCGTTTGTGCGTTGGCGAACCAAACCGGTGTAGACCTGACCGACGCCCTCGCCGCTAACATCGCCAAGAAAACCCAGCGGGACGCCGACCGGCACCGCAACAACCCGAAGTTGCAGCCATGAGGGGCGCGGTGCTTGCGCTTTGCTTGGGAGCGGCGCTGGTGGCGGGCGCGCAAGAGCTGCCGAGTTGGACGGCGGGGTTGCCCCTTCGGGAGGTGGGTCCCCGTGTGATGAGTGGGCGGGTCGTGGACCTGGCCGTGCGGCCGGGGGACGGCGCGGAGTTTTATGTGGCGTACGCGACCGGGGGCGTGTTCCACACGGTGAACCACGGGACGAGCTTCGAGCCGGTCTTTGATCACGCGGCGACGACGGCCGTGGGGTGCGTGGCGGCGGATTGGGAGCGCGGCCGGTTATATGTCGGGACCGGGGAGGTGAATTCGTCGCGGAGTTCGTACGCGGGGA
>CBFHPD010000179.1:0-1923 GCA_965657495.1 uncultured Flavobacteriales bacterium
GATATTTGTGGAGTCGTTGCCGACGCCATCGGTCGATGAGGTGGGGCCCATTTGCGACGGCGAGTCCATCCAGTTGCAGGCGTGGGGCGGTGAAAACTTGACGTGGCTGCCCGATCCGACCTTGGACGATCCCGCAAGCCCGACTCCGACGGTGACGCCGACCGAAACGACAACCTACACGGTGGAGGAGGAAAACACGTGCGGTTCCGCCTCGGCGTCGGTCACGGTGACGGTCGGGGTGCTCGAAGTGGAAGCGACGCCGGTGGCCACGTCGATTTGCCTCGGGGATGTGGTGGAAATCGGGGTCAGTGGCGTGGGGGCGGGAGCGGAAGTGGTTTGGTCCCCCACCGGTGGCCTCGGCTCGCCCACTGGGGCGTCCACTTCGGCTTCGCCCACTGAAACCACCCTCTACACGGCCCTGGTTACCGACGCCATCGGGTGCGAGGGCGAGGCCACGGTCAACGTGACGGTGGTGCCCGAGGCACCGGGAGGGGAAGTGTACCCCGATGTGACGTTGTGCGAAGGGCAGGGGACCTGGCTCACGGCCTCGGAGGGCGACACCTACTTGTGGTCCCCCGCGGAATTGGTCAGCAACCCGCTGGCGCAGGAGGTGTACGTCCAGCCGGGGACGGAGACCACGTTTTCGGTGGCCATTGCGAACCTGTGCGGCGTGGGAGTGGACTCGGTCACGGTGAATTTCGTGGCGCCGGAGGTGTCGGCGGAAGGGGGCGGCTGGATGTGCCGCGGGGAGTCGATGACGCTCGAGGCGTCTGAGGGTGCGGTGTACTCGTGGCAGCCCGCAGCGCTGTGCGGAACGCCTTCGATGCAGGCCACCACGGTGTTTCCGGTGGAGAGCACGACGTTCACGGTCTTTGTGACGGATGCGTTTGGGTGCACGGCGAGCAGCACGCTGGAAGTGGGGGTTTGGCAGCCGCCTTATGTGGATGCGGGGCCAAACCGCGAGCTCGATTGGCTCGACGACGCCCGCCTCTTCGGCACGGCCGACGGCGATTCCTCCTGGTGGAGCCCGGCAGAGCTCCTGAGCTGCTCCACGTGCCCCACCCCCGAACTCCTCTCCTCCGAACCCGGTTGGTACGTCCTCTCCTCCATCTCCGACGAGGGCTGCATCGGCCGCGACAGCGCCTACGTTGACGTGTTTTTCCCGGTCTACGTTCCCAACGCGTTCACCCCCAACAACGACGGCGTCAACGATGCCTTTTTCGTGGATGGCGTGGCCCCCCAAGGCTACCTGATGGAAATCTACAACCGCTGGGGGGCGTTGGTATTCAGGAGCGAAGACCCGCTGGAGGTGTGGCAGGGGAATGACCAACAGCGCGGTGGAACGCATTACGTGCCGGATGGGGTCTATACGTGGCGGGTCCGGTACGAATTGCGCGACGGTCCGCGCTGGGCCGAAGGGCACGTGACGTTGATTCGCTAAAGGCTTGCGAAGACCCGGCGGGCAGCGTACTTTCGTGGTCCTATGGCCTTCATTGATTCCCATCTTCACCGGTTGGTTTTGGTCCACGATTGCTTGGTTGTTCCGGGCTTGGGGGGATTTGTGTGCAATAGCCAGCCCGCCCGTTTCGACGAGGCGGCGAACGAGTTGGTGCCGCCGCGGCGGGCCATCCAGTTCAATGAGCGGTTGTTGCACAACGACGGGGTGTTGGCTCATGCGGTGGCGGTGGCCGAGGGCATGCCTTATCCGGAGGCGCTGCAAGCCGTGGAGCAGGAGGCGGCGGATTTGCGCCAAACCCTGCATCACCAACGCTCCATCACCCTGTCCCGGGTAGGCCGCCTCTTCATCGGCGAAAACGGCGCCACGCAGTTCCTCCCAGAAGCGGAGTTGGATCGGCTGTTGAGCGGCTTCGGGCTGCAACGCATTCCGCTGAAGCCGGTGGCGCGCCCGACGGAGGAAGCTCC
>CBFHPD010000180.1:0-5610 GCA_965657495.1 uncultured Flavobacteriales bacterium
AATTCCGGCATGGGGGTCCGCTTCGGGGTGAACATCGGCTTCGGGTTTTAATTCCTGCTCGCGGTGAGCGAGGGAACGGTTCGGTTGGCAGTGGGGGCGACGGCGCTCGAGCTGCGGCCGGACCGTTCTGCTTTTTGGCCGTCGCGGAAGGCGCTGCTTGTGGCGGATGTGCACCTCGGAAAGGCAGGTCATTTCCGGCGGCACGGGATGGCGGTGCCGGGCGGGGTGAATGCCGATACCATGCGGCGGTTGGCGGTGGCGTTGGGGGAATCGGGGGCGACCACGCTTGTGGTGCTTGGGGATTTGTTCCACAGCGACCGCAATGCGGAGTGGGACGCCTTCATCGACTGGCGTGCGGAGCAGGTGGCGTTGGAACGGGTGGTGCTGGTGGCCGGCAACCACGACATCCTCGGGGCTTCGGATTGGGCGGAGGCCGGGGTGGACGTGGTGGAGCGTTGGGATGAGGCGGGGCTGACAATGACGCATGCGCCGGAGGATCACCGGGCGGACTTCGGGGTGCATTTGTGCGGGCACGTGCACCCGGGGGTGCGGTTGCAAGGCGCAGGGCGGCAAACGCTCACGGTGGCGTGCTGGTGGCACACGCTCGGCGGACAGCAACTGGTCTTTCCTGCCTTTGGCGGGTTCACGGGCAAACACCGCATCCAGCCCGTCAAGGGGGACACGGTTTACCTACCCGTTGCGGGGCGGCAGGTGGTGGAGAAGGCCTGTTGAGGTCAGTCGATCTCGACGACAAAGGTGCCGTTCAGCGGCATTTCGAAACCGACGGGGTTGCCGTCCACCGTTTCTTTGATCAACATCTCAAACGTCACCGTCTCGGTGCCGCCAAGGAAGGCGGGCGTCGGCTGGATGATGGCGTTGGTGGCGATGAAGTTGCGCACGGGGAACAGGTCGTCGCCTTGGTTGATCTCCTGCATGCTGTTCACGATGCCGTCCGCCGGCACGTAGAAGACGGGCCGGTTGATGCTGTCAAATTCGAGCGTCACGGTGAAATCGTGGGCGGGCGCGTGGGCCGTCACCTCCTCCGGGCTGCGCATGTCCGCTACCAGGTGGTACCGGCGTGAAAGCGGCTGAAGCGAATCCCAAACCACCGCCTCCGCCATCTTCAACGGCAGCTCCTGCCCGTTGAGCGTCATCGCCCCGCACGCGCAATTGTACACGGGGTTGACGAAGTCCGGGCTTTCGTAGCAGCTGCTCAGGCCAGCGGCCGTCGCGATTCCGAGGAGGAGGGCAAAGCGCTTCATTTCAATGAGGTTTGGCCCCGAAGATAGCCCATTCGCCTTGATTTACCGCTGAATGGGGTAGGCCAAATGCGCGCGCCAAACCCGCTCGTAGTCCCGGAGTTGCTCCGTCCACTCGGCGAACTGCGCGTCGACGGCTTCTGGGTGGGCGCCGAGGAGCTGGCGGAACGCATCGGTGCCGGCGAGTTTGTCGAGGAACGACGGGGAGGTGACCCACCCTTCCGGCGCGCCCATGTCGGCATAAGCGGCGAGGACGCGGTGCAGGTCGAACCCGGAAGGGGCGTCGAGCCAAGCGGTGCCGAGGTCGTGGAGGTCGTGGCCGTGGCAGGCCGTGCCTTCGTGTTTGGGGTGCGGTGCGGCGCCGGGGGTGGGCCGGGGGGTGAAGGTGAACCCGGTGGCCGGGTAGGTGGGGGCGCCGATGCGTTCGAAGGGGGCGGGCGTGCCGCGCCCGACGCTGACGTCGGTGGGCTCGAACAGGCAGAGGGAGGGGTAGAGGGCGATGGAGGCGGCGGTGGGGAGGTTGGGGCTGGGGGCGACGGGCGGGTCCCAGCGGTCGCTGTGGGCCCAGCCGCGGCAGGGGAGGACCGTCAGGGCGCAGGGCGCGGGGAGGACCGTGGAGTTGATGAAGGCCGCGGCCTCGCCGAGGGTGAAGCCGTGGACGAGGGGGACCGGGATTTGGCCTACAAAGGAGGTGAAATCCGGCTGCAGCATGGGGCCCGCCAAATGGTGGCCATGCGGATTCGGGCGGTCGCACACCACCACCGCCACGCCGGCCTCCGCTGCGGCCTCCATCACGAGCGCGAGCGTGCTCAAATACGTGTAAAACCGCGCCCCAACGTCCTGAATGTCAAACACGATGACCCGCACGTCGGCCAGGTCTTCCGGCCGCGGTTTCCGGCGATCCCCGTGCAAGCTCACCAGCGGCAAGCCCGTTTGGGCGTCCACGCCGTCTGCGATGTGCGCCCCGTTGGCGGCGTCCCCGCGGAAGCCGTGCTCCGGCGCGAATACCTTGCGGACGTTGACGCCCAACGCGAGCAGCGTGTCCACGAGGTGGGTCGGGTTCGGGTCCACGTCCGCCTGCAGGACCGACGTGGCGTTCGCCACCACGGCCACGCCCCCGCGCCCGAGCATCGGCACGAGCTCCTTGAGCTGCTCGTTGCCGAGGACGACCCGTCGCGGCGGCACCGTGCGTTCGGCCACATGCAGTTCGGCCGAAGCCGGTTCAGCGATGAGTTGCGCCCTGGCCGCGCACGACCAGAGCACCAAGGGGAGGAATAACAGGCGCAGCATGCCGCGAATTTACCGGTTATCTTGCGGCCATGAACTTGCCCCGGCATTTGGCGGGCCGCATGGCGCGGTCGACAGGGAAGGCTTCGTGGTCGCGGCCTGTGGTGAGCATCGCGACCGCCGGGGTGGCGCTGGGCATTGCGCTCATCATCTTGGCGACGGCGATTGTGGAGGGGTTTCAGCATGAGGTGCGGGAGTTGGTGGTGGGGTTTGGGGCGCACGTGCAGGTGCTGTCTACCGATCCGAGTGCGCAGGACATCCGGCTCGACCCGGCATTGCAGCGGTCGCTGTCGGAGGCCGAGGGCGTGAAGCGGGTGCAGCCGTTTTATACGTTGCCGGGCATCTTAGAAACGCGGGATGACCACGAGGGGGTGGTGGTGAAGGGCGTGGGCGAGGGGCTCGATCACGGGCTGCTGAGCCGGTCTTTGCTGGCGGGGCGGGTGCCGATGATGGGGGATTCGGTGGTGATTTCGGGGCCGCAGGCACGGGAGTTGCACTTGGAGCCGGGGGATGCGGTGCGCTTGTATTTTGTGGCGGAAGCGGAGTCACCGCGGCCGCGGCGCTTGGTGGTGGCGGGCATTTATGAAACGGGGTTGCTGGAGTTCGACCGGGAGTTTGTGTTTGTGCCGGCGCCGGTGGTGCAGCGGGCGGCCGGCTGGGGCGTGGAAGCGCAAGCCCAACTGGACTCCACGGGCTTTCGGTTACAGGCGTTTCCGCGGGGCGCGGCGTTGCGTTGGGAATTCCCGGGCTTGCGTGGGTTCCGCGGGGCGGGGCCGCACCCCTTTCCCGACCGGGATTTCGAGGCTGTGGCCGTGCCGAGCGACGAGCGGGTGGCGGGCGATACCGTGCGGTTCGTGCGAACGGGCGCGGGGTGGCAAGCCGCATCGGCCGGCGGGGGCGCGCGGTTTCACGCCACCGGCTACGAGGTGTTCCTCGACGGGTTTGACGGGTTGTGGCACGCGGACGATGTGCTGTATGCGGCGCTGCCTTTGGGCTACACCACGAAGACGGTGATCGAACAATCCCCCGAGATGTTCTCGTGGCTTGGCATGCTCGATTTGAACGTGGAAATCATCATCGGTCTGATGGTCCTCATCAGCATCATCAACATGGCGTCGGCGCTGCTCATCATCATCCTCGAGCGCACGGCGATGGTGGGCCTGCTGAAGGCGTTGGGCATGGCGGATGGGGCGGTGGTTGCGACGTTCATGGCCCATGCCGCCCGGATCATCGGGCGCGGTTTCCTTTGGGGCAACGTCCTCGGTTTTGGCCTTGCGCTGGGCCAAATCTCAACGGGCCTCATCACGCTCGACCCCGCCGCCTACTACGTGGACACCGTCCCCGTCCTGCTCAATGTGCCCCGGATCGCCGCCATCGAGCTCGCCGCCTTCCTCGCCTGTGCGGCCGCGATGGTCCTGCCCGCTTGGGCCTCCACGCGCATCCAGCCCGCCACCGCCCTGCGCTTCCGCTGACCGGTAAAGTGGGGGTTCCTTTTGATGGATTTTGGCCTGAAGGCGTCCAGCCATCCGCGCGGCGCACCTTACCTTCGCGCTCGAATTTCATGCCGCCATGTCAGCACCCAAACGCGTTTACAACAACATCCTTGAGACCGTCGGCGACACGCCGCTGGTGAAGTTGAATCGGATCGCCGAGGACTTTCCGTGCGAGGTCTGGGCGAAGGTGGAGTACTTCAACCCCGGGCACAGCGTAAAGGATCGGATGGCGCTCCAAATGATCGAGGACGCCGAGGAGCGGGGCGACATCCAACCGGGCGGGACCATCATCGAGTGCACGAGCGGCAACACCGGCATGGGCCTCGCCCTCGCTTGCGCGGTGAAGGGCTACCAGCTGATTTGCACCATGAGCGACAAGCAGTCGAAGGAGAAGATCGACATCCTCCGGGCGATGGGCGCTGAGGTGCACGTCTGCCCGACCGAGGTGGCAGCGGATCACCCGGATAGCTATTACAGTGTGGCGCAGCGGCTGAACGACAGCATCGAGAACTCGTTTTGGTGCAACCAGTACGACAACTTGTCGAACAGCGAGGGGCATTACCGGACGACGGGGCCGGAGATTTGGGCCCAAACCGAAGGCCGCATCACCCATTTCGTCGTGGGCGTCGGCACCGGTGGCACCATCAGCGGCACCGGCCGGTACCTGAAGGAGCAGAACCCGGACATCCAACTCTGGGGCATCGACAGCTACGGCAGCGTCCTGAAGAAGTACCACGAAACGGGCGAATTCGATGAGTCCGAGATCTATTCCTACATCACCGAAGGCGTGGGAGAAGACATCCTCCCGGCGAACGTCGACTTCAAGCTCATCGACCGGTTCGAGAAGGTGACCGACAAAGACGGCGCCCTCGCCGCCCGCGAACTCGCCCGCAAGGAAGGGTTGTTCCTCGGCTACTCGTGCGGCTCCACCTTCCAAGGACTTCGCCAGCTCAAGGACCAGCTCAAGCCCACCGACGTGGTGGTCTGCCTGTTCCACGACCACGGTTCGCGCTATGTCGGCAAGGTGTACAACGACGAATGGATGCGCGGGCACGGGTGGTTGTAATCGCCGAGGCGATTCTCCCGGTTCTGTCAAAATTGGCCTGATTCTGTTGTGTGACTCCGGTCACATAACGAAATTTGGGCATGCGATTGGGAGATGACTTTGAAGCGCTGCGACAGGAGACGGTGCGCGATTTGGATGCATGCATCCGCGCATGGGCCGGGGAAGGCCGCCGCGTGGTAGCGACCTCATCTTTTCAAACCCAAAGCGTGCCGCTGCTCCACATGTTGAGTGCACTTCCGCATGTTCAGGTGGCCCTGATTGATACCGGATATTTGTTCCCTGAGACGTATGCCTTCGCCCGGGAATTGCAGGCAAAGTTGGGCTTTCAACTTGAAGTCGTCCGCAGCCCGCGCACGTTTGCTGAACAGCTTACGGCGAAGGGGTCGCTGCTGCACTCGGAAGACATCGAGGCGTGCTGCCGGTTGAACAAGGTGGAGCCGATGGAGGCCTGCTTGCAGCCGGGCGAGGTGTGGCTGAGCGGCATTCGAGCGGACCAAACCAAGCA
>CBFHPD010000181.1:0-5953 GCA_965657495.1 uncultured Flavobacteriales bacterium
CTGCCCCCCGGGCAGCACCCGTTTCAGCTGGCCTTGAACTGGGAATGGCAGACGGACCCGGGCTGCCCGCGCCAGCCGAACGGATTTGGGGCGTTCAACTCCATTTTAGACGTGCCGGTGGCGGCGGAAGCACCCGCTTTGGCCTGCACTGCGCACGAAGCTGGCGAGCACACGAACGACCTCGTCCTGGCCACGCGCCCGGGTGCAGCCCTTTATGGGTGGTGGGAAAACCACCTGTATGCCATGCCGAAGGCCGACGAGCACGGCGCGGCGCGGGTCCGCGTTCCGGCAGCGGCCTACGGCATGAAGCGCACCCACTTGCGGATTTGGGCGGCGGACTCCACCGGGGTCAGTGAGCAGGTCCTCGTTCCGTTGGAGCATGGGGTGCCGATTGAGTCGGCGTCGCTGCTCACGCGGGATGACCGCTGGGCGATGGTGATGTACTTCCTGATGATTGACCGGTTTGTCAACGGGGATCCGGCCAACGACGAGCCGGTGCAAGACGACCGCATCCACCCCCGGGCGAACCACCACGGTGGGGATTTCGCCGGCATCGAAGGGGCCATTGAAGATGGGTACTTCGAATCGCTTGGGGTGAATACAGTTTGGGTCTCCCCCATCACCACCAACCCCGACAGCGCCTACGGCTGGTGGTCCGACCCCTCCACCGATGTGACCAGTGCCTTCAGTGGCTACCACGGGTACTGGCCCATCCGCAGCACCCAAACCGACCGGCGCTTCGGCAGCATGGACGAGTTCAATGCGCTCGTGGGCAGCGCGCACGACCACGGGCTGAACGTCTTGGTCGACTACGTGGCGAACCACGTACACGAGGAACACCCCGCCTACCAACAGCACCCCGATTGGGCCACCAACTTGTACCTCCCCGACGGCCGGAAAAACACGCAGCTGTGGGACGAGCAGCGGCTCACGACGTGGTTCGACACATTCATGCCCACCCTCGATTTCTCGCGCCCCGAAGTGGTGGACGCCATGACCGACAGCGCCTTGTGGTGGGTCGAACACACGGAAATCGACGGGTTCCGACACGATGCGACCAAGCACATCCCGGAGGCGTTCTGGCGCACGCTCACCGCCAAGGTGAAGGCCGCCACCGGCGGGGAACGGAATGTATTCCAAATCGGAGAAACCTATGGCAGCCCGGAGCTGATCGCCTCCTACCTGTCCTCGGGCATGCTCGACGCCCAGTTCGATTTCAACCACTATGACACCATGGTGGCCGCTTTTGCGGACGATTCAACGGGGTTTGACAACCTGGTGGCCACAGCGGAACAGAGTTTAGCGGCCTACGGCGCCCACCACTTGATGGGCAACATCACCGGAAACCAAGACCGGCCGCGCTTTGCATCCCTCGCGGACGGCGCACTCGACCCCAGTGAAGACACCAAACTCGCCGGCTGGACCCGCCTCATCGAGCACAACGGCGATGCCGGCTTTGAGAAAATGCGGTTGCTCACGTCCTACTTGTTCAGCATCCCGGGCGTGCCGTGCATCTACTACGGGGATGAACTGGCATACGAAGGCGGGAACGACCCGGACAACCGGAAGATCATGCGGTTTGTCCGCTGGAATGAGCAGGAACAGCGGACGCACGATCACGCCGCGGAGTGGGCACATCTGCGGACCGACCGGATGAGCATGATGTACGGCGCAACCAAGATGGAGGAGGCGGCGCCGGGCGTGTTGCGCATCACGCGGCAGTACCTCGGTGAGGTCACGGAAGTGTGGATCAACAAGACGGGTGCCCCTTACGCGCTCGAGTCGCCAGGCACCTTGCTGGTGGGCGAGGCCACGGACCAAATCCCCGCACGCACCGCCGCCGCTTTCGGCCGTTAATCCCGTCCGGCCTCCGGCTTCACCTCTTCGAACACGAATCCCTGCGCGAACGTCCATGCGCCGCTGCCGTCGTTCCGGCGGTCGGTGATGCGAAGTTGGCCCGGGAGGCGTTCGACGGTGCGCTCGAAGAGCATGGCCGTGCCGGCGTGCTCCCCGCCGCGCCGGAGGACGACCGCGTGATCGGTTTGGTCCGCCACCACCCAGCATTCCTCCGCCGGACGCCCCGCCAAAATCGCCGTTTCGCAAACGTGCTCATCCTCCCAATGCCACGTGGTCAGCGTCTCCTCGACCCCCGATTCCTCCTCGATCATCCACTGCAGCACGAAGCCGTTCTCGCTCAAATTCCGGCGGCCATCGAGCCGCGCATCCACGCTCACCCGGCCCGTCACGCTGCTGGCATCCGGCAATTCGAGCCGACCGATGTAAGCGCCTTCGAGGGCGAACATCCAGTCCGGGGTTTGGGCGCGCAGGCTGCCCAGGGCGGCCAAGCTGATGAGCAGCAGCATGTGATTGCGTGAGAAGCAATGCATGGTTCGGGGTTTTCTCGCTAATTTCGGCATACTGCTCTAAACGAAATTGATTCCGAAATGATGCGTTTTCTCTCCGCTTTTTCGCTTGCCGCCCTGTTGTGTTCAGGCCCACTGTTAGGCCAAACATGGACCGTCGGCAACACCACGCTCACCGAAACCGATCTCGTGACCGGTGTGGAGCTCCCGTGGGAACTGGTCTGGGGACCGGATGATTACCTGTGGTGCACCACGCGTCCGGGGGATGTCCTGCGCATCGACCCCGTCACGGGCAGTTACACCACGGTGCTGTCCCTCAACGTCATGAACAACGGCAACGGGGAGCCCGGGCTGTTGGGCATGGCCATGCACCCCGATTGGGAAACCACGCCGAAGGTGTACCTCGTCTATTGCACGGGCAGCGGCTGGAATGGGGAAGAGCGGTTGAGCGTGTTCGATTGGAACGGCACGGATTTGGTCAATGAAGAGGTGCTCCTCACCATCGGTGCAGGCGGCATCCACAACGGCAGCCGCCTCCTCGTGCTGCCCGACCACACCCTCCTGATGACGGCCGGCGACCTCGGGACTTCTTCGAATGCCCCCAACCTCAACTCGGTACAGGGCAAGATCCTGCGGCTCAACCTCGACGGCAGCATTCCCGCTGACAACCCGTTCCCGGACAGCTACGTGTACACCTATGGAAACCGCAACACACAGGGCCTCGCCCTCGGTCCCAACGGCTTGATTTACGCCTCCGAACACGGCCAAAACTCGGACGATGAATTCAACATCGTCACCCCCGGAGGCCATTACGGATGGCCCGACGTACAAGGCTTTTGCAACACCATTGGCGAACAGGCCTTCTGCGCAGAAAACGACATCATTGAGCCGCTCAAAGCTTGGACCCCTTGCATTGCGGTGAACGGCATTGAATACTACGACCACCCGGCCATCCCTGAATGGCAGAACAGCGTTTTGATGGCCGTGCTCGGCGGCCTAAGCGGGGCGTACGAGCGCCTCAGCGTCCTGCACATGAGCGCAGACGGCACCGCGATCACCTCGGAAGACGAGTACTTTTCGTCGTTCAACCAGCGCGTGCGGGACATCGCTGTGAACCCGCACTCCGGTGCCGTTTACGTCGCTTTCAATGGCGTCAGCTACCCCGGTAGCGGCCCCAACATCATCAAGCAATTCTCCAACGAGGCGTACTCCTCCGTGGCGGTTCCCGCCGCACAAAGCCCGTCCATGCGGTGTTACCCCAACCCCGCTGCCGGATCCCTCAATGTGGAGTACACCGGACACAACGGCGCTGCCCGATGGGAGCTGATCGCGTTCAATGGGGAGCGCGTGCGGGAAGGCCGCGTAGTAAGCCCTGCTTGGAACATCGGCTTGTCCAACTGCAGCAGCGGTTCGTATTTTCTGCGCATTGTGGACGGCGAGTCCACCATCACCCAGACGTTCCAAGTCCGCTAAGTTGCGTCGCCTTGCCGCGGTGGCGGGGGGGCTCGGCCTGGCCTTGACTTCCCTGGCCCAATGGGATACGGTGGGCGTGGAACCGGCGGCGGTGGTCGCTTTGCAGCGCGCCGCTCCCGTGTTTGCTCCGGTTCACCGGGTGGACCGCATGGGGCTGCACGGACCGGGAACGGTGGACCTCGAAGTGGGATTGAACCAAATCCCTGGGGTCAAAATGGAAACGCGTGGCGCGGGGGGATCCCGGCGCATCCGGATGCGCGGCAGCTCCCTCCGCTCGCCTTTTGGCGTGCGGAACGTGATGACACTGCTTGACGGGTTTGTGCTGACGACCGCCGACGGAGACTCTCCTCTGGAATGGTTGGACCCGGCGTTGCTCGGGCACGTTGAAGTGATGACCGGCCCCTCGGGGGCCCTGTTGGGGGGCAGCTATTCCGGTGCCCTGTGGGCGGTGAGCGCAGCGGCCACCACCCGCTTTGCCGCACGCGGCTCCACCCTCGGAGCGGCATCAGCCGGTGAAGGGGGCGCCGGTTCAGTGGTGGGTCAAGTGGCCGCCGGCCGCTGGCAGGTGGGACTCGTCGCGGCCACCCAGCCGGGATACCGGGCGCAGGAGGCCAACCGCAAATGGCAAGGCGACCTCCATTGGCGCCAATCGCGCGGCGAAAAAGACCAGCACGTTTGGCTCGGACTGTTCGACGGGATGTGGGA
This sequence comes from uncultured Flavobacteriales bacterium, assembly GCA_965657495.1. GTDB lineage: Bacteria > Bacteroidota > Bacteroidia > Flavobacteriales_D > Sanyastnellaceae > JALQTD01. Next base: position 4,542 of record CBFHPD010000181.1, read on the forward strand.
ATTGCCCGGTTCACTCACCGCCGAGGACGCCGCCAGCGCCCCGACCCTCGCCCCCGGTGATGCCTACGATGCCCGGGTGGAACGCCAGCGCGTGGCCCTGGGGTGGAGCGAATCGGGGCGGCAAGGGGGCGTTTGGGCATTGGCCTCGTTGACGGACAAACACAACCCTTACGGCACCAGTCCGTTTTACAACGGCGACAAGCACGAACATGCGGGATATGCGTCGGTGCGCATGGCGCGCAAGGGACTCCTGCGCGAGCGCGAGTCCAGCCGATGGACGTGGCATGCCCAAGCGTTGCTGCAAGGAGACCGCTTGGCCCTGGCAGAAACCGAGTGGGACGGTGAGGCGAACCGGTACGACCTCGATTCGTGGACGCAGCGGGGGTGGGCCAGCGCCGGCCTCCAACGCGTGAATGAACGCGGGGTGGCGCTTCACGCCGGTTTCGCGGCGAACCAACTGGTGCGCTCCACCACCGGCACCGTGGGCGAAGGCGAGCCGTTCGATGAACGCTTTGCGACCTTTCGGTTGTTGCCCCGCGCGGGCATCAACGTTCCCGTCGGGCGCCGCACCGCGCTCTTTGCGGAATGGGGCACGGGCATCAACCCGCCCACTTCCTTTGAAATCGTCGACCCCACCACCTTGGAGGCCAATGCCTTGCGGCCGGAACGGGGCCAAACCCTCGAAGCCGGGGCGCGCTGGGCCACCGGCCAATGGGAAGCCGCGGGCACGGCCTTCATCCAGCAGGTCCGCGACGCGATCGGGGTGATTCCGGGGCCCACGGATGCTCCGGTTTTGGCGAATGCGGACGCCTTGCTGATGCGCGGCTTGGAGGTCCAAGCGGCAGGCCAAATCCCGCACCTCACCTTCCGCCTCTGGGCCACCCTTTCCCGTTTCTCCGTCCAATCCCTCGGCAGCACCTACGCCATGCCGGGCACTCCGTTGCATGCGGCGGGCGGTGTGATCACCTGGCAACGCGCGCCTTGGTCGGTCCACGTCCGGCACCGCTGGAACGACCGGGCACCGCTTTCCAATGACGGCGCCGATTGGGCCCCTGCCCACCACCGCCTCGATTGCACCGCCTCCTGGTCGCACGGCCCCTGGGAGGTGGCGGTCAGCGCGTTGAATGCAACCGACAGCCGGTATTCCAACTGGTACCAAATCAACGCTTTCGGCGGCAAATACTACAACCCCGTTGCCCCGCGCAGGTGGGAACTGGCGCTTACTTGGACCCCTCCTCGACCACAATGATTTCGGTCCGGCGGTTTTGGGCCCGGCCCGCATCGGTGTCATTGGAGGCGATGGGCTGGGCGTTGCCCTGTCCTTCCACGGCCATGCGATCCGCTGCCACGCCCCGCTCCAGCAAGTAGTTGCGGACGGCCTCGGCGCGTTCCAAGCTCAACACGAGGTTGTC
>CBFHPD010000182.1:0-3011 GCA_965657495.1 uncultured Flavobacteriales bacterium
CTCCGGCACGCGGCCGTTGCGACAGTGATGTGGAGGTGCGCGCCCTCTTGTGCAACGGCCGCGTGCCGGAGGTCCATGCTGTGGGCGAACCCGGGAGACGTGGGGGGCTGGATTTGGCCCGTCAAACCGCGGTCATCCCCGCACGCATCTTCCTCGGAAGCCAGCTGCACCACCGGGTGCTCGACCCGCTCCCACTGCGGCGCGCTCAATGCCACCGCCCGCCCCTCGGCCGACAGCACCACGGACTGCTGCACATGCCGTCCGCTCAATACCGCCCAATCGCCGCGGGCATACCGGCCGTCCACTGCCACCAAGGAGTCCGTCCCCCTGCCCAATCCGCGTGCAGGTTGCCACGTGCTCCACGCACGCCAACTGTGCGGCCCGGCGTCCACGAGCGCTGTGGACGCCCCGCAATAGCGCAGGGTCATGTCGCCCAACCCCAACCCACCATCGGGCATGCGGTCGGCCATGGACGAAGGCATCGCGCTGGCCACCACGCGCTCCGAAGAGGGATTGCAGATCACAAAAACCGTGTCCGGGCCGTGGGCCACCCGCCACTCCACCAACGGCGTGCCAGGCAGCGCCGCTGCGTGCACCAATTGGCCCCGCCGCACCACCGGCTGCGCCTTGCGCCAAGCAATGGCCTGCTGCACGGCTTTGAAGGTTGGCGTCAAGGTGTCGAAGCGACCGAACAGGTTGGCACGCGGGGATTCGTCTCCCTGTTCCGTTCCTTGGTAAATCACCGGGACCCCGGGGAGGCTGAGGATCGTGTACAAGGCCAAAAGCGTCGCCTCCTCCCCCGCCGACGCCTTGAACCGGGCCATGTCGTGGTTGTCGATGAAGTGCAGCAATTGGCTTCCCGGATCTTCGAACATGCGGGCTTGGAGCGCCAATCGAAAGGCGAGCTCCTCCGACGGCATGCCCTCGCTGAAAACCCGCAGCAAGGACTCCTGGAGGGGGAAGTTCAACACCGCATCCACGGCCCCGGGCAGGCTGGTCGACAAATAAGCGCGCATCTCCTGCTCACCGGCCGAATCGCCCGGCGCCGAATGGGTCCACACTTCCCCAAAGGTGGGAAACGGCTTGCCACGGGTTTGCTCGGCAAAGCGGCGCACGCCTTCCTGCCCGCCTTCGCCTTCGAGGAAAGCCGGCCAAAAATCCTCCTCGACGTACTTGTGGGTGTCAAAGCGAAACCCGTCGGCACCGCCCACTGCAACCCACCACTTGTAAATCGCGCGGAGCCGATCGCGCACCGCCCGATCCTCGGTGCGCAGATCATCCAGGCCCGCGAGTTCGTGGGTGGTGCGCTTAAGGGGGCTGCTGAAATCGGTGATGCGGGGAGTGGCGTGGTAGACCGGGGAATCGGGTTGCATCCAGGCGGCGAGCGGGCGGTCGCGGGTTTGGATTTGGCCCCCATCCCGCTTGACCCAGTCCCCGGTGTGGTTCACCACCACGTCCTGAATGAGCAGCATGTCGCGCGCATGCAAAGCATCGGCCAACGCCTGCCAATCGGCCAACGTCCCATAATGGGGATCCACCTGCTCAAAATCCGAGGCCCAATAGCCGTGGTACCCCGTATAGGTGTGCTCGGGATTCCACCACTGGTTCCGCACCGGCGGCGTCAACCAAAGGCCCGTGGCCCCCAACCGCTCCATGCCTTCAAGCACCGACAACGCCCCGGCCAAGTCCCCGCCGTGGTAGTGCGACTCGCGGGTGGGGTCCCACTCGCCCGCCCCTTGGTCGTCATTCGACGGATCGCCGTTGGCCAGCCGGTCGATCATGGCGAAGTACAGCACTTCATCCCGCCAATCGCGCACCGCCTCATCGTGCGTCGGAGGCAGCTGGCACGCGCAAGCCAAAATCCCCATGGCGCCGAGCGCCAACTTCCATGATTCACCCATGCCGCAAATGTAAAAGGGCGCCCCGGAAGGCGCCCTTTCCATCATGTCATTCCGAAACCCATCAATCGCACTCCAACCCAAAGGCCGCGAGGAAGGCGAGCAAGTCCGGCGTACCGATGGCGCCATTGCCGTCGAGGTCCGCTGGGCAGGGGTTCACGGCGTCAAACAGGCAGGTACCGTTTTCCACGTTGGCCGCTGCGTTGAAGTTGCTCGCAGCCGCATAGGTGCACCCCTCGACCACGGCCGTGCTGCACGACCCATCGTCTGAACCGGCAAACGGATGAAACTCCACGCTATAGGGGTCCGTGCAACCCGTGCACGCCTCGCAGCTGAAGAAGCAGAACGGCTCCGTCGTCAGGTCAACGCCGTCGACGACGAGCACCCGGTTGCCACCGTTGCCGCAATCGCCCACGGACTCATCCCCTCCCCACTCGTTGCCGTTCACAAACTTGTACTCGTAGGTGCCGTCTGCTAGCACCAATTGGGTTTCGTAAACGTCGTAACCGATGTGGGTGAGCGGGGTAGCGCCCGGGTCCCATCCTTGGAATCCACCTGCCACGTGCACGCCTGCAGCCGACACGACTTCATTCGCCATGTTCACCCGGAGGGTCACCAAGTATTGGCACGAGCCGTCGTTGGCATCCGCTGTGGCGTCGTAATTCTGCGCCCCCATGTCGTTGCAACCGGGGTTGTAGTAGCACGAACCATCGTCCTCCGTCGCTGCGGAATTGAAGTTCACGGCGAGTTCATCGGTGCAACCGAGCACCGCGTCTGAGCAACCGACGCAGCTGTTGAAGCACACCACCTCCAAGGTTTCTGCCTCACCTGAACGGAGGTGCGTGCGGTTGAATCCGCCCACCCCGTTGTCCACGCCGCAGCCCGATGCCTCGAAGTCGGCCATTTCGGAACCCGCTTCCGTTTGGACGCCGCCAGCGAAGGGATCGCCGATGGAATACTTGAACTGGACTTCAACCGCGCCTTCAACAAACACCGTGGAAGTCCAAACGCCGTCCTCGTCGTCGTCGCTCATGGCCACCGCGCCGGCTTGCCAGGTGGGCGAGGTGAAGGAGCCCATGAGGTAAACGCCATGGGCTGCTGCGGTATCAATTT
>CBFHPD010000183.1:0-31055 GCA_965657495.1 uncultured Flavobacteriales bacterium
TAGCCCCTCAGTTGTTTTCGAACGGCTTTACCGCAGACTCCAACTGGGCCTTCGTGTGGTACCCACTTGCGCGCCACACCAACTCTCCTTCTTTGAAGAGCAGCAAGGTCGGCACCCCGCGGATGCCGAAGGCTTGCCCCAACTGCGGGTTGGCATCGATGTTCACCTTCAGCACGCGCAACTGCTCGCTGTGCGAGGCCGCGAGGGAATCGATTTCCGGCATCATGGCTTGGCACGGCCCGCACCAATCGGCGAAGACATCCACCAAAACCGGCGTGCTTCCGGCAATCAACTCCTTGAAGCTTTCGCGCGCCATGCTCAGGCGAGGTGCGCAATGGAACCGAAACCGCCTACGTTGTAAGCGTTCGTGAATCCGTTCGACTTCAAGAACTGGGTAGCTGCGCCGCTGCGGGCACCGCTCCGGCAGTAGAGGTAGTAGTTCTGCGATTTGTCGAGGGAGCCGATTTGGCCTTCCATCTCACCGCCCAACCAATCGATGACTTTCGCATCCGGCCACGTGCCTTCAGACGCCTCCCCGCGGGTGCGGCAATCGATGACAACGCCTCCTTCTGCTTTCAACTTCGCGACGAATTGATCCGCCGTCAAATCTGTTTTGGGTCCGAAAAACATGCTGTTATTTTTTCGACAAAGTTGCGGCGGCAATCGCGTGTTATCCGTGTTCCAAGTCACACTGACCAAAGGCTCGCCGCGCGCTGTATCTTCGCAGCCGCATGTCACAGATCCAGGAAGAAATCGCCAAGCGGCGGACGTTTGCCATCATCAGCCACCCGGACGCGGGTAAGACCACGCTGACCGAGAAGTTCTTGCTCTTCGGCGGCGCCATCCAAACCGCTGGGGCCGTTAAGAACAACAAAATCACAAAGACTGCCGCCTCCGATTTCATGGAGATTGAGCGGCAACGGGGGATTTCGGTGGCCACCTCGGTCATGGCCTTCCACTACCGGGACATGCTCATCAACCTGCTCGACACCCCCGGTCACCGGGATTTCGCGGAAGACACCTACCGCACGCTCACGGCGGTGGACAGCGTCATCCTCGTGGTGGACTGCGTGAAGGGCGTCGAGGCGCAGACCGAGCGCTTGATGGAGGTGTGCCGAATGCGGGACACGCCGGTCATCATTTTCGTCAACAAACTGGATTTGGAGGGACAAGACCCGTTCGACCTGCTCGATGAGTTGGAGACCAAACTCAACATCCAAGTCCGCCCGCTGTCCTGGCCCATTTCCGGTGGGCACACGTTCAAGGGGGTGTACTCCTTGTATGACTCCAACGTGCGTTTGTTCAATCCGGACAAAACCCGGATCGCTAAAGAAGTCGTGGCCATCGATGACCTCGGCAGCCCCGAACTCGACGAACTCGTGACAACGGGCCACGCCGACCAACTCCGGGAAGACGTTGAACTCATCGACGGCGTCTACGAACCGTGGGACCCCGCGCCCTACCTCTCCGGCCAAATGGCGCCCGTGTTCTTCGGCAGCGCAGTGAACAACTTCGGCATACAGGAAATGCTGGACACCTTCGTGGACATTGCCCCGGACCCGCGGCAACGCCCCGCCGACGCACGCGATGTGGCCCCCACCGAATCGGCGTTCACCGGGTTCATCTTCAAGATCCACGCGAACATCGACCCGCGGCACCGCGACCGGATTGCCTTCCTCCGGGTGTGCAGCGGGATCTTTAAAAGGAACACCTTTTTCTACCACACGCGGTTGGACAAGAAGCTCAAGTTTGCGAACCCGGCCACGTTTTTGGCCCAAGACAAGAGCGTCATCGACGAAGCATGGCCCGGCGATGTGGTGGGCCTCTACGACACGGGCAATTTCAAAATCGGCGACACCCTGACCGAAGGGGAACACCTGCAATTCCGGGGCATTCCCAGCTTTTCCCCCGAGATTTTCAAGGAGCTGGTGAACAAGGATCCGATGAAGAGCAAGCAGCTCGAAAAGGGCATTCAGCAATTGACGGACGAGGGCGTGGCCCAGCTGTTCATCCGGGAGGTGGGCAACCGCAAGATCGTGGGCACGGTGGGGGAACTGCAATTTGAAGTCATCCAATACCGTTTGGAACACGAATACGGAGCCAAATGCGAATTCCAAGCGAAGTCCTACTACAAAGCCTGCTGGCTCGTGAGCGACGACGAGGCCAAACTCAACGAATTCAAGCGGATCAAGGGCACGGACATGGTCAAGGACAAGGACGGCAACGACGTCTTCCTCGCCCCGTCCAAGTTCTTGCTCGACATGGAAATTGGGAACTACCCTGAAATCACTTTCCACTTCACGTCGGAGTTCAAAACCGCTCAAGCGTGATGCTTTTAAGGCTCATTGTGACCCCCGTAAGGCCCCACTTGTCAGCGTGCAGTAACTTGTGCCCATGCGTTTGAATTCGGCTCCCCGTCCCTTCCTTGTGGTTTGCGCGTTCGCGATGTGGGCGACGGCTGCATCGGCCCAAAGCGACAGCCTGCCTGCCCCCGATGTGGTGCAGGTCAGCGGCATGATCGTGACCGGCGACTCGCTCACGCCCCTTCCCTTTGCCACAGTCTACCGGGCGCGTGACCAACGCGGCACGATGACGGATGTGCGCGGATTCTTCTCCCTGCCGGCGCTCGAAGGCGACACCATCGAAGTGTCGAGCGTGGGGTACATCGGGAACGCCTTTGTCATTCCGGAAGGCACCGAAGCAGGGCGGCACCGGGTCGTGCAGGCGTTGCGGCGCGACACGGTGGTGCTTGAGGAAGCGTTCATCTACCCGTGGCCCACGCGGGAGCGGTTCCGGTCGGACTTTTTATCGCTCGATGTGGCCTTGGATGCCTACTCGGTGGGGAACCAGCGGTTGAACGACCTCGATGCGTTCGACCGGTTGGTGTACATCGGCGACGATGCGCAGGGGGCCGTGAGCGCGCAGTTGCAGCAGCAGGCCATTCAGGCGGGGCAGTTGGGCGGTGTGCCGACGGTGAGCTTGCTGAATCCGGTGGCTTGGGCCCAGTTTTTCCAGGCGTTGCGCAACGGGGATTTGAAGCAGTGATGGGAACCAAAACCTGGATCGCCTGCGTCCTGTGCGCCTGGTCCGTTCTCGCGACCGCTCAGTCCGCCACGCTCTTTGGGCGCGTCACGGGAGAAGACGGCACCCCCCTGCCCGGCGCCAGCATCATCCCCCAAGGATTCCCGCGGCTTGCCCGCACCACGGCAACGGACGGCACGTACAGCCTCGAACTGCCCGCCGATCAGCCACTCCGCCTCGTGTTCAGCTTCGTGGGATACGAGCCGGTCGAGCGGTCTGTCGAGCTCAGCGCCGAGGAGCGCCGTGAAATGGGGGTGCGCCTCCGCGCCGGAGTGGCCTTGGGCACCTCCGAAGTGGTGGCGGAGGGCGCGCGCAGTGCCCCGGTGCGCCGCATCGACCCGAAGGTAGCCGTCCGCATCCCATCGCCACGGGGCAGCATCGAAGACCTCCTGCTCCAAGCACCCGTGAATTTCACGAGCGAGCTGAGCTCGGGGTACAATGTGCGCGGGGGCAGCTTCGATGAGAATTTGGTCTATGTCAATGACATCGAGGTCTATCGCCCGTTCCTTGTGCGCGCCGGCCAGCAAGAAGGCCTGTCGTTTCCGAACCCCGATATGGTGGAATCGATCACCTTCAGCGCGGGCGGATTTGAGGCCAAATACGGGGACAAGCTGAGCTCCGTGCTCGACATCCGCTACCGCAAACCGACGGAAGCGGCCACGCGGTTCCAAGCGAGCCTCCTCGGTGTGCAATGGCAGCAAGATGCTGTGACGTCCGCTGATTTGGGCCAAAAACACCGCATCACCCTCAACACGGGGCTGCGCTACCGGGACAACAGCTACGTGCTCGGGACGCTGGACGAGGGCGGCGAATACCAACCGCGCTACCTCGACGGCCAGGCCTTCATCACGTACGACCCCGATGGGTTCGGTCCCTGGGACGTGGAACTGCTGGCGATGGCGGGGGCCAACCGGTACAGGTTTTACCCCGCCACGCGCCAAACCGATGTCGGCAACATCAACGAGGCCCTGCGGCTCACCATCTACTTCGATGGGCAGGAAGAGACGTCGTACACGACGGGGTTTGGTGCGTTGTCGGTCAACCGGACCACCGAGGCCACGCGGTGGCGGTTCATTGCGTCGGCCTTTCGGACGCAGGAGAGTGAGACGTTCGACATCCTTGGAGCGTATTATTTGGACGAGTTGGACCGGGATTTGGGGTCTGATGAGTTGGGGTCGGTGCTGGTGAACCGGGGGGTGGGGGCGTTTTTGGACCATGCGCGGAACCGGTTGGATGCCACGGTGCTGAGTGGGGCGCTCAAGGGATCAGCCACCCCAGCCGGGTCGCGTCATTTCTTGGAATGGGGCGTCAAGGCGTCGCACGAGGACATCCGCGATGTGTTGAGTGAATGGAGTTTGGTGGATTCCGCTGGCTACATCAGCCCCCACCCGTTGGACTCCATCGGCTACACCGACCCCGCTGACCGCCCCGACCAACAGATCGAACTCAACGACATCGTCCGGGCGAACAACGCCGTGGCCTCGGAGCGCGTGCAGGCCTACCTGCAAGACACGTGGTCGCGGGAACAGGAGGACGGCAGCCGGTGGGATTTCAACGCGGGCATCCGGGGGCATTACTGGTCCTTCAACCAGCAGCTCGTGGGCGGTCCCCGGGCGCGGCTGGCCTACCGTTCGGCGGAGGACAGCTTGGGCCAATCCACGGTGTGGCGGCTGGCGGGCGGAACGTATTTCCAACCCGCTTTTTACCGGGAAATGCGGTACTTGGACGGATCGATCAATCCGGACATCCGCGCACAACGTGCCCTCCACGCTGTGTTGGGCATGGACCGGATCTTCACGATGTACGGGCGGCCGTTTAAACTGGTCGGTGAGCTGTATTACAAAGACTTGAACCACCTCATTCCGTACGAGATTGAAAACGTGCGGATGCGCTACTACGCCACCAACAATTCCCGCGGATACGCCACGGGATTGGACGTGATGCTCAACGGCGAGTTCATCGAAGGGGTGCAAAGCTGGATGCGGGCGAGCGTGATGAAAACGGCGGAGGACCTCGTGGACGATGGGTACTGGCAGCCCTTGAACAGCGACGGGGAATACATCATCCAGGGCTTCACTTTGAACAACGAGGTCGTCGACAGCGTGCGCATCGAACCGGGCTTCATTCCGCGGCAAACCGACCAGCGTTTCAACATGTCCCTGCTGTTTCAAGATGAAATGCCCGGTGACGACCGGTACAAGGTGCTGGTGTCGCTGTTCTTCGGAACCGGCTTGCCATTTGGCCCGCCTTCCTTCGAGCGCTACAAGGACATCCTGCGGACGCCGCCCTACCGCCGCGTGGACATCGGGTTTTCGCGCGAGTTGTTCACGGAAGGCGAAGGGGACAAATCGGGGTTCCTGTCCGTCGAGGTGTTCAACATTTTGGGCATCCGCAACACCATCAACCACACGTGGATTGAAGATGTCAACGGCCGCCTGTACGCGATTTCCAACTACCTGACCGACCGGCGGGTGAACATCAAACTGGGCATCCGATTCTAACACTGCTGCGGGAATTGTGTACTTTAGGGGAATGCAACGCTGGATACTCTTGGTGGCCCTGATTTGGGCTACATCGGCACAAGGCCAAAACTACTTCCTCCAAGGAAGCGCGTCCAACACCGGCCCCGACTGCTACCAGCTCACGCCTGCGATCGGGACGCAAACGGGCGCCGTCTGGTACGCCGCTCCCATCGACCTCACCCAGCCGTTCAACATCAGCTTCGCAATCGGCCTCGGATCCCTCGATGGCAACGGCGCCGATGGCATCATGTTCGTGCTCCAACTCGACGGCACGGACGCCATCGGGCAGAGCGGTGGCGGCCTTGGGTTCCTCGGGTTCAACACGGCTTTCGGCGTGGAGTTTGACACGTGGCAGAACGGCGATTACGGCGATCCGACATACGACCACATCGGCTGCGTGTCCGACGGCAGCGTGGACCACACCACGGCCACGGCTTTCGGCGCCCCCGTGGCCATGATCGACGGATTCGGCAACGGCGAAGACGGCCAAAACCACATCGGACAGATCACATGGGATCCGGCAACCCAGCTCGTTTCCGTGGCCTTCGATTGCGATGTGCGCCTCGTGGAACAAGTGGACCTCATCAACGACGTCTTCGGCGGGGAGAGCGAGGTGTGGTGGGGATTCACCGGGTCCACCGGCGGCTCCTTCAACGTCCAAACAGTGTGCCTGCAAGCCAACAGCCTCACCACGCCGTCCGATGTGACGCTTTGTCCGGGCGATTCCATCCAGCTCAACGTGGTCGGTTCCAACGAGGGGAGCTACCAATGGAGCCCCCCCGACTACCTCTCCGACCCCACCGCGCCCAATCCGTGGTGCGTTCCCGAGGCGACGGTGCAGTACACGGTGCAATACACTGGACTCTGCGGCCAAGCCCTCACCGCCGACATCAACGTAGCGGTGGAACCCCTTGAAATGTCCCTCCTGCCCGATGGCCCCTACGTGCTGACCTGCAACGAACCGGTGCTGAACCTCCAAGTCGATGCCAACTACTCCGGGGTGGATTATACGTGGTCGACCTCTTCACCGGACGGCTTCGTATCAAGCGGTGGTGCCTCGGCGGTGGTGAACAGCGGGGGAACTGTGACCGTCTTGGGATCCGCCGCGGGCGGGCTGTGCACGGATGCAATCGCTGTGGACATCGCCGTGGACCAAACCGCCTTCACCGCAGTGCTCTCAGCGGATGCGGACCAAATCGATTGCAACACCCCCACCGTGTCCATCACCGCCGTCCCCGACGATGCGGCTGCCGAACTGAGCTGGTCGGTGAGTGGCGGGGGGACCTTCACAGGAGGACCGGAAACGGTTGCTGCGGACGCCCCGGGCACCTTCACGTGCACAGTGCTGAATCCGAGCAACGGTTGCACGTCGACGGCCTCTTGGGAACTAACGGCTGACCTGACCCTTCCTGTGGTAGAGGCGGGCTCGGTGGACACGCTGACGTGCAAGGACCCGACCTGGCCGGTAGAAGGCGCAAGCATCGGTCCTGCGGACTACACCGCCGCTTTCGAGTGGACGTGGGAAGATGGCGCCGGCGGCATGTCACAGACCCACACCCTTTCGCCGACGGCGCACACCCCGGGTTGGCATTACCTCGAAGTGGTGCTTGCGGAGAACGGGTGCGCGGGGATCGATTCGGTCTTCGTTTACCAAGACCCGGATGCGGCGGTGGATGCGTCGAGTTTGACCTTGCCCAATGTGATGACGCCGGGAAGCGATGGACGCAACGACACGTTCCGCGCCTTCCTTGCGGATGACCCGAGCTTCGAAGTGCTCGGCGTGATGGAGCGCTACACGTTGCAGGTGTTCAACCGCTGGGGGAATTTGGTGTACCAAAACGCCGGGCTCCCCATCCGCTGGGACGCCACCGATTCGGGAGGCAACCCCATCAGCCCGGGCACCTACTACGTGTTGCTCGACTGGCGGATCACATGCGGTGGGGTGCAAGAAGGACAAGCCACCACCGAACTGGAAGTCTTCCGGCCATGAGGAGCGGAATCGCTTGGGGCTTCTTGGCGGCTGCGCTCCTGGCGTGCAAGCGGGAACCGGTTCCCGGGCCCGTGGTGTGCTGCGACAGCGATGCGGACTATCCTGTCCCGGTGTTGCCCGCGACACCGCACCCCTACAGCGAGGAGGCGTATCCCGTGGCGTGGTTAGACAACCCGGCGATGAACCTCTTTTTCGTTCCCTCCTTCGACCACCCCGTTACCGATGAAGGGGCGACGTTGGGGCGCGTGTTGTTTTATGACCCCTCGCTTTCTGCGGACCAAACCATCAGCTGCGCATCCTGCCACCAGCCCGACCACGGATTCGCCGACCCCTCGCCTGTTTCCTTGGGTGTGGCGGGCGGGGTGACGCACCGCAACAGCATGGCGTTGATCAATTTGGCGTATACCCCGCGGCTGTTCTGGGACGCACGGGAAAACGACCTCGCCGACCAGGTCCTGCAGCCCATCGCTCATCCCGACGAAATGGCGATGGACCTCGCAGCCCTGACCTCGCGCTTGCAATCCCGACCGCACTACCGGGCCTTGTTCGCCGACGCCTTTGCAGGTGATTCTGCCGTCACCGCTCCGCGCATCGCTTCCGCCCTCGTGCAGTTCCTGCGCACGTTACCAGCCTACGCTTCAAAATACGACGCCGCGTGGGCCTCGGATTTCGACGCATTCACCGAAGAAGAAGCTGCTGGGCGGGCGCTGTTCTTCTCAGACCGGACCCGCTGCAACACCTGCCACGGGACGCTCAATTTTTATACACCGTCGGAACTGATGGTCAATGGGTTGAGCTCGAATTATAGCGCGGAAGGCGATGGCGGAAGAGCGGAATTGAGCGGAAATCCAGCGGACGATGGGAAATTCCGGGTAGTGTCCCTGCGGAACATCGCGTTGACCGCGCCTTATATGCACGACGGCCGGTTTGGCACGCTGCGCGAGGTCATCGACTTTTATTCGGATGGGCTGCAGCCACACCCCCAGTTGAACCACCGGTTGAGCGAATTGGGATTTGGCCCCGATGGCCAGCCGCCCCGGCACATGGCCCTGACGGAAGCGGAAAAAGAGGCGCTCGTAGCCTTCTTGCAGTCACTCACGGATACCACGGACTACGTGCATTCCGCGTGGGGGTCTCCGTTCCTGTAGCGTTAAATTATTGGCATTCAATTGAACAAAAACGGAGTGGCCGTAGTTTTGCCTTTGCAAGACTGAAACCATGCGCCAATTCTTTTCCCTTGGTGCCATCCTCCTCTCGGGAGGAACGGCACTCGCCCAGTACGGTAATTTGGGCACCGCTACCTGCCCTGACCTCGACGAGGCCATCGCGACCATACCCTACCACGGGGAGTCATTCGACATGTCGGGCGGCTACGCCGTGGGCGACACGGTGGCCAACTTCACTGTTTACGACGAAGCGGGAAACGCGGTCGAATTGTATGAGATGCTCGAAGGACCCAAGCCGGTCATCGTGGTGAATGGATCGGTCTCCTGTCCGCGCTTTGCGGACATCTTCCGCACCTCAGTGGTGAGCGACGAATTTGTTACCGTCCGGAATTTCATCAACGGCCACGCAAGCAATTTCCGCTGGATTTTCCTCTACGGCATGGAGGCTCACCCGAATGAAGGCGACTGCCCGTCCAATTGCCCCCCCATGGTCACCACCGACACCACCGTCGTTCAAGCCACGCAATACGGGCATCGCGTGAGCGCGGTGGCCAACTGGAACACCGCAAGCGATTTGGACTTTCCCTTTAGGATGTACGCAGACAACCCCGACAACGCGGTGTACAACGCTTTCTTTGAACGGCCCAGCGGCCTCGTCGCCATTGATTGCGACGGCACCGTGGCGTCCCGCGAGGATTGGCTCGTTTTTGCGCTCAACGATGTGAACCGCCAAAACCAGTTGCTCGAATGGGGAAGCTTGCACCAACCCTGCACCATCGATTGGGACGGAGAAACGCAGGAGGCCGTGTCTGTGGTAGAACGCACGTCCACCTTCCGGGCTTGGCCGAATCCGGTGCCCCAAGGCGGTGTGCTCCACCTGGAATTGCCTGTTGACGTGAGCACCGTGCGCCTGCTGAACATGACCGGCCAAACCGTGGCCACCTTGCGCGACGCCTCAGCCCAAGCGACTTGGCAGTTGCCTTTCCTGACGCCAGGCTGCTACTTCCTCGAGGTCCAACACGTTGCAGGAGCGCGCCGGACCTCCCGGCTCCTCATCGATTGAGTCCGCCCCTTCGCGCTTCCCACTCCTCCAAGCTGATGATGGGAATGCCCAGTGTTTGACATTTTCGGTACTTCGCCGGCCCCATTACCGAGCCTGCGATGACGAATGCCGTTCGGCCATTGAGGGATTGAACGGGCTGCAGCCCCCGCTCGGATGCCTCGTATTTGATTTGGTGCTTGACGGCTTCCGGAAGCCCGCTCATCACGAAGCGATCTCCCGGCTCCCATCCTGGAAACGGCGCGGGAGATTCCCAAGCCGTCAGCGTCACCCCAAACACTTCCTGCGCAGCGGGCACTTCAGGCAAGTGGGGCGGTGCAACCTGCAGGGGATGCGGCTGCCATTCGGCCCGGTCCACCAATTCACCAAACCCGTCCGCCCCGAGCTGTTGCGCGGCCTGGAGCACGAGCTTTGAGCATGCCCGGGCATCGCTTTCAGGGTTGTGGTGCTCCAAGTCCAAATCCAACTGCGCGGCCATGCGGTGCAACCCATGCGCCGGGAACTCGGGCCATGCCTTCTTCGCCAAATCCAACGTGCACCACACTTCTGCAGGTGCCGGTACGTCCATGCCATGATGGGCCAACGCAGCCCCGAGCATGCGGGCTTCGGCCGACGCGGCGTTGTGTGCCACCCACGGCAAAGCGGACAATTTGGGCTCCAAGGTGCTCCACACTTCAGGAAACGAGGGACCTCGAAGGGCATCGTTCAATCCGTACGGCAGGTTCAGGAATTGCCACGTGCCCCATTCGGCCACAATCGGCTGGATGAGGGAGCGGTAGGAAGCCACTTCCCTGCCCCCTTCGAACCACACCACGCCAATTTCGCAGACGTTGCCCGGCACATCAGAAGCCCATTCCAAATCGATGCCTACGAAATCCATGTGCAGTCGGCGTTCATTCGGTCGCGGCTTGTTCGGGGTCATCGATGCGCTCAAGCAACAGGGCATAATCCCATACGGGGATGCCCAGGGCTGTGGCCTTGGTCAATTTCGAACCGGCTTTCTCCCCGGCCACGAGGGCGGTGGTGTTCTTGGATACGGAACCAGTGACCTTGCCGCCTTGGGCGCGGATGAGGTCGGCCAGCGATTCCCGCGAAACCGGGTGGGTGCCGGTGATGACGAATGTTCCTCCAGCCAAGGCATCGCCCGGTGCAGATCGCTCGCCGCCCTCGGTTTGCATGGCCACACCGACTTCAGCGAGGGCGCGCCACTCGGTGAGGTGGGCCGGGGTTTGGGCCCACAATAACAAGCTGTCCGCGATCTCCTCACCCACACCATGTATGCTCAGCAGTTCCTCCCGCGAGGCCGACGTCAACGCCTCCATGCTGCCGAATGCGTCGGCAAGCCACTGGGACACCTCGGCCCCCACGTGGCGGATGCCCAAGGCGAACAGGGCCGCGCTGAAGGGACGGGCCTTGGATGCCGCGATGGCGGAGGATATGTTGCGGGCTTGGACCTCGCCGAAGGCCAGCCGCCGCCGCGGACTGAGGCGATCGAGCAGCACCTCCAAATGTGCCCAATCAGCCCCGTTCCATCCCCACCCGTCGGCCGCCAAATGCAGGGCGTCCGGACCTTCGAGCAGGGCATCCGACGCCTCCACCGCCTCGGCCCGTGTGCCCAAGTCACCCGGGTACGCCGCGAGGCACACCTGCAAAACAGCTCGCCAATCGGCGCGCCAGATGGCATCCGCTGCGCGCAATCCCGGTTTGGAGCGCAGGAAGTCGCGCATCTTCGTGGCGGACTTGGCTGCTTTCGCGGCCGCAAAAAAGGCCTCCGCCCACGACGCTCCTTCGGCGGGCGGGTGAGCGACGGCCAGTTCGGCCATGGCCTTGGAGAGCGTTGCATGGGCGGGGTTAGCCGGCCGCTCATCTTTCGCGGTCCGGTAAAACCAGTTGCTCGCAGCGTAGAGGAGGCGCGCCTGCGTCGCGGTGAGGGGCTCCGATTTGGCAGGGTCCTTCCAAACGGCCGTCCGCTGCCGCCACGCGCCGTCAGCCAGCAAGTCCGGCAAGCGATAGAAATCCGCGCCCGACCGAAAGCCCGCCTGCTCGACCAACAAATCGATCCACTCCGGACCCAGCCCCTCAATGTTCATGGCCTTCCGGCTCACAAAATGCTCGAGCCGCCCTTTTACCTGGGGCAGGCAACTCGCTGTATTCGGGCAATAGTGCACCGCTTCGCCTTCCTCGCGCACGAGCGTTGTTCCGCACTCTGGACACGATGCGATGTAGGCGTGCGGGGCGAGTCCAGCTGGGCGCGCGTCCAAATCCACGCCGATGACTTTCGGAATGATCTCCCCACCCTTTTCGACATAAACGGTGTCACCGACCCGCAAGTCGAGTTCTGCGATTTGGTTCGCGTTGTGGAGCGAGGCGCGCTTCACGGTCGTTCCGGCGAGCAGCACCGGCTGGAGTTCAGCCACCGGCGTGATCGCCCCCGTGCGCCCCACTTGGTAGGTGATGCCCCGCAGCGCCGTCGACACCCGTTCCGCTGGGAATTTGTATGCGATGGCCCACCGGGGGGATTTGGCGGTCATCCCGAGTTCGCGTTGTTGGCCGTAGCGGTTCACTTTGATGACCACGCCGTCAATGGCAAAGGGCAGCTGGGCTCGGGCCAAATCCCAATGCAGGATGTACGCCATGATGTCCTCCACGCTTGTCCCCACCACCAGTGCCTGCCCATCCGGAACCTTGAACCCCCACTTACCCGCTTGCTCCACCGCGGCCGCATGGGTCGAAAGCGCCGTCGATTCTTCGAGCACCCCGTACACCATGATGTCCAAGCCCCGTTCCGCCACCACCCGGCTGTCGAGGGACTTCAAGGTCCCGGCGGCCGTGTTGCGCGGGTTGGCGAAGGGTTCCTCGCCCGCTTCCGCCCGCTGCGCGTTCAGGGCCTCAAACGCCGCGAACGGAAAGTAAATCTCCCCCCGGATTTCCAAAAATTCCGGTGCCCCCGGCTGCAGTTGCAAGGGCAAGGACTGGATGGTCCGCACGTTGGCGGTGACATCCTCCCCCACTTCGCCGTCGCCCCGGGTGACTGCGCGCACCAATTGGCCCCCTTCGTAGGTCAGGCTGATGGCCACCCCATCGTATTTCAACTCCATCACGAATTCCACCCCCTCGCCTTCGAGCAGCCGTTCGGTCCGCTCTGCCCATTCGGCGATCTCGGCTTCGGAATAGCTGTTCGACAAGGAGAGCATGGGCGTGCGGTGCGCGGCCTTTTCGAACCGCTCCGTCAAATCGCCTCCGACCCGTTGGGTGGGCGAATTGGGATCCGTAAAATCCGGGAACTGCGCTTCCAATTGGGCCAATTTCTGCAACCGCTCGTCGAACTGCTGATCCGAAATCAAGGGATCGGCCAACACATAATACCGGTGGTTGTGCGCATGCAACTCCGCCCGCAACGCGGCAATCCGCTCCCTGGCCTCTTCTTTCGTCATGTTTCGAATATAACGTGGCACCCGTAAATTGCACAGCATTCGCCCGCTGCTTTTGCCCACGAATCCCAACGATTTTTCACCATGTCGCTCCGCCTCATTTCCGCTTTGCTCCTGATGATCGGCTTGTCGAGCTGCTCCTTTTACAACGCCTTCACCACCGTGGAGGTCCAAACCTCGTGGGGAACCGATAGCATCGCCCTGTCCATCGAGCGCCGCGACGCCGAAGAAGTGGAGTCCTTCGAGTTTTTGGGGTATGACCTGGCGCAGGCAACCCTCGATAATTACACGGAAGGACACGTGTTTCGGGCGGAGCGCAGCGGTTACTTCCCGGAGAACCTGCCGGTCTTCCGCGAGCGGTTGAACCGTTGGAAGGGGTTGGATGCGCTGCTTGCCGCAGGGCTCACCCACTCCTTGGTCGATCACGGCAGCAATGAATGGAGCGGACGGGAATGGGCGGAAGGATTGGGGCTGTTGTACAACGTCATGGGCGCTGCCCTGTCGCCGTGGCGGGTGTACGAGCGGTCGTTTGCCTTTGAAGACCTTGAGCCCATGCCGCAAGCGGAGGACGACGCGCCGCCCGTCTGGATCGAAGGGGTTCACATCGCTGTGCCTGCGGACGGGCATACCACGGTGCACTTCCGCAACCGGGATGCGTTCTACCGCAGCAAAGAGGCGTTTCGTTACGCGAATACGGAGCCTTTCGTCATGGATTACACGAATCTGGACGAAGACGCCCTGCTGTATTTGTGGGAACAGGGGTACCAAGGGCCAAATGGCGCAAGCCTCTTCACCGCGGAAGACGAACTGGTGCTCGAGGCGGCCATCACCCAGGTGCAGGAAAAGCAGATCGGCAACCTCGCCCAGTACACGGTTCAGATGGATTGGTGGGTACACAACCCCTACGGACTGGCCACCGACACGGTGACCTACCTCGCTTACTCACCCTGGGGCTTCGCCTCCGGCCTGGAAAGCCCATTCGACCGCCAGGCCCTGTCTGACGTGGTCGTGCGCAATGCGTTCAAAGCCGCTGACAACCCCATTTTAAGGAAGGAGGCAGCCCGAAAAGACGCGCTGGAAGCGGAATGGAAGGCAGATTGGGAACCGATTGTGTTGGACACCGTGCAGCAGGCCGCGGGCAATTTGGCCCAAGCCCTGTCCTCGGTGGTGACCATCGAGGACGACTACGGTCACGGCAGCGGCTGCATCCTCTCGCAAGACGGGTACATCCTGACCAATCACCACGTTGTGCTCGACACGACTGCAACCCAAACCATTCATTTCCAGGACGGAAGCAAACGAAAAGCCGAACTTGTCCGGTACCACCCTTTGTACGACTTGGCCTTGTTGAAGGTGGACACCCTGGGGTTGCAGCCGTTCCGACCGGAGTTGGAACGCCTTGCGGTGGAGGTGGGCGATGACGTCTTTGCCATCGGGACGCCCTATGACGTTGCATTGGGGGCGTCGGTGACGCGCGGAATCGTCAGCTCCATGCGGAAGGACGGCAAGCGAACGCTCATCCAAACCGACGTGAGCATTTCCCCCGGGAACAGCGGCGGGGCGTTGGTGCGGCACGACGGTACGCTCGTCGGTGTGGTCAACGAAAAAATCATGGAGCTCGGCGTAGAGGGCATCGGCTTTGCCATCCCGCTGCATTACATCGAAGAGGCGCTGATGTTGCGTTACCGCTCGAGCCGCTGAGCCGTCACCATGCGGGGGCGGCCTTGCAAATCCGCCCGAACCTGCACGCGTTCCCAGCCGGCCCCGAACAATTGGGCCACCTCATCGGCCCAGCGCTCATGCACCTCAAAGGCGAGGATGCCGCGGTTCGACAAGGCACCCGCTTCCGCTTGCTGCACCAGCGTGCGGTAATGAATCAACGGATCTTCATCTTCCACGAACAAAGCCATCTCCGGATCGTGCTCCGTGACCACCGCCTCCATCTCGCAGGACTCCGATCGCGGGATGTAAGGCGGATTGCTGACCAGCAAGTCCCACGGCATTGAGGCTTTGGCGGCGATTTCATCAAATGACCAGTGGTGAAACGTCACCTTCAGCTGCAACCGCACGGCGTTCTCCCGCGCCAGTTGCAGCGCCTCCGCGGAACGATCCACCGCCTCCACTTCGAAGCTTGGCAGCGCCTGCTTCAACGCGAGTGCTAAGCACCCCGTGCCCGTGCCCGCGTCGCAAATCCGCCCGGTGGGACGTGCCCGCAAGGCCTCGAGGCACCACGCGGCCAACTCCTCGGTCTCGGGACGCGGCACCAAGGCGCGGCCATCGCACGCAATGCGCAACCCCATGAACGCGGTATATCCGGTCACGTGCTGAATGGGCTCGCCTGCCGCGCAACGCTTCGCCCAATCTGCCAGGGTGTTGAGTTCGGCTTCGGAGTAGGTGTATCCGAGCAGGCGCGTGCCCCGGTCGGTTTGGGTGACCTCATCGAGCAGCCACCTGATTTGGGCCGGAGCCTCCTCCCCGTCGAGCCAAATCCCGAGCCATTCGCGCACCGCGCGTTCCTCGTTCCTCGCCGGCCACGGCCCCATGTGCTTTGCCGCCATGTGGCCTCAGAAGCCTTTGACCAACAAGCGCGCCGTGGAGGCGTTTGTCGCCAGCGGGATGTCGTGCACATCGCACTGGCGCAGGAGCATGTTGATGTCGGGCTCGTGGGGGTGCTTGCCCATGGGATCGCGGAAGAAAATCACGGCGTGTACGCTTCCCTCGGTTATGCGCGCTGCGATTTGGGCATCCCCGCCCAACGGGCCAGAGGCCAGGCACTCCACCTGCAACCCCAGTCCTTGGATGCGCCCCCCCGTGGTGCCGGTTCCGATGAGGTTCACCGCCTCAAAAAAGTCCAGGTGGTCCGCCACAAACCGCGCCAGGCTTTCCTTCTTGCCGTCGTGCGCGATCAGCGCTACGCAGCGTTTTTGGGCCGCCTCACTCATGGCTCGTGGGTCCAAATGGCGTAACCGTGCCCCGGCAATTCCACTTCCCCGCCTTCCTTCAACAGGGGCTCCCCGAGCCGTAGCGTCAAATCCTCCACCGGCAACGAAACCACTTGCAAGTCCGCGGAAAGGTTGGCAGCCACCACCACTTCGCTGCCCCCCAACTTGCGGCGGTAGGCAAACACCGATTCGTCGGCTTCCGTGGGCAACAACTCCGGCCACGCCCCCTCTGCGCCATTCCACAAGGCCGGCTGTTCCTCCTTCAACGCATTCAGCGCCGTGAACAGCGGTGCGAGGGCATATCCGTTCCATTCCACGGTGTCCTTTTCAAAGAAGCGCAACCGCTTTTCGTTGGGGGCTTCCTGCCCCGAGTAAATCAATGGCATGCCAAACAGGGTGCTCGCCACCACTGTCATCGCCGTCGCATTGTCCCCGTGGCGCTCTTCCACGGTGCCGCTCCAAGCGTTCTCATCGTGATTCGTAACGAAGAGCATGCGGTACGCCTCGCGCGGGTAACGCTCCTGTTCCTGTTCCAAAAAGCCACGCAAACTGTCGAGGGGCCATTCGCGGCTGCCCACTTGGTTCATTACGTGCATGCCCCCCCACACATAGCTCATGTCAAAGGCGCGATCGTGGTGTTCCGGCGCGTCCGCTTCAGCCAGCATGAACACATCCCGCTTTGCTGCTTCCAGGGCCAAACGCACCTGCTCCCAAAACGCGGTAGGCACCTTCTCCGCCACATCGCACCGGTAGCCATCGATGTCCGCCTCCACCACCCAGTACAGCATGGCGTCTTCCATGGCGGCGTAGAGCCCGCTCGCTTCACCGTTCTCCCAGTCCAACTGGGTCACATCCCACCAATCCGTTCCCAACGGCGGTTGGAATTGACCTGCAGAATCGAGCAGGAAAAACTCCGGGTGCTCCTCGGTCCAACGGCTGTCAAAAGCGGTGTGGTTCGCCACCCAGTCCAAGATGACCCTCATGCCCAACCCGTGCGCAGCGTCTACGAGCGACTTGAAATCCGCCAACGTGCCAAACTCCGGGTTGACCGCCTTGTAATCCTTCGCACTGTAGGGTGACCCCAAACTTCCACTGCCCGGCTCGGCCACGTAGCTTGCTTGGTTTTCCCCGCCCTTGCGGTTGACCTCTCCGATGGGGTGAATGGGCATGAGCCACAAGATGTCCGACCCCAGGGCCGCGATGCGCGGGAGGTCGGCTTCGAGTGCCTTGAATGTCCCTTCCGGGGTGTGCTGCCTAACATTTACCTCATAAATGGAGGCCTTTTTCGCCCATTCGGGGTGTACCAATACTTCCGGGTCAATGGGAATGCCCGATGAGACCGTCGCCACCGAGGTGGGTTGCTGAACGGGAGCGCTTCCGCATCCCCACCAAGCCGTCGCAGCTACTGCCGCAACCGCCAAGGCCTGTTTTCCATTTTGCATGCCGCTAAGTTAGCCGAATTGGGATAAAGTGTAAAATCAACACGAAGGCTAGAACAAGGTCGGCTGGCTGTCGTCATCGGCCCGTTTGCGCTTCTTAAATGGCGAGTCCTCGCCGCTGTCCAAACGGGGCGCCTGGGCGGACGGCAACTCGGGCGGATCCAAGTCCCCTTGCGGAACGTCTCCGGCTTGGGCAGCAGCGGGATGGTCCCGCTTGGGAGCATGGGCTTCGCGGTGCGCTTCGAGCGCAGCTTGTTCTTGCTCTTCATTGGGAGGGTTCAGCGTCACGTCCACGACGGGCAGCGCACTCAACTTGTTTCCGAGCGCCCGGATTCCTTTCACCGCAATGAAATCTGCCAACGCCACCACATCGTCCTCCCGGTCGCGGGTTTCTTTGAACCGGCGGTTGTAGCGAACCACGGCTTCCGGGTGGAACAACGTGGTCGCCACCCCCAGGCGCGAGTGCTCGTGATCGCCCACAAACCGGAACGGCTTTTGAACGTACTCGGGCAAGAACCGCTTGACATACCAGTCTTCCTTTTCGCCTTCGTAATACACCGCACTCACTACGCGATTGGGATCCCACTTCTCGAGGTGGATCATCTTGTCGTCGAAATGCGTGCTCAAATCGTAGCCTGTGAACAAGTACTCTCCGGTGGAGAGGAACACCAAAATGTGGTCGTCCCCCCGGAATTCTCCCAGGAACGTCCCGCGTCCCTCTGCGTTCAATCGCCGGACCGTCTCGTCGTACCATACCTGCAAAGCCCCCAACGTGGACACCCCCTCTTCGCTCAATTCAATCCGTTTGATGGGGAACTTCGACACGAGGTTTCCGCCGGCTCCCCGGCCTTTGATTCCGATTTCCGAGAAGTCCACATCGAACTTCAGTTTCTTGAGCCGCTGGTTGGCCCTCAGGTGCACCGTCACCACTTCGGCTTCGCCGTTCGGGTTGGCTGTGAAGTAAAGGACCCGCGATTTGGGCGTCCCCTTCGTGACGTCATACTCCTTGTCCCGGGTGCTGCTGGTCACGGCAAACCGCTTCACCATGCTCCGGCCACTGGCTCCGTCGAGGTAAATGGCATTGTAAACCGTGCGGTCATCCCCCTTCTTCCAAATCCCAACGTGTAAGATTTCCTTCCCAAAGAAGGCCTTCTGGGATACCTTGCTGACCGAGTATTTTCCGTCCTTCCGGAACACGATGATGTCGTCAATGTCGCTGCAATCGCAAACGAATTCGCCTTCTCCCCGCTTCATTCCCGTTCCAACAAACCCCTCTGCATAATTCGCGTAGAGCTTCACGTTTGCCACGGCCACTTCCGCTGCTGAAATGGATTCAAACGTCCGCAGTTCCGTCTTGCGCTCCCGCCCCTTGCCGTATTTCTTCTTCAGCATGCGGAACCAGTCGATGGCGTATTCGGTGAGGTTGGCCAAATGGTGGCGCACCCGCTCGATGTCTTCCTCCAACGCTGCGATGAGCTGGTCCGCCTTGAACCCGTCGAACTTGGAAATCCGCTTGATCTTGATTTCGGTCAACCGCGTCACGTCGTCATCGGTAACCGCCCGGACGAGGTGCTTGACGTGCGGCTCGAGCCCTTTGTGGATGGTCTGCAAGATCTCTTCCCACGTTTCACACTCCTCGATGTCCCGGTAGATCCGGTTTTCGATGAAGATCTTTTCGAGGGAGGCAAAATGCCATTTCTCTTGCAGCTCGCCGAGTTCAATCTCCAGCTCCAACTTGAGCAAGTTCCGGGTCAAATTGGCTGAGATCTTCAGCAATTCTTTGACCCCCAAAAAATGCGGCTTGTCGTTCAGAATGACCACCGAATTGGGAGCCAAACTCACCTCACAATCGGTGAAGGCATACAGGGCGTCGATGGTCTTATCGGGGGACACGTTGTTCGCGAGGTGGATGACCACCTCTACGTGCTCCGCGGTGTTGTCCTCGACCTTCTTGATCTTGATCTTGCCCTTCTCGTTGGCCTTGAGGATGCTGTCAATCAGCGACCCCGTGGTCACACCGAAGGGCAACTCTTTGACGACCAACGTTTTCGCGTCTTCCTTCTCGATGCGCGCCCGCACCCGAACGCGGCCTCCCCGCAGCCCGTCGTTGTAATTCTCCACATCCGCCATCCCGCCCGTCGGGAAATCCGGCACCAAGGTGAACGACTTTCCCTGCAAGGCGGCAACGCTTGCATCGAGCAGCTCCACGAAGTTGTGCGGCAGCGTCTTGCACGCGAGGCCCACTGCAATCCCTTCCACCCCTTGCGCCAACAGGAGCGGAAACTTCACCGGCAGCGTTTCCGGCTCGCGGTTCCGTCCATCATAACTCGCCAACCAATTCGTGGTCTTCGCATTGAAGCACACCTCCTTTCCAAACTTGCTCAGGCGCACCTCAATGTAACGCGGAGCAGCCGCCCGGTCCCCTGTGAGGATGTTTCCCCAGTTTCCTTGGCAGTCCAAAAGGAGTTCGCGCTGGCCGATTTGGACCATCGCATCCCCGATGCTCGCGTCCCCGTGCGGGTGGAACTTCATCGTGTTACCGATGACATTGGCTACCTTGTGGAAGCGGCCATCGTCCATCTCGTTCAAGCTGTGCAAAATCCGGCGCTGCACCGGCTTCAGCCCGTCGTGTTGGTGGGGAACGGCTCGTTCGAGGATGACGTACGAAGCGTAATCCAGGAAGTAGTCGTTGTACATCCCGCTGACCTTGATGACCCGCTCGAGCTCCTCGCCCTCTACCGCATCGTCGAGCACCTCAGCATCCTCGATCTCATCGCTTTCGTCGCGCGGAGTGGGCGCGTCATCGCCCTCCAACTCCTCGTTGTGTTCTTCTGGGAATTCACTCATGCCACTTCGTCCTTTTCCACACGGAGGTTTTCAATGATGAACTGCTGCCGGTCGGGGGTGTTCGAACCCATGAAGAAGGTCAACAAATCCTGAATACCACTGTCTTTGCCGATGACCACCGGGTCGAGCCGGATGTCTTCTCCAATGAAATTGCTGAACTCGTCCGGACTGATTTCCCCGAGCCCCTTGAATCGGGTGATTTCGGGGTTTTTGCCCAATTCCCCCATCGCCGCGAATTTCTCTTCCTCGCTGTAGCAATAGATGGTCTTCTGCTTGTTGCGCACGCGAAAAAGTGGGGTTTGGAGCACGTACAAGTGGCCTTTTTTCACCAAATCCGGGAAGAATTGCAAGAAGAACGTGATGAGCAGCAACCGGATGTGCATGCCATCCACGTCCGCATCCGTGGCAATGACCACGTTGTTGTAGCGCAGCCCATCCAAGCCGTCCTCGATGTTCAAGGCAGCTTGCAACAAATTGAACTCCTCGTTCTCGTAGACCACCTTCTTCGTTTTGCCGAAGCAATTCAGCGGCTTCCCTTTCAGCGAAAAAACCGCCTGGGTTTTGACGTTGCGGGCCTTGGTGATGGATCCGGAAGCGGAATCGCCCTCCGTGATGAAGAGGGTCGTTCCTTCGCGGAGGTCATTTTTATCGCTGAAATGCACCCGGCAATCCCGCAACTTGCGGTTGTGGAGCGACGCCTTTTTTGCGCGGTCTCGGGCCAGCTTCTTGATCCCCGCCAAGTCCTTGCGCTCCCGCTCTGACTGCAAAATCCGCGCCTGCAAGGCCGAGGCCGTTTCCGGATTCCGGTGAAGGAAATTATCGAGTTCACGCTTGAGGAAGTCGTAAACGAAGCTCTTCAGCGAGGGGCGATCGGGCCCAACCTCGGTGGAGCCCAATTTCGTCTTCGTCTGCGACTCGAATACGGGTTCCTCCACTTTCACAGAAACAGCGGCCTTGATGCCCGATCGGATGTCAGCCCCGTCGTAGTCCTTTCCAAAAAAGTCCCGCACCACCCGCACCACCGCCTCGCGGAATGCGCTCTGGTGGGTGCCGCCTTGGGATGTGAACTGGCCGTTCACAAAACTTTGGTAGTCTTCGCCGTAGGCGTCCGTGTGGCTCATTGCAACCTCAATGTCCTCCCCTTGCAAGTGGATGATGGGGTAGCGCGGTTCGGTGTCCAAATCGTTTTGGAGCAAATCCTTCAAGCCGTGATCGCTTTTGAACTTCTCCCCGTTGAGGTAAAGCGCCAGCCCGGTGTTCAAGTACGCGTAATTCCACAGCAAGCGTTCCACGTATTCCATGCGGAACCGGTAACCCTTGAACACCGTCTGATCCGGGCGGAACACGATCAAGGTGCCGTTGCGCTCCTCCGAAGTTTCCACCGCCGTCTCTTCCAACAACTCCCCCGTTTCGAACGTGGCCAACTTGCGCTGGCCGTCCCGGTAGCTTTCCACAGAAAAGGATTCGGACAAGGCATTGACCGCCTTCGTACCGACCCCGTTCAACCCCACGGACTTCTTAAATGCGCGCGAGTCGTACTTGCCTCCCGTGTTGATTTTCGAAACGCAATCCACCACCTTGCCCAACGGAATGCCGCGGCCGTAATCGCGCACCCGCACCTCGCCGTCCTTGATGGTCACCCGGATGCTTTTTCCGTGCCCCATCGCGTGTTCGTCGATGCTGTTGTCAATCACTTCCTTCAACAGCACATAAATGCCGTCATCGGCAGATTGCCCGTCGCCGAGCTTGCCGATGTACATCCCGGGACGCATCCGTATGTGCTCCTTCCAATCGAGCGATCGGATGTTGTCCTCGTTGTACGTTACTTGTTCGTTCGCCTTGTCCGTCATCTCGCACCAAACTTACTGCCATATCCCGGAGGTCAGGCGGCTGGATTTGGCCAAATTATCCACATTCACCGCACCAAATTTCCGGCAGCTTCCCGGCGTTCAAGGAAGGAATTCATGAGCGGGGGGCAGAACTTTGTGCGCGGGCATGAAGGGGATTCGTTCGCTCGCGAGGTGGGTTGTAAATTTGGCCCAAAACCCAACCGATGAGCCAAGCAGTCGCCTCCCTCGAACCCCGCGCCTTGTGGGAACACTTCGCCGCATTGAACGCCATACCCCGCCCTTCCAAGCACGAGGAGCGTGTGGTCGAATGGGCCATGGAATTCGGCCGATCCCGCGGCCTGGAGACCTCCCAAGACGAGGTGGGCAACGTGTTCATCAAGAAGCCAGCGACGCCCGGCATGGAATCCCGCCAAACGGTCGTGTTGCAAAGCCACCTCGACATGGTGTGCCAGAAAAACAACGACACGGACTTCGATTTCATGACCGAAGGCATCCGCATGGTCGTGGCCGGGGATTGGGTGCGCGCGGAAGGAACTACCCTCGGGGCTGACAACGGCATCGGCGTGGCGGCGATTCTGGGGTTGCTCGATTCGAAAGACATTCCGCATCCGCCGCTTGAAGCACTGTTCACCATCGATGAAGAAACGGGCATGACCGGGGCGTTGGGCCTGCAGGGAGGCCACCTCGATGGGACGATCTTGTTGAACCTCGACACCGAGGACGACGACGAACTGTCCATCGGGTGTGCGGGCGGTGTGGATGTCACGTCCACTTGCACCTACACGCCTGAACAGGTGGTGGAAGGGGCTGTGGGCATGCAAGTCACCGTGAAAGGTGGCAGCGGCGGCCACTCCGGGATGGACATCCACAAAGGGTTGGCCAATGCGAACAAAGTGATGAACCGGTTGCTGCTCGCTGCGTTCGATGTCCTGGACTTCCGGATTGCAGGGATCGACGGCGGGGGGCTGCGCAATGCCATTCCGAGGGAATCCACCGCCACCTTGGCCCTGGCCGCAGAAGATGTGGACGGATTCCGGTCCGCCATGACGGCCTACTTTGAAGGGGTGAAGGCGGAATACGCCACCACCGATCCCGACCTGACGTTGGTGCTGAACGAGGTGGATGCTCCCGCGGGCGCCCTGCCCGAAGAGCTGCAAGAGGCCTTGTTGCTAGCGGTGCAAGCGTGTCCGGTGGGCATCCACCGGATGAGCCCGGATTTGGATGATTTGGTCCAAACCTCGAACAACCTCGCACGCGTGCAAATCGGCGCAGGCCAGGTCGCCATCCAATGCTTGTGCCGCAGCAGCGTCGACACGGAAAAGTGGGACCACGCGCGGAGCATTCAGGCCGCCTTTGCCCTCGCCGGACTCGAGACGGAATTCAGCGGAAGCTACCCCGGTTGGACGCCCAACCCCAAGTCTGAAATCGTGTCCTTGTTGCAATCGCTCTATGTTGAGCGCTACGAAGAGCAACCGCGGGTACTCGCGTGCCATGCCGGACTGGAGTGCGGCATTTTGGGGACGAATTATCCGGAGATGGACATGGTGAGTTTTGGCCCCAACATCCGCGGTGCCCACAGCCCGGATGAACGCGTGCAAATCAGTTCGGTCCAAAAATTCTGGGGCTACCTGCTCGATGCCCTCACCCGCATTCCCGAAGCCCATGCCTGATCGCCCCCTCATCCTCGTCGTCAATGACGACGGCATCACCGCCCCGGGAATCGTGGCGCTGACGCAAGCTGCATTGGAATTTGGTGATGTGGTGGTGGTGGCCCCTGACAGCCCGCAGTCGGGCATGGGGCATGCCGTGACCATCGGCAACATCCTGCGCATGGAGGAAGTGAGCTTTCCGGTGGAAGGTGTTTCGGCTCATTCCACCACGGGCACGCCTGTGGACTGCGTGAAACTGGCCATTCACCGCATCATGCACCGCAAACCCGACTTGGTGTTGAGCGGGGTGAATCACGGGTCCAACAGTTCCATTAACGTCATTTACAGCGGGACGATGTCCGCCGCCGTAGAGGGTGCCGTCGAAGGAATTCCTTCCGTGGGGTTCAGCCTGCTCGACCACGCAAAAACCGCGGACTTCTCTGCGGCGCAGGAAGCGGTGAAGCGCATCGTTCCGCGTGTGCTCGAGCACGGTTTGCCCAACGGCACCTGCCTCAACGTGAACATCCCTAAAAAACCGTGGTCGGAAATCCAAGGCATCAAGGTGTGCCGGCAGTCCGCTGGGTATTGGGAAGAAGCGTTTGAGGAACGGCAAACACCGGGAGGTGCGACGTATTATTGGATGAGCGGCAAGTTCACCAACCCGGACCACGGGGAAGACACCGATGAATGGGCGTTGGAACACGGGTACATCAGCGTGGTGCCGACCCACTTCGATTTGACCGCCCACCACGCCATAGCACGGCTGAATCAGTGGGATTGGGCATGAGCCGAAACGCTTGGGAAACCCTCGCCGGAGTGGGACTCGGGTTGTTGGGTGCGCTGCTCGGATTGGTCTTGCTTACCGCGTGGTGGCACTTCCAAACCGGCGACAGCATGGCGTTCTTTTTGAAGGACGTGTTCTGGAACGGTGGATTGTACCAGGACTCCATTGTCTCGGTGAGCGTGTTGGCTGACGTGGTCTTGTTTTATGCGCTGTTGCGCTTGAAGCGCGAGCGGCTCGCCCGCGGGGTCATGGTGGTGGTGCTGGCGGCGGTTCCCGTGGTGATTTGGCTTCAAGCGGTTAACCTCGAGGGGGCATGACGCTCAAGCGGGTGTTCATCATTGCGGGAGAAGCCTCAGGCGATGTGTACGCGGGCCAAGTCGCGGCAGCGTTGCTCGGTGAGCGCCCCGATTTGGAGGTGCGCGGATGGGGCGGTGAGGCGTTGGAGGCGGCGGGAGCGACGGTCACGCAGCACTACCGGGATTTGGCCTACATGGGGTTCTGGGAGGTATTGAAGCACATCCGGACCATTTCTGGAAACTTGGACCGGTGCTGGGCGGAAATTCAAGGGTTTGCCCCCGACGTGGTGCTCGGCGTGGATTTCCCCGGCTTCAACTTGCGCATCGCACGGAAGGCGAAGGCCCATGGGATGCGCGTCCACCACTACATCTCCCCGTCGGTTTGGGCTTGGAAAAAGGGCCGCGTCAGACAAATCCGACGGGACATCGACCACATGTACGTCACCCTTCCCTTCGAGGAAGCCATCTACCGGGATGCCGGCGTTCCGGTCACCTTCGTCGGCCACCCCCTGCTCGACGTGGCCCGCTCCCAATCCCCCGGCAAGGAAAGCGCTTGGCGAGCGGCCCACGGCTTGGACGAGCGGCCGCTGGTGGCGCTGCTGCCGGGATCGCGCACGCAGGAGTTGCAACACATGCTTCCCATCATGGTCGAAGCCGCTCGTTCTTTGGGCGGGGACGTCCAATGCGTGGTCGCGGGGGCACCGGGGCAACCGCCCGAAGCGTATGCAGGCGCCGGACTGCCTGTGGTCTTCGGGGCCACCCAATCCCTGCTGCAATTTGCGCGCGGGGCGTGGGTTACTTCGGGAACGGCCACCCTCGAGGCCGCCCTGTTCAACACCCCCCAAGTGATCGCTTACAAGACGAGTGCGTTCACTTATCAGCTCGCCAAATTGCTCGCCCACGTGGACCACATCGGGTTGCCGAACCTGCTCGCAGGTCGGCTTGCGGTGCCGGAATTGATTCAAGGGGCTTGCACCCCGGCGAATTTGGTCAAGGAGCTGAATCCTTTGTTGCAAGACGGTCCCGCTAGGGAAAGGCAACAGGAGGCCTACGCTGAAGTCCATGCCCTGCTCGGTTCATCTGGCGCCTCGGTTCGGGTTGCCCACCACATCCTAGGCGCATGAGCAAGTGGATCGGTTGCCTGCTCGCTTGCCTGGTGTGGGCCCCTGCTTGGGGCCAACAACGCCTGCGCATCGGGTTGTTTGAAGGGGACTTGCCCACATCCCTCACTGTCTCCACCGAAGCTGGTGCGTTCGAGTGGGTCAACCGGGATGGGGTGGTGCTTGCGCCGCTTGGCCACTCGGCCCAAATTCGATGCGAAGGCGGGAAACTTGCTTGGGATGGGCGCGCCTGGGACTACCTGCACCTGCGTCCGGTGTTAGCGGGCAGCGCCTTGCGCATGGTTGCACCGGGGGAATTCCCCGCAGTGCACGAAGGACGGATTCATTTCATCGTCGAACAACAACGCATCCGGTGCATCTTGGAAACAGCGATGGAAGCGTATTTACCCGGCGTGTTGTCCGCGGAAGCCGGCAAAGGCCACCACCGCGAATATTACGCCGCGCAGGCCATTGTGAGCCGCACGTACACGGTGCAGGCGTTGGACCGCCACCGGCAGCAAGGGTTTGACCTGTGCGACGCCGTGCATTGCCAAGCCTACCACGGCATTGGCACCGTAAACGACACCCTTCGGGATGCGGTGCACGCTACCGCCGGCAGCGTGGTCGTCGACCGCACGGGACGCCCGATCACTGCGGCGTTTCACTCCAACTGCGGCGGCCACACGCAAGGGGCGGAAAACGTGTGGCAACGGCCGTTGAACTACCTCGTCGGGGTGCCGGACACGTTCTGCCTCGCCATGCCCCATGCCCAGTGGATGAAGACCGTACCGAGTGCAGCTTGGCGAAATTGGTTGGCAGAACACCGCACCGGAAGCAGCGACCGCACCACCTTTTTGCCCAATGCCCGCGTCAACTACTTGCCCGATTCGGGACAAGCCGTTCGGGCCGCCCAAGCCCGGGCCGCTTTCGGACTGCAATCCAGCTATTTCGTCACCGTGGACGATGGGGAGCACGTTCGATTCATGGGACAAGGCTTCGGCCACGGCGTAGGCCTCTGCCAAGAAGGAGCGATGGAACGGGCCCGCCACGGGGCCTCGGCTGCCGACATTTTGCACCACTATTACCGGGATGTGCGCATCACGTCCATGCAATCGCTCGGTTGGTTTTTAGCAGATTGAACAAGCAACCTTCCGTCCCCCATTCCCGTACTTCGTAGTAAATGCCCGCATGAAATTGTTGTTGCGTTCGATCCTTTGGCTTGCTGCCCTGCCTTTAGGCCAAATCCATGGCCAGGCCACCGCCGCAGCCCTCCACCAAAACATCCTGTACGCGGGCATCGAAAACCCGGTGGACGTCACGAGCGTGCAACCGTTTAATCACCTGCGGCTGTCCGGCGGTGCGGCCGTTGAACTGACCTTCAACGGTCAGCGGCACGCCCAGCTCCGCGTCCTGCCCGACGCCGGGGCCCAATCGGTCAGCCTCGCCCTGCGGTGGGACGACGGTCCGGTGCATTCCGCCACGGTCTTCCGGGTCCGTCCCCTCCCCGCTCCCACCATCTTCATGCGCCACGGCCAATCCGGTGACACCCTTACCGCCGAAGCCCTCGACCAATTGGAACTGCGCGCCGCCGTGCAGGGCGTGGAATTTGACGTTCCCCTTACCTGGCAAGGGTTCGAACTCATCACCCAACGCGGGAATGAATCAACGGCCTACCGCAGCACCACCGAAGCGCTCACCCCCGCCATGCGCGCGGCCATTCGCGACTTACCCAGCGGCAGCAGCCTTCACTTCCGAGACCTTCGGCTGCAGTTGCCCAACGGCTCCTCCCACCGCGCTGCGAGCATCGTGCTCTACAAGCGCTGAGGTCAGAAATTCACAAACCCGAGTTCCTTCGGGTATTCGAGGCGATAACGCACGATGAACGTCCGGAGTTCGCCCGGGGCCAGCGTCACATCCCAGGTCAACTTGCCGTCTGCCACGTCGTGGGCGGCCCCGCTCGCTTCCAGCAACTCCACCGTCACATCAGCGCGGTAGGCCACCGGAATGCGCTCTTCAATGCGCGCCTCGATGGGCCGGTCATGCTGGTTCTCCACCTCGATTTCCCAGGTCTGTTCGCTCTTGTGCTTGCCGCCAAACACGGAGTTCGAGCACCGGTCTGCACGACGCTCCCGGCTGCACCGCACCTCCGGATCTTGGCCGATGGGCACCATCAAGGTATCGCCCGGCGCCGGGAGCACCAAGTCGAACCACCCGCGGAAGACCCCGCCCGCCTCGACTTGCACCCGCCCTTGCATCAACCGCGACGTCGCCCACGTCGCCGAGTGCGCCATTTGGTAAGCCTCATCGGACGCATACGGCTTGAGCAAGTAGCTCAATTCACCCTGCAATTCGAATTGTTCGATGAACACCCGCTCCGGAACCCGCTGGGAAGCCACAAACGGCGCGATGGCCGGTTCGAAGCGGAAGCGATCGTTAGAAAACGCGTGCTCCGCGGCAGAAGCCGCCACCAGCCCATCCACTCCTCTAAACGCGAGGTCATGGCTGGCGATCAAATCCCCCTCTGCGTCTTCCGGGGCCCATTCGTACGCACCTGCCGTTGCTTGCTGCACGGTGGTCCGCTCGCGCAAGACCCAGCGCTCGAAGGCCGGCGGGGCGAGGGAGCTGAGCGGGTTGCCCACCACGAACTCGAGGGGGATCCCTTCCCAATCGCTGCCCGTGGTTTGGGACACCGAGGCAAACCGGTCGAAGACGATGCGGCCTTCGGGGGAGACCTTCACGTCGTACTCGGGGCGCCAACTCGCCGCCTGGGTCAGGTAGCGGATGGCTACCTCACCGCGTCCCTCGGATGCCGCATGGAGCCGCATGCGCACCTGGTTGGAAAAGGCCTGGGCGCGGCGCATGGCCTCCCGCCGTTCCGCTTCGAGGGCCTCGACTTGGCCATGGAGATCGGCGATTTCTTGGGTCAATTCGAGCTGCTTGTATTTGAGTTCGCGGACCCGGCTGCGCCAAAACTCAGCCGCCTCCCGCAAATCGTCCACGAGCAAGGTTTCTTGGTGGCTCAACTGGCGGTTGGATTGGATCATGGCCAGTTCCTCGTCATAGACCGCGCTGAGCGCCTCCCGCATGGCGATGGTGGTGTGAACGGCCCGGATTTCCGCTTCGATGTCGGCCAAATCGGCCTCCGCAGCCGCCGTTTCGTCGGGGCGGGAACCGGTGCTGCTCTGCGTGCCGACGAGTCGCCAGCCCTCGGGCAACTCGACTTGCAGGGACTGCGGGTTGATGGCTTCGGTCAATCCATCGAGGATGAGTTCAAACCGCTGGGCCGCCGGAGTCACCGAACCCCGGTGCTCGACCCAAGCACCTTGGGCGAAAACGGTGACGTTGTCGGCGGGCCAATCCACGTAAACGGGGACTGGGGTTTGGCCCAACCCGCGGGCAGCCAGCAAAGCGAAGGAGATGAAAACGAGTGCGCGCATGGGAATTGAATGTGGTGCCCAAATCTAACGCCCAACCCCGCGATTTCGTCCCCCCCACCCGCCCCCGTGGATAATTTCGCACCCCACGCGGGGAATTCGCGGTGCAACCCCTAATTTCGCGCCCACGAATCATTGACATGCTGAACCGCCGACAACTTCGCATCAAGCTCCTGCACATTCTGTACGGATTTTATTCCGCTGAGGACCAGGATGCCGCCCAAGCCCACAAGGCCCTTGAGCACTCGGTACACAAGATGCAAGAACTGTACGTGATGCTCCTGCTGTTGATCGGCAGCATGCAAGCCATGGCGATTGACCGCATTGAGGCGGGCCGTAAAAAGCGGCTCCCGGCTCCCGAAGATTTGAACCCGAACACGAAGTTTGTGACCAACCGCCCGTTGCGCACCATCGCCAACAGCCGGAATTTGGAGAAAGAAGCCAACGAACTCGGCGTGGGTTGGGGCGACCAACAAGAACTGTTGCGCAAAGTGTTCCGCGGGCTGCTCGACCACGAGGAATACATCGAATACATGGCCTCGGAAGAGCGGGGATTCCGCCACGACCGGGAGTACCTCATCCGGATGTTCCGGAAGCACATGATCCAAAACGAACCGTTCGAGGACAGCTTGGAGGAACGCAGCATTTACTGGAACGACGATTTGGACTTATGCGCCTCGATGGTCATCAAAACCATCAAGACCATCAAGGAAGGGGACGACGATTTGGAACTGCTTCCGCTCTGGCGGGAGGACGATGACGACCGGCAGTTCATGGAAACCTTGTTCACGAACACCCTGGGCCAAGCCGCCGAAAATGAGGCGCTCATCACGGAAGCGGCTGCCAATTGGGACCTCGAGCGCATCGCCCTCATCGACCGCATCCTGATGAAAATGGCCTTGGCCGAAGCGCGGAGCTTCGAATCCATTCCGCTGAAGGTCACCTTGAACGAGTACATCGAGCTGTCGAAGTATTACAGCACCCCGAAGAGCTCCGGTTTCATCAACGGCATCCTCGACCAGCTGTTCCAGGAGATGAAGGCCGACAAGCGGATTGTCAAAATCGGACGCGGATTGCTCGAATGATGCGGTGGGTGGTGGTTTTAGCGGCGGTGGTCTGGGGGTGCGGTTCGCCGGAAGTGGACACGGATCTCATTGACATACCAGCCACGGGGGCGGATGTGCCTGCGGGCGATCGCAACGTGGCGGTGATGTCGCCAGATGAGCGCATATTCGATTACGACACCGTGGTGGAGGGAGCCGTCATCGCCCATGCGTTCACCTTCAAGAACACGGGGAGTGCGCCGTTGCTCATTGCCGACGTGTCGTCCGGGTGCGGTTGCACGGTGCCGAAGAGCTGGCCGCGGGAGTTGATTGCGCCGGGAGCTGAGGGCCGCATCGAAGTCACGTTCAACACCCGCGGGTGGAGCGGTGATGTGGACAAACGCGTGACGGCGGTGACGAA
>CBFHPD010000184.1:0-2228 GCA_965657495.1 uncultured Flavobacteriales bacterium
CTCCCGGTCTTCACGGATGGCATTGTGCCACCGACTGAGCGAGGGGTGGCCGACGGGGAGTGGGGAGTTTTGGTTGTGGCGTGTGGTGGGCGAAATGCAATTGAAGCCCTGGAGGGTCCCGATGAAAATCGGGGGCTACCGCATGGGCCGGTCGACGAAAAAATTGGGGAATGCCGAAGAGCGCATCGCCAGGGTGGGCATGCACGAGCAGGGATGGTTTTTCGAGCATTGGGCGACGACGGGCGCGGTTGAGGCCTTGGTCGCTGAGGCTGAGGCGGGGGCGTTTGAGTTGCACTTGGTCGGGACGCCGCTGCATGCGGACTACTTGGGGCACATGGCTCCGGACGGGCTCGCGCAGTACGGCACGTGGTTGCGCAGCTTGGAGTCGGAGCAGGTGACGTACCATGCGCATGAGCGGGTTGCATTCCCGGATTCGATGTTCCGGGATTTGGATCATTTAAACCAAAACGGAATCGAGGCCTTCACGAAGTTGCTTCTTTCCGAACTTTAACCCCATGCGCATCGGTGTTCCCCAATCCGGCTATGGTGCTGCGCGCAACATCCCTGAGATGCCCGGCGTGCAGCATGTTCGTCCGTGGGACATCTACCGCGTCGTGGCGGGCACGCAGCACTTGCTGGGAGGTCGACCGAGTACGGAGCTCCTGTTTTCCTTCCGGGATCCGCACTTTCCTCAGGTCGACTTGCTCCATTTTTTCAACACGGTGGCGCGCACGGCGACGCCGTGGGTGACCACTTATGAAAGCCTGATCCCGCGTTGGTATGACCGCACTTCGACGGCTGATCGGGCACGGGGCGTGGACCTCATGTTGGGCGATTCATGCCGGCAACTCATCGGCTTCAGCGGGGCGGCAGCAGCGATCTTTTGCGACCACATCGACCGGTTAGGCCGCTCGGCCGACTGGCCAGCGATCGAAGCAAAGAACACCGTCCTTCATCCTCCTCAGCCGCTTTTCCCCGTGGTGACTCGCCCCGACGGTCCGGTTCGCTTCGCGTTCGTCGGCGGGGATTTTTACCGGAAGGGCGGCTTGGAGTGCTTGGAGGCGCTGCACCGCCTGCATGCTGCGGGAATCCGGGACTGGCGATTTGAAATCATCGGTCAAGTGGACCGTTGGCACGACACCACGGCGAATACAAGCGAGGCCGACGGCCAGCGCGCGGCAGCACTCCTGGCCGCCATGCCGGAGCACGTCACCCACCGCTCAGCCGCGCCGTATGCCGACGTGCTCGCCCTGTTAGGTCGCTCCCATTACCTGCTGTTTCCCACGTTTCAGGACACGTACGGCTACGTCGTGCTCGAAGCGATGGCATCGGGCTGCGTGCCGGTGGCCACGGCGGTTCGGTCGTTGCCGGAAGTCATCGAGCAGGGGGCGAATGGCTTGCTCATCGAAGTGCCGGTGAATTCCTATGGGGATGCGCACCGCACGGCAACCACGCCCGAGGAGAAGGTTCGGTTGGTCGACCGGTTGGAGGAAGCGCTGCAGTCCTTGCTCAAGGGCGGACATGCGCTTTGGCCTGAGCGCTCGGAAGCTGCCCGTGAGCACATCCGCACACGGCACAATCCGGCGCAGCACGCCGCAGTGTTGATGGAGATTTACCTCAGCATCGCGAAGGGCTGAAGCGGCCGCTGCATTCCTGACATTTTCCGGACGGAGGACTGACAATCGCCTGACGCGAGCAAGGCTTTCAGGGGTGGAAATTTGCACCATCAAATCAACCACACAGCTATGAAAGCGATTTACGGGATGTTGGGAATGGTGGTGTGCGCCACCGCGGGCTTTGCCCAAACTGCAGTCACCCTCGACCAAGGCGAAGGGTATGCAAACGACGTGTTTTATTCGTTGTCAGACGGGGTGGTGGCAACGGTGGAAAGTGGCAACTGGGACCTCGCTTTCGACGTAACAGGGCCTTTCTCTAACGCCATCCGGGTCAACGACGGCAACGGCCGGGAACTCGCGCTCTACCCCGCCGGCGGCATCGAGGCTTGGGAGGCGGTCGACACCACCGGATTCAGCGAATGGGACCGCCTGCATAACGGCCTGGACTCGTGGTTCAACGGGGCCTTCAACGTCGGCACCACGAGCGATCCGAGCGACTTCGGATGGGGCGAGTACACGGGGCCGCCCCTTCACCAAGTCATCGGCGACTCGATCTACATCATCGGCCTGCCCGACGGCAGTGCCCGCAAGTTGCGCATCGACCTGCTCGAC
>CBFHPD010000185.1:0-1631 GCA_965657495.1 uncultured Flavobacteriales bacterium
AAGACGGTGTTCATCATCGGGCAGAATAAAACGGGCACCACGTCGGTGGCGCGGGCCTTTCGGGACGTGGGCACGAACCACCTGACCATCATGCGCATCCCCGGGCGGATGTTCCACCAAGGCGATTTCGAGGGGCTGGCCCGCTTGGCGGCCAATTACGACTCGCTCGACGACCTCCCTTGGAACCGGGAGGAAGTGATTGCGGCGATGTTAGAGGCCTTCGGGGATCGGGCAGTTTTTGTGCTCAACACGCGCGATCCAGAGGCGTGGTTCCGGTCGTATGTTCGGTTCCAGCGGCACAGCTTGAAGCCGTTGGAGCTGAAACCGGGCGAGTCGGAAGCGTCCTTCATCGAGCGCAAGTTGCTCGCCCGCAACCAGCGCATCCGGGAGTTGTTCGCCGCGCATCCGGAGCGGCTGTTTGAGGGGGACATCACCGACCCGGACTTCATGGAGCGGTTGCGCGAGGCGACCGGCTATCCCGAACTCGGCGAGCTGCCGCACGTGAACAAGACGCCCCGCCCTGGTCAGCGTTGACCGGCCCAATCGGCAAACCGCGCGCGCTCCTCGTCGCTCAAGGCCTCATCGACCGCCTCCACCATGGGCGGCAGCCAAGGCGGGCACGGCACTTGGGTGTGGCGGTTGAGGAAGGCGGTCGGGTCGGCATCGGAGCTGGAGCCGAATGAACTCCCGCCGGCCTGGCTGCTCATTTGGGGCATCACATCCACCTCGAGGCCCAAATCCCGCAAGAACTCCCTCCGCCAAGCCGCCGACTGCAACCACGCGTCGTAATGCCAAACCTTCGGCAACCGCCGCACCTCCCGGAAGATGCCCAGCACCTCCGGCGTCACGGTGAAATTGAGGTAAAACAGCGACGCGTGCGACCGCTTCGCCGCGTCGTACTTCTTGATCCGACTCGCCAGCACACTGGCTAAATCCCGGGTGATCCCGATGTGCTGCGCCCGCCGCACGTTGAGGAAGTGGTGCAAATCCACCGGCACGTCCTCCGTGCTCAGCAGCACCTTCGTGGCGCGCTTGAGATGCCGGCGGTTCACCCCCATGCGCCAAAGCGTCGTCCACGCCGACTCCTGCACAAACGAGTCCACGAACAGGATGTCGTCGCAGTACTGATTGAACTGCCCTTCCGTCAACCTGCGCAGCTCCACCTCCTCCCCCGCCAATGCGTTCGCCACCCAGTTGATGCAGGCGTGGTTCCCGCTGCGGCGGATGCCGTGGAAGATGTAGATGTCCTTGCCCCGGAGCGACCACGCCACAAGCGGCTTCAGCGTCACGTGAAACACCCACCGCAAGGCCCATCTCAGTTGCTGCATGAGCGAAAAATACTTCATTCCGTTTGTTCATAGCCTCCATATGGTTCAAGAAACGCCAAGGTTTCTATTCCTAACTTTCGAATTCCAACACCACCCCCATGCCTGAAATCATCCTCGGCCTCAACGCCTACCACGCCGATTCCTCCGCCGCCATCTTTGTCGACGGCACCCTCATCGCCGCCACCGAAGAAGAGCGGTTTCGCCGGATCAAGCACTGGGCGGGGTTTCCGAGCGAAGCCATCAAGTTCTGCCTGCAGGAAGTGGGGTGCACACTTGCCGACGTCGATGCCATCACCATCGGAC
>CBFHPD010000186.1:0-9654 GCA_965657495.1 uncultured Flavobacteriales bacterium
TTTGGCCTCATCGCGCAGACGCAGGACGTCACCCTCCTTGCCGAGGTTTTGATAGAAGCTGCGCCCGCCAGGTCCGGGAGGTTCCTGCTTGGCGAGTTGATAACCCTGAATATCCACGACCCGCTCAATGCCCTCCTCCTCGACATATTGCTTGATCAAGGCCAAAAACGGCGCCCCATACTTCTTCGCCTTCCCCGACCCCACGCCCGTGATCCGCAACAGTTCGTCCGGCGTCAACGGGTAATGGATGGCCATTTCGTCCAGCGAAATCTCCTGGAAAATCACGTAAGGTGGCAACTCCAACCGGTCGGCCTCCGCTTTGCGCAAATCGGCGAGGAGCTTCCGCAGCTTGGGATCCGCCGCGCCCCCGTGGTTGTGGGACCGGGTTTGGATCATGGAGTCCTTCGCGTCCACATCGGAGAAATCACGCTCCTCCGCCAGCAGCACTTCGTGCGGTGCGGCAAGGAAGGCCTCACCGGTCTCGGTGATTTTGAGCGTGCCGTAGCTCTCCACTTCCTTCCGCAAGAAACCGAGCACCACCATTTGGCGAATCACCCCCTTCCAATGCCGCTGGTCGTGCTCCACCCCGCGCTCCCAGAACGAACTTTCCACGCCGTGGTAATCCGAGATCTCCCGGTTCGCTTCCCCGCACAGCACGCCCGTGTAGAACGGAATGCGGAAGGCCTGCCGGTGCTCCATCACCATCCCGAGGATCATGTGCACGTCCTCCTGTCCGTCGCGCATGGGCTTCGGATGCCGCATGTTGTCACACATGTCAGCACCCGGCCCGTTCACCTCGTCGAACTCCTCGCCGAAGTAGTGCAGCAAGAACTTCCTCCGCGACATGGCCGTCTCCGCAAAAGCGGTCACCTCCTGCAACAACTGGAACCCCACCTCCTGCTCCGCGAGCGGCTTGCCCTGCAAGAACTTTTCGAGCTTCTCGATGTCCTTGTGGCTGTAGAACGCGATGCAATGCCCCTCGCCCCCATCGCGGCCGGCGCGGCCGGTCTCTTGGTAGTAGCTCTCGAGCGATTTGGGCATGTCGTAGTGGATGACGAAGCGCACGTCCGGCTTGTCGATGCCCATGCCGAAGGCGATGGTCGCCACGATGACATCCACGTCTTGCATCAGGAACTGGTCCTGGATGTTGCTCCGCGTCCCAGCGTCCATTCCCGCGTGGTAGGCCAAAGCCCGCACGCCGTTCACCCGCAGCACCTCCGCGATCTCCTCCACCTTCTTTCTGCTCAAGCAGTACACAATGCCGCTCTTGCCGATGTGGTTCCGCGCGTACCGCACAATCTGCTGCAATGCGTCCTTCTTCGGCCGCACCTCGTAATAGAGGTTAGGGCGGTTGAAGGAAGCCTTGAACAGCTTCGCGTCACGCATCCCAAGGTTTTTTTGGATGTCGGTCTGCACCTTCGGTGTGGCCGTCGCCGTCAGGGCAATGATGGGCACATCGGCAATCTGCTGGACGATGGTCCGAATCCGCCGGTACTCTGGGCGGAAGTCGTGCCCCCACTCGCTGATGCAGTGGGCCTCGTCGACCGCCACAAAGCTCAGTTGGATGGACTTCAAGAACTCCACGTTCTCGCTTTTCGTCAAACTCTCCGGGGCCACATAAAGCAGCTTCGTCCGCCCCGCCGTCACGTCATCGCGCACTTGTTGGGCATCGGCCTTGTTCAAACTGGAGTTCAAAAAATGCGCAATGGCCCGGTCCTCGTGGTGGCCTCGAATGGCATCCACTTGGTTCTTCATCAATGCGATGAGGGGGCTCACCACGATGGCCGTTCCCGGCAACATCAAGGCGGGCAACTGGTAGCACATCGACTTCCCCCCGCCTGTGGGCATGATGACGAATGCGTCTTCCCTGTTCAGGACCGCTTGGACAACAGCCTCCTGCTCCCCTTTGAATTCGTCGAATCCGAAAAAATGGCTGAGCGCCTCGGTGGGCGTCATGTCCTGAATGCTCATACTGGCGGTTTGTCGTAGACCGAACGGTCCTAACTTTGTGCATCCTAAAGATAGGTCCTCGGGCCAAATCGCGCCGCATTTTTTTAACCTTTTCTGTGATGCCCTCCCCTTCGCCGCTGTCAATAGATACCAATGCATTGAAAACCCGCGCACTACGGACGCTGGAAATGGAGCGCGACGCCATCGGCGCGCTGGGCGACCGCATCGACGGCGCCTTCCTCGCGGTGGTGCAACAGGTGCTGGAGGCGCCGGGTCGGCTCATCATCACGGGCATCGGCAAGAGTGCGCACATCGCGAACAAACTGGTGGCGACGCTGAACTCGACGGGGACGCCGGCGGGGTTCATGCACGCGGCGGAGGCGATCCATGGGGATTTGGGTTTGGTCCAAAAAGGCGACGTCATCCTGTGCATCTCGAAAAGCGGGAACAGCCCGGAAATCAAGGCGCTGGTGCCGCTCATCAAGGGGCTCGGGCACCCGCTCATCGGGATGACGGGGCAGCTCGACGGCTTCCTGGCGCAGCACGCGGACCACGTGCTCGACACGACGGTGGAGCGGGAGGCCTGCCCGCACAACCTCGCTCCGACGGCCAGCACGGCTGCGCAACTGGCCATGGGCGACGCCCTCGCCATGTGCTTGATGGAAGCGCGGGGGTTCACTTCGAACGATTTTGCCACGTACCACCCGGGCGGGGCGCTGGGCAAGCGGTTATACACGAAGCTCGGGGATTTGGTGGATCCGGAGCGTCGGCCGGCCGTGGGACCAGAGGACAGCCTCACGGAGGTGATCCTGGCCATGAGTGCGGGGCGGACGGGGGCGGCGGTGGTGCTCGACGGCGAAGCCATCGTGGGCATCGTGACGGACGGCGACCTGCGGCGGGCGCTCGAGCGGGGCAGGATTGATGGGGCGAAGGCGGCGGATGTCATGGGGCGGGCGCCGCGGGTTTTGGCCGCGGATCAGCTCGCGGTTGAAGCGTTCCAAATCATGGAAGCCGCGTCCATCACGCAAATCATCGTGCACGACGGCGGGCGCTACCTCGGCCTCGTCCACCTCCACGACCTGCTGCGCGAGGGCATTTTTTAACGCAAAATCCGCCCCTTCCACCGCATCTTTGCAGCCGCATGCCACTGGACCAACTCGACGAAGCGCGCCACGAAAAGGAAATGGGGTTCCTCGACCACCTCGAGGAGCTGCGCCGCCGCCTGTTTTATGCCGCCGCCGCCATCTTGGCCGGGGGCATCGGGCTGTTCGTGGCGAAGGACTGGTTGTTCGACACCGTCCTTTTCGGCCCGCGCAACCCGGACTTTGTGAGCTACCGCACATGGTGTTGGTTGTCTGAAACCTTGGGCGCCGGCGACGCGTTGTGCGTGCAGGAAATCGGGTACGAGCTGATCAACACGACGATGCTCGGCAACTTCACCACGCACATCCTCGTGTCGGCCATCGGCGGACTGGTCATTGCGTTTCCGCTGGTCTTCCGGCAGTTTTGGCTGTTCGTGCGGCCGGCGCTCAAGGACCGGGAAGTAAGCGCCGCCCGCGGCATCGGCTTCGCTACCTCGTGCTTGTTCTTCCTGGGCGTCCTTTTCGGCTACTACGTCATTGCGCCGCTCTCCTTGCAATTCCTCGGCAACTACGAATTGGGCGACGTGGAGGCGCGGATCTCGGTCATGTCGTACATGAAGACGGTGGCGAGCATTTCGCTGGCGGCGGGACTCATCTTCCAGCTGCCGGTCCTCGTGTACTTCCTTGCGAAGGCGGGCCTCGTCACGGCGGAGGGCCTGAAGGGCTATCGGAAGCACGCGCTGGTGGGCATTTTGGTGGTTTCGGCCATCATCACGCCGCCGGATTTGACGAGCCAAATCCTGGTCTCGATGCCCGTGCTCGTGCTGTATGAAATCGGCATCGCCATCGCGCGGAGGGTGGAACGCAAGGCCGCACGCGCATGATGAAAGTCCTGCGTTGGGGCGGAGTGCTGCTTGCCCTCGCCTTGATGGCCCCTGTGCTTTCAGGCCAAACCACCCAAGTCAGCGGCCTGGTCTTCGACGCCTCCACCGGCCTCCCCATGCCGTTCGTGACGGTCGCCTTCACCGCATCCGGTGACGGCACCAACACCGACCTCGACGGCCACTACCAGCTCGAGACCGACCAACGCCCCGGCCAGCTCCGCGTGAGCTTTGTGGGGTACGAGCCGCAGGAATGGGAGGTCACCCGCGGCATCGCCACCACCCGCAACTTCGCCCTGGAACCCGCCGCCATCGCCCTCGGCATTGCCGAAGTCCGTCCGGACAAACGCGAAGTCAACCCCGCCAAACCCCTCATGCAACGCGTGGCGGAGGCCAAGGCGGCGAA
Organism: uncultured Flavobacteriales bacterium; assembly: GCA_965657495.1. Taxonomy (GTDB): domain Bacteria; phylum Bacteroidota; class Bacteroidia; order Flavobacteriales_D; family Sanyastnellaceae; genus JALQTD01. The sequence goes on from CBFHPD010000186.1 coordinate 4,320, forward strand.
CGACCCTTCGCGGGTCGGCGGTTTGGCCTACCGCGAATACACGAAGCTGGAGTTCGACGTGAACGACCTCAGCTACGCCCAGGCGCACCGCTGGTACTGGGGGCCGTTCGACTTTGTGTTCGACCACCTCGACAGCAGCGAAGCGCGGGTCGCCCTGCCGCTGATGATGGCTGAAACCGATGCCAGCGTCCGCACTTCAGCCGACGGAAGGCGCACCCAAACCACCGTCGAATCCTCCCTCGTCAGTGGCCTCGGCACCAACGCCACCCCCGGCGAACTCGCCGACCGGTTCGCCAACATCAACCTGTACGAAAACCGGCTGCTGCTGCTCGACCGCGCGTTCACCTCGCCCTTGCACGACCACGGCAACGCCCACTACCGCTATTACCTCCTCGACACGGCGGAGGTGGCCGGGCGCCCCGCCTTTCACCTCGCGTTCGTGCCGCGGCGGCAGGGGGAAATGACGTTTGAGGGGGAACTGTGGATCGACACGTTGACCTTGGGGATGGCCCAAGTGCAAGCACGGGTGAGCGAAGGGGCCAACTTGAACTGGGTGCGCGATTTGCGGTGGGACCAGCGGTACGAGCGCCTCGATTCGGTGTGGGTGCTCGCGGAGGACCGGAGCGTCATGGACATCAGCTTGAGCGAGCGTTCGTTGGGAGCGTATTTGAGGCGGACCTTGGTGCACCGGGAGTTCGAGCGGGCGACGGGGGAGTGGCCGGATTCGGTGTGGGCCCCTGGCGGGGCGCGGGTGTATGCGGAGGGGTTGCTCGAGCGCGGGGATTCCACGGTTTGGCGCGAAACCCCGCGGCCTTTGCCCCTCGAACCCCGCGAGGAAGGCGTCTATGAACTGGTCGACACCGTCACCAGCATGTGGCAGTGGGGGCTGCTCAAAAACACGGGGTACTTCCTCGGCACGGGCTTCATCCAAACCGGCCCCCTCGAATGGGGCGCCTGGTGGTCCGCGCGCACGTACAACCCCATCGAAGGGAACCGCTTCCGGCTCGACTTGCGGACCAGCAACGCCTTCAGCACCCGGGTGGCGCCCCGCATCTATGCGGCTTACGGACAGCTCGACGGGCGATGGAAGGCGGGGACTTCGCTCCGGTGGGTGGTGCGGAAAACCCCGAGGACGGAGGTGCGGCTGAAGGCCCAGCGCGACATGGAGCAGTTTGGGATGACGGGGCTGCTCAGCCAAGGGGCCGTGCTGACCACCGCCTTGCAAACGGCCGAATCGGTATCGCTCTCGGAGGTGGAGCGGTTCGAGGCGAACGTGCTGAAGGAGTTCAGCACTGGGTGGAGCGTGTTCGGGGAAGGGGTACACAAGCGGGTGGCGCCGCGGGGGGAATTGACGTTCCTCGAGCCATCAACGGGGTTGCCGCTGGAACAGCTGGTGACGTCGGAGGCGACGTTTCGGATGCGGTTTGCGCCGGGTGAGCGGCATGTCGGGGGCGAATTCGATCGGTACAGCCTGGGGTCGGAGCGGGCGATGTGGATGCTCGGGGTGACGCGTTCCTTTCCTGGCGTGGCGGGAAGCACCTTCGATTACACGCGGGTGGAGCTGGATTTCAACGACCGGTGGCGGTTGGGGTTTGGCGGGCGGCTGGAGTGGGTGGGCAATGCGGGGATGTATTTCGGCGAGGCGCCCTTTGTGTTCATGGAGGTGGTGCCGGCGAGCGGCACGATTTTGATGTCCTCGGACGGGTTCAACCTCTTGAACTTTTACGAGCTCGTCGCCGACCGGTGGGTGCGCGGAGGCGTGGAGTGGCATGCGGAAGGGCTCGTCTTCAACCACCTGCCGATGCTCCGGCGGCTGGGATGGCGGGAGGTCATCGGGGTGCAGGGCATCCAGGGCGGTTGGGACACCCGGCATGAAGCGCTGCTCGCCTTGCCCGAAATCACCCGCGGCCTCAACGGCACGTATTGGGAAGTCAATGCCGGCGTCGAAAACATTTTCCAGTTCTTGCGGCTCGACGTGGTCCGCCGGATGGACGGCGCGGTGGACCCGTCGCTCGGCACATGGGGGTGGCGCCTCGGTTTCTCCGCTGAATTCTAACTTTGCACCCATGACGAAGCAACATCTTCTCCGCGCGGAGGGCCTTGTGAAGCAGTATGGCGCGCGCCGCGTGGTGGACAACGTGAGCTTCGAAGTGGCGCCGGGCGAGGTGGTCGGGCTGCTGGGGCCGAATGGCGCTGGGAAGACCACGAGTTTCTACATGGTCGTGGGCCTCGTTCAGCCGGATGCAGGCCAAATCCACATCGGCCCCGACAACCTGACCCGCCAGCCGATGTACGTGCGCTCCCGCAAAGGCATCGGCTACCTGCCGCAGGAGGTGTCGGTCTTCCGCAAACTGGCGGTCGAGGACAACATCGCCGCCATCCTCGAACTGCAGCCCTTGAGCCGCTCCGAACAACGCGACCGGCTCGAAACCCTCCTCGACGAATTCCAGCTCCAAAAGGTGCGCAAGTCCCGGGGCGACGTCCTCAGCGGCGGGGAAAAGCGCCGCACCGAGATCGCCCGCGCCCTCGCGACCGACCCCGCCTTCATCCTCCTCGACGAGCCGTTCGCCGGCGTCGACCCCATCGCCGTCGAGGACATCCAGCACATCGTGGAACAACTGCGCGCCCGCGGCATCGGCATCCTCATCACCGACCACAACGTCCAGGAAACCCTGCACATCACCGACCGCGCCTACCTCCTCTTCGAAGGCCGCATCCTCAAACACGGCACCGCCGAAGACCTCGCTGCCGACGAAACCGTCCGCCGCGTCTACCTCGGCCAAAACTTCATCCTCCGCCCCCGCGCCTAAGCCTCAACGTACATGGTGACGCGCCCTGCCGCCCGTGCCTGTCAAGGGTACAACCGGAGGCCATCCTCAGGAAAGCTCCCGACATGGCCCTCACCTTGCATCAATGGCCTACTTCGAGAAGCTGTATGTGCCCATCAGGGTGCGCGTAGAAAGCACCAACTTGCCGTCGCGCTGTTCGATGGTGAACATCACCGGGACCAAATCCATGGTGTTGTTGAATTCGCGCGGCCCCGAATAAATGAACGGAGTCAACCACACGGCGTCATCTCCGGACTGGCGCCACCGGACGCCCTCAGCAGACGGATCCATCAAGGCCGATGGCATGCTTGCCGATCCATCCGCACGCAACACCACGCTGCCCGCACTTCCGCGGTAATACCCCGCCACATCTTCGGCGGTCCAGTTTTGGGCCCACGCCGACATGCTCAGCAACAAAGCCCCACACAAGGTCATCCACTTCATCGGTTCAGTAATAAGGTTTGAGGTCCACGGTTGATCCATTCATGCCGGACGACAAGGTGAACAACAGGCGCTTGCTGTCGCTGTCGTACACGTTGTATCCCGCCTTGCCGCAGATCTTGACGGTCGTGTAGTTGGAAACGCCGGTGCAGCAGGCGCCCGAATGGTCGTTGGGCCCCACCCGCAGGTGAACCAGGTGCTTTTGGTTGCCCTTCACATTGACGCAGACATCGGCCAAATCCGAATTCCCCGAATCCAATGTGTACGCTGAAAACATCAGGGCCGCCGCGATTACCAATCCGGCTGCGCCCAATCGCCATGTATTTTTCATGCCCCCAATTAATGGGAGCGGCGGGGCAAATCCTGTACGAATTGCGTTGCAATGCGTTGCAAGCCCCTCGGAATTAGGGGCTACCGCCGGTCGCCGAGCATGCGCGCCACGTACTTGCCCACCACGTCGAACTCGAGGTTGACGCGTTGGCCGGGCTGTAGCCGCCCGAGGTTCGTGTGCTCCCACGTGTAGGGGATGATGGCCACGGAGAAGGAGGTCGGGGTGGATTGGACAACGGTGAGGCTGACACCGTTGACCGTAATGGAACCCTTCTCGACGGTGACAAATTCGCGGGCTTCGGGGTGGGTGAAATGGAGCTCCCAGCTGCCGCCTTGCGGCTCGGCGCGCTCGAAGGTGGCCGTCGTATCGACGTGGCCCTGGACGATGTGCCCGTCGAGGCGGTCACCCACCCGCGTGCAGCGCTCGAGGTTGAGCACATCACCCACCTCGCGGTCTCCGAGCTGGGTGCGCTGCATCGTCTCGTCGATGGCTGTGACGGTGTAGCGCGGACCGTCGATGGCTATGACCGTGAGGCACACGCCGTCGTGGGCGAGGCTTTGGTCTATGCGCAACTCATCCGTGAAATCGCACGACAACGTCAGGTGAACATTCGTCCCCTCTCGCTTCAACTCCTCCAGCGTCCCGAGGGACTCAATGATGCCTGTGAACATGTGCTATTGCGGGTTCAACGGGCGCCCATCCATGAGTTGAATGGTGCCCGTAAAGGTTTCTTCTACCAAGCCCTCCAACCGAATGGTGAAGGCCGTTACGGTGTAAAAGTACAGCCCATCTGCACACCCCCCACCGTCCCGGTGTTGCCCGTCCCAGCGGATGTTCGGGTCTTCCGTGGCAAACACCTCCTCGCCGTTTCGGTTGAACACCCGGAAATCCACACGATCGATGAACTTCCAAGGAAAGGCCTCGAAGAAGTCGTTTTGGTCGTCCCCGTTGGGGGTGAACACATTCGGCAGGAAATAAAACGGGCAGTTGTCGGTGCACAGCGTGTCGCTCAAGGTGCTCTCGTTGCGGCGCAGCTCCCCGTCCGGCCCCGGCATGAGGCTGTCCAAAGCGGTCACTGCGAAACACCCCGCAATCGTCCCTTCGCTTCCCCCTGCGTTGAACACAAACGGATTTTGTGGCGCCCCCTCGAGCTGTGCATACAGCTGCAAGGAATCCCCCTGGAACGGAGCCCAGTACAGGGCATACCCCATCACATCATCTGCGCAACCGACCACATCGCTCCACGTCAAGGTGTTCACAGCCGCTTCGCAATCGGGATCCACCGCGAATTCGGGCGCGCACGGCGGCGTGTAATCGAACGGCTGCCCGCATCGGACCTGCGACCGGTTGACGATGGGGTTCAGGGTGCCGGGCGCGTCGTAAGCGCCGGTCGTCTCGGCATAATAGCAGTAGTTCTGACCATTGACCAAACCCGAATCCACCCACATCGGCTCGTCCGCCGTCCCCAACCACGTCCAATCGCCGGACGCCGCTTGCCGGTAGAAATCAAACGCCGCATTCGTCCACGGAACATCCAATTCCACGGCCAGTTCCAACCGGTTGTCGTCCGGCGTGGCGACCAGCCAGGGCGTGGTGGCCGGCACCGACAACCCGATGAGGTCTGCCCCCGAATAGGCCGAGACCCGGTACTGCCAAGCCGCAGCGGCCGTGCCTGCCGGGGCGTGCGTGAACAGCGTGTCCGAAGTGCCCAACCACTCCGAACTGCCCGAGGTAT
>CBFHPD010000187.1:0-20140 GCA_965657495.1 uncultured Flavobacteriales bacterium
CGCAAGGCGTTGATGGCCTTGCTCCCGATCAGGTTGCTGTCCCGGATGTCAGTCAGCGTAAAGACCACGGTTCCATCCGGCGCCACCCAATCCACCGTCCCGTCCGCATACCCGATCAGCAGCAACTGCGTTTCCGGATCCCACAACAGCGCCGTGGGGCTCGAGCTCGACAACCCGTTCACCGTCGACCACGTCGCCACCGTCCGATCGTCCATCCGGTAGGTGAACACCGCCGCTTCCGTCCGCGTGGCCCAAAACCCGGTCTCGCCCCCCTCGCCGCAATACACCGTCTCGAGCCCATTGCTGTAAGGCAAATGATCGATCCACGTGCCCACCGGCGCTTGCGCAGCTGCCCAAGCACCCCAACATCCCGCAAGCAGGACCAACATCCAACGGTTCAACAGCATCGCGATCGGTTTACGCATCTCCATACGCCGCAAAGTTCGGGTTATTGTGCTCAACTCCCCGCCTTCATCCCGCCTGACCCCATCGGAAGGAGTCGGCCCCGTGCGTTTCGAGCCGATCGAGCGCCTCCTCGCTCGCGAGCTTGTACACGAATCCCCGGCGCGTGGGCTCCATTTCGATGATGCCCCACACGACGAGCGAGCTCAACAGGTCCTCCGCCTCCTCCGGGTGCAAGCGGCCTTTGCGCATGACGTGCCGGAATTGCAAGGTGTGGCCTTCGCGCCACGCCCGGAACACCTTGCCGATGTACTGGTCGTAGCGGAACTCGGGGCGGTCGGTGCGCATTTCGTATTGCCACACCTTGACCATGACGGGGTTTGCCTTGAGGTTTTCGTCCGCTCGGCGCAAAAACGCCTGCCAGCGCTCCGGGCCGGCGTCGGCGGCGGAAGCCGTTTCAGCGAAGTGCGGCCGGGCAGCCGAACGGGGCACCTGCACCTCGAGGACGGTGCGGAATTCGGCCTTCCACACCTGCACTTCGAAGGGCACGGCCGGCCGGCAATGCGCCTGCGCTGCTTCGTTGAGCATGTGGTATTCCTCCTCCGCATTCACGCCCGCAATGCTGCCGTCGTCCTTGACGCCGATGAGCAGCCGACCCCCGTCGGTGTTCGCAAAAGCGGAGAGGGTGCGCGCGATTTTCCGCGCATCGTCCACCCGGGTTTTGAAATCTTGCCGTTGGTGCTCTCCCTCGGCGATCATGTTCATCACGTACGACATCAAAACGTGAAGTTCCGCATTTTTTCGTGGCGGCCTGCCGGTGGAGGGCACGAATTGCGTAATTTTGTGCCGAAGAAATTACGGATGAAGAAGCTGAGAGGGGCCGCAACCCCTCTTTTTTTGGCCTCAACCCCAGGAAAACAGCCGATTCATTCCGGATTGAACATGATCACTGCAGACACCATTCGCCAGCTCGCTGAGGCGCACCTTGAAGGGTCGCCTGGTTTCCTCGTGGACGTGCGCGTGGGGGAAGCGAACCAAATCCGCATCCTCCTCGACCACGACGAGTCCACCTCCATCGAGGACTGCATGGCCCTGCACCGCTACCTCGAGTCGGAGCTCGACCGCAACGTCGAGGACTTCAGCTTGGACGTGAGCTCGCCGGGCCTCGACCAGCCGCTCCAGATGCACCGCCAGTACATGAAGAACATCGGGCGATCCGTGCAGGTGAAGCCGGTGGACGGCGCGAAGGTGGAAGGCGAACTCGTGGCGGTCGACGAAGCCGGCATCACGCTGAAGATCCGCGAAAAGCGGCGCATCGAAGGCCGGAAGGCGAAAGAGTGGGTGGAGGAGGAGCAGGTTTGGCCTTTCGAACAAATCCAATCCACGAAAGTGGTCATTTCATTCAAGTAACTCCCTAAGTAGCAATAAACTCCGTTGACATGGCGCAACTTAATTTGATCGATTCCTTCAAGGAATTCAAAGAGTTCAAGAACATCGATCGCGAAGTCATGATGGGCATCCTCGAAGAAGTTTTCCGGGCGATGATCATCAAAAATTACGGCGACGACGAGAATTTCGACATCATCATCAACCCGGACAAGGGGGACTTGGAGATTTGGCGGAACCGGGAGATCGTGCCTGACGGCGAGGTGGAAGACGAGAACTCGCAAATCGAGTTGAGCGAGGCCTTGAAGATCGAGGACGACTTCGAGGTGGGTGAGGAAGTGTCGGAGGAAATCAAGTTGGAGAACTTCGGCCGCCGGAACGTGTTGGCCTTGCGCCAGAATTTGGCGGGCCGCGTGATGGACCTCGAGAAGGACGCGCTGTACGAGAAGTACAAGGAGCGCGTGGGCGAGGTGGTCACGGCGGAGGTGTACCAAATCTGGAAGCGCGAAATCCTCCTCGTGGACGACGAAGACAACGAGGTGGTGATGCCCCGTGAACACCAAATCCCGGGCGACTTCTTCAAAAAAGGCGACACCATCCGAGCTGTGGTGGCGGAGGTAGAAATGCGGAACAACAACCCCCGCATCATCCTTTCCCGGACCGCTCCGGAGTTCCTCGAGCGCTTGTTCGAGCAGGAAGTGCCGGAGATTTTCGATGGGCTCATCACCATCAAACGCGTGGTCCGGGCACCGGGCGAGCGGGCGAAGGTGGCGGTGGAATCGTACGACGACCGCGTCGATCCGGTGGGCGCATGTGTGGGCATGAAAGGTTCCCGCATCCACAGCATCGTCCGGGAACTCAAGAATGAAAACATCGACGTCATCAATTGGACGGAGAACGAGCAGCTGCTGGTCTCCCGTGCATTGAGCCCGGCGAAAATCACCTCGATGGAGCTCGACGCGGTGACGCGCCAAGCGAAGGTTTTCCTCAAGGCGGACCAAGTGAGTTTGGCCATTGGCCGCGGCGGCAACAACATCAAGTTGGCCGGCCAGCTCACAAACTATGAAATAGATGTTTACCGCGACGACGAGGACGTCCTCGAAGACGTGGATTTGCAAGAATTTGCGGACGAAATCGACGGATGGATCCTCGATGAGTTCCGGAAAATTGGATTGGAAACGGCACGGGCTGTCCTGGAAATTGGGCAAGAGGATTTGGTCCGTCGCACCGACTTGGAAGTCGAAACGATTGCCGAAGTACTGAAAATATTGAAGGAGGAATTGGCCTAATCACCGCTCTCCCCCTACCTTCGATACCGTTTAACCCCCCTTCAGAGCCCGCTCTACACGCCAATGGCAGACGCAAACAAACCCGTACGACTCAGCAAAGTTGCCCGAGAGTTCAACCTCGGCATTCCGACAATTGTCGAATTCCTTTCCGGAAAAGGATTCACCATCGAATCTTCTCCGAACGGAAAAATCGACCCGGAAGCGTATGCGCTGGTGCGGGCCAATTTCCAAGACGAAAAGGCAGCCAAAGAAAAGGCTGCAGCCTCGTCGCGATCCACGCAAGAGCGGGAGAGCATCACCCTTGAATCGGCCAAGCGCAAGACGTCCAAGCCGAAGGAAGAGGAGCCTGAAATCGATTTGTCCATCTTCAAGAAGAGCGAGCAACAACCCGTTGTGGAGCGCATCGAGGCGGAACCGGAGGCGGTTCAACCCCCTGCGCCCGCCCCGGATCCTGCGCCAGCGGAGGAGCCCGTTCCTGAAGTGAAGGCCGAGGCGCCCGTGGAGGAAGCGGCGCCTGCACCTGAACCGGTAGCAGAAGCTCCGGAGCCCGCGCCCGAGCCGAAGGAAGAAGAGCCAGCGGCACCCGTGGCCGAGGAGCAGCAACCCGCTGCGCCTGCGGAACCGGCCGAAGAGGCCCCTGCAGGCGGTGGCGTGAAAGTGGTGGGCAAGATCGATTTGCCTGTGGCAAAGAAGAAGCCGGCGAAGAAAGCGGAGAAGAAGGCCGAGGCCAAACCGGCCAAGTCCAAGCCGGCGGCGAGCAAGCCTGCCGCCCCCGCCAAGCCTGCCGCCCCCGCGAAGCCCGAGCCGCCGAAGCAGGAAGCCAAGCCCGCTGAGGCACCGAAGCCGCCTGAAATCATGCGGGCGAAGGCCGAGAAGCTCACCGGTCCCACCGTCGTAGGCAAGATTGAACTGCCGGTGGAACGGAAGAAGGGAAGCTCCGCCGAAGAAAACAAGCGCAAGCGCAAGCGCATCACGAAAGTGGACGTCGCAAAGACGGCGAAGACGACCGGTGGTGGTGCAGGCGCAGCCAACAAGCGCGGCCGCCGCAACGAACCCCGCAAGGAAGTCACGCAAGCGGACATCCAGAAGGAAATCAAGGAAACACTGGCACGGTTGAGCGGCGGCTCCAAGTCGAAGTCGTCCAAGCTGCGTCGCGCCAAGCGGAGCGCCGTGCAAGAACGCCAAGAGAAGGAGGCAGCACGGCAGCAGCAGCAAGCTACGGTCCTGCAGTTGACCGAATTCGTGACCGCGGCAGAGCTCGCGAACATGATGAACGCCAGTGTGAACGAGGTCATCAGCGCATGCCTTTCGCTCGGCATGATGGTGTCCATCAACCAGCGTTTGGACGAGGAGACCATCTCCATCATCGTGGAAGAGTTTGGCTACACCGCCGAATTCGTCTCCTCAGAAGTGCAGGAAGCCATCGAGGAAGAGGTGGACAGCCCCGAGGACTTGCAACCGCGCGCGCCGATTGTGACCGTCATGGGACACGTCGACCACGGAAAGACCTCGCTGTTGGACTTCATCCGGAAGGCGAACGTCATCAGCGGCGAGGCCGGTGGCATCACCCAGCACATCGGTGCATACAGCGTGGAGCTCCCGAGCGGCGGCAAGATGACCTTCCTCGATACGCCGGGTCACGAGGCCTTTACAGCGATGCGGGCACGGGGTGCGCAAGTCACGGACTTGGCCATCATCGTGGTGGCGGCGGATGACGCTGTGATGCCCCAAACCAAGGAGGCCATCAACCACGCCCAGGCCGCGGGCATCCCGATGGTTTTCGCCCTCAATAAGATTGACCGGGAGGAAGCGAACCCCGACAAAATCAAGGGTGAACTCGCAGAAATGAACATCCTCGTCGAGGACTGGGGAGGCAAATTCCAATGCCAAGAGATTTCAGCCAAGCAAGGCTTGAACGTCGATGCCCTGCTCGAGAAGGTCATGCTGGAGGCCGAAATCCTCGACTTGAAAGCAAACCCCGAAAAGTTGGCCCTCGGCACGGTCATCGAGAGCTCGCTCGACAAGGGCCGTGGTTACGTCACGAACCTCTTGGTGGAGGGCGGGACCATGCGCGTGGGCGATGCGATTTTGGCCGGGCAATTCTCCGGAAAAATCAAGGCCATGTTCAACGAGCGCGGCCAGCGCATCGAAGAGGCAGGGCCTTCGGTTCCGGTATCGGTCCTCGGCTTTGACGGGGCGCCGAATGCCGGTGATAAATTCCACGTGTTCTCCGACGAAAAGGAGGCGCGTGCCATCGCCACCAAGCGCCAGCAGTTGCAGCGTGAGCAGGGCGTGCGGGCACAGCAGACGGTGACGCTCGAGGAATTGGGCCGCCGGATCGCCGTGGGCGAATTCAAAGAGCTGAACTTGATTGTGAAGGGTGACGTGGACGGCTCGATCGAGGCGTTGAGCGATTCCTTGCAGAAGCAAAGCACCGAGAAGGTTCAGGTGAACATCATCCACAAGGCGGTGGGGCAGATTTCCGAGTCGGACGTCTTGCTCGCCTCTGCTTCGAGCGCCATCATCATCGGCTTCCAGGTGCGGCCTTCAGGAGCTGCGCGGAAGTTGGCTGAGCGGGAAGAGGTCCAAATCAAGCTCTACTCCGTCATCTACAAGGCCATCGAAGAGATGAAGGAAGCCATGGAGGGCTTGCTTTCCGCCAAAATCGAAGAGAACGTGGTCGGTTCAGCCGAAATCCGCGAGACCTTCAAGATCTCGAAGGTGGGCACCATTGCCGGTTGCTTCGTGACGGAAGGCACCATCAAGCGCTCTTCGAAAGTCCGGATCATCCGGGAAGGCGTGGTGGTTTACACCGGCACCTTGGGATCCCTCAAGCGCTTCAAGGACGACGCGAAGGAAGTCAAGCACGGCTTCGAATGCGGCTTGAACATCGATCGCTTCAACGACATCAAAGTGGGCGACGTCATCGAAGCTTATGAAGAAGTGGAAGTGAAGCAGACGCTCGACGACTGATCCGAGCGGCTCGAAACCGAATCAATCCCAATCGTCGGACCCCTCCACGGGTTCGGCGATTGTCGTTTCCAGCCGATCCAACCGCGGCAACGCGATGCTGCTCGGAACCACCAACGCATCAGGGAACTGGGCGGCCCAGGCGGCCCGCTCCCGCTCAGCACTCCACGGGTCGCGGAAGTCGCCGATGAGCACCTGGTAGTTCGCGGAATGGGGCTCGAGGTAAATCCCGAGCTCGGTGCTGCCGCGCAGGTGGTAACGCTCCTGCCGGCAGCGGTTCAAGGGACCGGTCATCAACTGAATCCGGTAGCCGGCCATCGCGGGAGGCGCGTCGTGCCAAGCGCTGTCGAGTGCGAGCAAGCGGGCATCCGCCTCGAGCCGCCACGTCGCCGGTTCGATGGGGCGGAAGGAGGGCGGCTCGACCACGCCCAAGGTGTCCAACACGGCCGGCTCCGGCGCCACGGGCTCCGGGGCTGCGACGACGTCGGGCGCTTCGGCCGGCGCTTGCGATTGCTCCACGGTTTTGGGCCGGAACAATTGCTTCCACCAGCTGGATTCCTCGGCGGGCAGGGAGTCGGTTTGGCCCCAAACAAAGGAGCTCACGAGGCAACATTGGAGCCCGCACAAGCAGGCAATGCGAACAGCTTGCATGGGGCGAAGTTAACGCCGGCGGAGGCGAAAATGCACCCGAATGCCGCGGCTGCATCGCCCAATTCTCCGCCAAAAGCCCTTAATTAGAATCATTCTGAATTAGGAAGCCATAAGACATTGTCATGACGCTACATCGCGTACAACGGGGCGACTGCCTTACTTTTGCGCCCGAATATGTGAGGGTAAACCATCGTCATGCGAAAAGCGATTTTTAACGGCACTCGGACCGCTCAATGGGCAGTTCAGAGTTTCCTCGCCGCTTGCCTCCTCCTCTCGAATGCCGCGGCATTCGGCCAAATCTGGGAAGGAGGCAATGTGGAAAACGGCCAAGCGTTGTTCAATGCGAACTGCGCTGCGTGCCACAAAGTCACCAATGAAGTCCTGGCTGCCCCAGGTCTCGGAGGAATCCGGGACCGGTGGACCTCCGGGGATGAGTTGTTGGTTCAATGGATCCAAAACCCGCAAGCAGCGGCGGAATCCGGCGACCCATACATCAAATCCCTTGTGGAACGCTACGTCGGCACCTACGGCTGGATGAGCGCCCAGGCGGTCTCCGCCGAGGATGTCAAGGACATCATGGCGTACGTCCAGAACCCACCCGATGTGGCAGCGACCGCGGACACCGCGGACACCGGCTGCATCACCGTGGACGAGTTGCCCGTTGAAGAAGCGAGCAACCCGTCGATTTGGTTCTTGGTGCTCCTCGTGCTCTTCCTTGTCATCGCCTTGAGCGCAGCCGGTGTGAACCGGACCCTGCGGAGTGCGGTGCGCGTGAGCCAAGGGGACGAGGCCTTGCCGGACCTGACCTACGCGGCCCGGGCGAAGGCGTGGATGTGGGAAAACCGCTCTTTTGTTTCCATCGTCGGTTTGTTCGTGGTCGCCTACGTGGTGGTCATCGGCTACCAAGGCCTCATGGGCATCGGCGTGATGGAGGGCTACAAGCCGGATCAGCCCATCAAGTTCATCCACTCGGTGCACGTCTGCGAAAACGAAGTGGATTGCAAGTACTGCCACCACAGTGCCTACGAATCGAAGCACGCAGGCATCCCCTCCACCAACGTTTGCATGAACTGCCACAAGGCCGTGAAGAAGGGACGCCGCTACGGAGAGACGGAGATCGGCAAGATTTACGCAGCCATCGGATTTGACCCGGAAAGCGGTTCGTACTTGAACGGCGACGGCGAGAAGGGGTTCACCTCCCCGCAGGAAGACTTCGAGGGCGAGCCCATCCGCTGGAACAAGGTGCACAACCTCCCGGATCACGTGTTCTTCAGCCACCAGCAGCACGTGGTGGTCGGCGGCCTCCAGTGCCAAAACTGCCACGGCGACGTCGCGACCTACACGGTCGGCCGCCAAGCCCGGGTCGAGGACATCAATAAGTTGATCACGGAGAAGCCGGCTGAGTTTGGAACGTTGATCGAGCTGTCGAAGCCCACCTTGACGATGGGGTGGTGCATCGAATGCCACAACAAGGCGGAAGTGAGTTTGGCTTCAAGCGGTTATTACGAGGAAATGCACGAGCGCCTGCGGGACGACGAGCGCGGAAACGAGGAATTGCGCCGCTACCTCGAGGACGATAAGATCACCGTTAAAGAGCTTGGTGGCTGGGAATGCGCCAAGTGTCACTACTAAGAACACGATACCATGTCGCAGAATAAACGCTACTGGTCCGGTCTCGACGAATTGCACGAGACGGAAGAGTTCAAAGCCATCCAGGGACAGGAGTTCCCAGAGGCACAGGCGGTGGACCAATTCCTGTCGGACGACCGCTTGGAGAGCACCCACACGGGTCGCCGCGATTTCTTGAAATTCATGGGCTTCAGCTTGACCGCCGCGACGTTGGCGGCTTGCGAAACGCCCGTCATCAAGTCCATCCCCTACACGAACAAGCCGGAGGAGGTGACGCCAGGGGTGGCGAACTACTACGCTTCGACTTTCTACAACGGCCACGATTACGGCCAAGTGTTGGTCAAAACGCGCGAAGGCCGTCCGATTTTCATCAAGTCCAACCCCGTTGGGGGCGAGGGCAAGGTCGGCGTCCGGATCAACGCATCCGTTATGGGGCTGTACGACAGCGCACGCCTCGAGGCGCCACGCAAGGGCGGACAGCCCACGGATTGGGCGACCATCGACGCGGATGTGAAGGCGGCGGTGAACGGGGGAGGCCGGAAGGTGCTCTTGACCCAAACCGTGGCCAGCCCCTCCCTCAAGCGCGCCATCGCCATGTTCTGCGAGGCCACCGGTGCGGAGCACATCCAACACGATGCTGTGAGCTACGCGGGCATCCGCAAGGCGAATGTTTCGGACTATGGCGTGAACGCGGTGCCGACCTACCACATGGACCAAGCGAAGGCCATCGTGACCATCGGTGCGGACTTCTTAGGAACGTGGGGTGACAACACGGTGAACGCCACGGCTTGGGCGAAGAGCCGCCAGCCGGAGAACGGCGAGATGTCGAGCTTGCACGCGTTTGAGAGCGTCATGACCTTGACCGGTTCCAACGCTGATCGCCGCAACATGATCAAGCCATCTGAAGCGGGCCGTGTGGCTTTGGCTTTGTTGAAGGGCTTGCGCGGTGGCGGTTCTGTAGAGTTGACGGAATCCGCTCAGGCGGGCATCGCTCCCGCCGTGAAGGCCTTGAAGGCTGCGGGCGCGCGCGGATTAGTGGTTGCCGGTTCCAACGACCCGAACGTTCAATTGATTGTGAACGCCTGCAACCGCGCCTTGGGTGCGTACGGCACGACCGTCGACTTGGAGCAGCCTTGGATGCTCGGCCGCGGAGACGACGAGGCCGTTGCAGCGCTCGTTAAGAGCATGGCAGCCGGTCAAGTCGGCACATTGATCGTCCACGGCATCAACCCCGCGTACACCACGCCAGGTTTCGCCGATGCCCTCGGCAAGGTCAAGGCCTCGGTGAGCACGTCCCTTTTTGCGGACGAGACGGCTTCCCGTTGCACCCACATCGCCCCGGATCACCACTGGTTGGAGTCGTGGGGAGATGCGCAGCGCACCGCGCAACGCGTAGATTGGGTACAGCCGACGATTTCCCCGCTCTTTGATTCCCGTGCAGCAGGCAGCAGCCTCTTGACGTGGGCAGGAGCGCCGGAGACCGATTGGTACAGCTTCTTGCGCCAAACCTGGAACGCAGGTTACACGGCAGACCAGCTTTACACCGACGCGGCATGGAACAGCTCCTTGCACGACGGCTTCATGGCCCTGAACGCACCCGCTGAGGCAGCGGCGATCGATTACGCAGCTGCCGGTTCAGCACTCGGCCGCGCCGAGTCTGCCGTCAAGGCGACCAAGGGAGGAGCCTTCGAACTCGCACTTTACCAGAAGAACACCATCGGGCACGGCGACCAAACAGCCAACCCGATGCTCCAAGAAACGCCTGATCCGTTGACGAAAATCACGTGGGACAACTACGTGACCATGGCGAAAGCGGACATGGAGGCGATGGGATTGAACACGTACATCGGCCAGGAAAAGCCGGCATCGGTGGTCCGCGTGACTGCCGGCGGCACGGCCATGGAGTTGCCCGCATTGCTCTTGCCCGGACAGAAGCCCGGAACGGTAGGCATCGCGCTCGGCTACGGTCGCGGTGCAAGCGGTGAGGCCGTGGGAAAGGCAGCCTTCCAAATGACGGAGGCCGGCGACTTTGAGCATGATGCGAACAGCGCTTTGGTCCCCGTGGGTAAGAACGTTTACCCGCTCACCTCTGCGGCCAGCGGCCTGCCCCAGTACGAGCAGTACGACGTGCAAATTGAAGCCACCGGAGCAGCTTACCCGCTGGCCAGCACCCAGATCCACAGCACGGACATGGGCCGCGACTCCATCGTCAAGGAGACCACCTTTGCTGCGTACTTCGCTGAGCGCAAGGCGGAGAAGGGGGCGGCCTCGTGGAACAAGTTGATCCAAATCGGCGTCCACGAGGACGTGAACAACGACGGCACCATCAACGCCCAAGACACGAAGCCCACCGCGGCCTTTGACTTGTGGCACGAGCACGCCGTTGAAGAAGTGGGCCACCGGTGGGGCATGACCATCGACCTCACGACCTGCACCGGATGCAGCGCGTGCGTCACGGCTTGCCACATTGAAAACAACGTGCCGGTGGTCGGCAAGGACGAAGTCCGCCGCCACCGCGACATGCACTGGATGCGCATCGACCGCTTCTTCTCGTCCGACTACTCGTTGGAACGCGGAGAGGAGGAAGGCGTGGGAGCCATCGGTTCTTACCGCCGCATGGAGGATCCTGCGGAGAACCCGCAGACGGTCCACATGCCGATGATGTGCCAGCACTGCAACCACGCGCCGTGTGAAACGGTTTGCCCGGTTGCGGCGACGACCCACAGCAACGAGGGCTTGAACCAAATGACGTACAACCGGTGCATCGGTACGCGTTACTGCGCGAACAACTGCCCCTACAAGGTGCGTCGCTTCAACTGGTTCAACTACCCCGGCTACAAGAAGTTCGCCAACTTCAACCCATCACAGGACAACCTGACCCGGATGGTCTTGAACCCGGACGTGACGGTGCGTTCACGGGGGGTCATGGAGAAGTGCAGCATGTGCGTGCAGCGGATCCAAGAAGGCAAGCTGAACGCGAAGAAGGAAGGCGTGATGGTGCCGGACGGCTCGGTCACTTCAGCGTGCGCCGAGGCGTGCCCGACCAACGCCATCCACTTCGGCGACCTGAACGACAAGCAGTCGAAGATCCACGCGATCTCTGAAAACAACCGGGCGTACCACGCTTTGGAAGAAATCGGTGTCAAGCCGAACATCTTCTACATGACGAAGGTCCGGAACACCGAATCCACCGAAGCATAACCGATCGCCATGCAAAGAGAAGCAGCCATTCGGGAACCCCTGATTCTGGGGGACAAGTCCTACAAGGACATCACCGACGACGTGGTAGGCCCCATCCAGGGCCCGGCACCCATCGGTTGGAAAATCATGATCACCATCTCGGCCATCATCGCCGTCTATGGGGTCGGCTCCATCCTGTACTTGCTCGGAACGGGCATCGGGGTGTGGGGGTTGAACAAAACGGTGGGATGGTCATGGGACATCACCAACTTCGTTTGGTGGGTCGGAATCGGCCACGCAGGTACACTCATTTCCGCGGTGTTGTTGCTGTTCCGTCAGAAGTGGCGGATGGCCATCAACCGATCTGCGGAGGCGATGACCATTTTCGCGGTCATCATGGCGGCGACCTTCCCCGGCATCCACATGGGCCGGATTTGGGTCAGCTACTGGGTGTTGCCGTTGCCGAACCAGTTTGGATCGTTGTGGGTGAACTTCAACTCGCCGCTGTTGTGGGACGTGTTCGCCATTTCGACCTACTTCTCGGTGTCGCTCGTTTTCTGGTACATCGGCCTCATTCCTGATTTCGCGACAATCCGCGATCGGATGGTGAAGCCGTTGCCGAAGAAGATCTACGGCATCCTCGCGTTCGGATGGAGTGGACGTGCCAAACACTGGACCCGCTTTGAGGAGGTCAGCCTCGTCCTCGCCGGCATCGCTACTCCCCTCGTATTCTCGGTGCACTCCATCGTATCGATGGACTTCGCGACCTCGGTCATCCCGGGGTGGCACACCACGATTTTCCCGCCGTACTTCGTGTCCGGGGCCGTCTTCTCAGGCTTCGCCATGGTGCAGACGCTGCTCCTCATCATGCGGAAGGGGATGAAGCTCGAGAACTACATCCACGTCAAGCACGTCGAGTACATGAACATCGTCATCATCGTGACGGGTTCCATCGTGGGGGTGGCTTACCTGACCGAGCTGTTCATCAGCTGGTACTCGGGCGTGGAATACGAGAGCTACGCATTCATTAACCGGTTCTCAGGCCCATACAGCTGGAGCTACTGGATCATGATGACGTGCAACGTGATCAGCCCGCAGCTGTTTTGGTTCAAAAAGATTCGCCGGAGTCTCACGGCCACCTTCGTGCTCTCCATCGTGGTGAACATCGGCATGTGGTTCGAGCGTTACGTCATCATCGTGACGTCCATCCACCGGGACTACAATCCTTCAAGCTGGGGTGAATTCCATCCGACCAGCATGGACGTTGGGGTTTTCATCGGGACGATTGGCATTTTCTTCACCCTGTTCTTGGGCTTTGCGCGGTTCTTCCCGGTTTTGGCCTTGAACGAATTGAAGACCATCCTCAAATCGAGCGGTGAGGCCTTTAAGAAACAACACGACAACCACTGATTGCTGACGCCATGAACAAGGTTTTCCATGTCATGTACGACGACGACGACACCCTGAAAGGCGCGGCCTCTCAGCTCGTCGCAAAGGGCATCCGCGTGAAGGATGTCTTCTCTCCGTTCCCCATCCACGGCATCGATCCGATCATCGGGGTCAAGCGGACGCGTTTGGCGATCGCTTCTTTCATGTACGCCACGACGGGCACCACGCTCGCGCTCCTCGGCATGTGGTACTTCATGATCTCTGATTGGCCGATGAACATCGGAGGCAAGCCGAGCTTCTCCTTGATTGAGAACTTGCCGGCCTTCATTCCCGTGACGTTCGAGTTCAGCGTGTTGTGCGCGGCGCACGGCATGGCGATTACGTATTTGCTCCGAAACGGAACGCTGCCCGGCATGCCGGCGACGAATCCGGATCCCCGCACGACGGACAACATGTTTGTCATGGAGATCACCACGGAGGACAATCACCTGGCTGCTGACGAAATGGAATCCTACATCAAGGAGACCGCACTCGTAGAGCTCAGCATCAAAGAATACAAGTGATGAAGATGCATTCGAAGCATGTGCTGCCGATTGCAGCGTTGACCTTGGTTGCGGTCCAAACCGGATGCGTAACCGATCCGAACAGCCCGGGGCTGGAGTACATGCCAGACATGTACCGTTCTGCGGCCATCGAAGCCTATGTCGACTACGGCATGGACGAGTACGCTTTCGGCTGGGCTGAACAGGCGGAGCAGCGCAAGGTGCAGTCCGCTCGCAAGCCGGTGAAGGGGACCATCCCGTTCAATCCGGAGGCGAAGGCGTTTGTGATGCCTTACCCGTACCCGAACACGCCCGTGGGTTACGAGGCTGCAGGGGCGGAATTGCAGTCGCCTTTGGCCACGACCCAAGCCCACATTGAAGCGGGCATGGCCATCTACAACCAAATGTGCACGCAATGCCACGGCGAGGCGGGCGAGGGCGATGGCGCACTCTCCCGCAACGGGCACATCCAAGGGATTCCCTCCTACAGTGGGAAGCTCAAGGACTTGCCAGTGGGCAAGATGTACCACACGTTGACTTATGGCAAAGGCTTGATGGGCTCGCACGCTTCCCAGTTGGATCAGCGGGATCGTTGGCTCGTCATCGAGTACATCAAAGTGCTTCAAAACGGCGGTGAAATGCCGGAGTTTGATGAAGCAGGGAACGCAGTTGAATCGGCATCGGCTGGAGCTGAAGCCACGGCAATGAACGGCTGATATGGAATTCAAATTCGAAGGACGCGCAAAAACGATCTCCCTGGTATTGATGGGAATCGGCTTGGTGGCGCTCGTCGGGGGATACCTCACGGACGACACCCATCACCACCAGCGCTGGTGGGCCAACTTGTTGGTCAATGGTTTCTTCTGGTTCTCCATCTCCTTGGCGGCCTTGTTCTTCTACGCGCTGAACTACGCGGTGGAAGCGGCTTGGTCGGCCATCTTGAAGCGGGTCTGGGAGGCCATTTTCAAATTCTTGCCCATCGGGGCAGGCGTCATGGTGTTCATCCTGTTAGCGGGCCAATTCCACGCCCACCACTTGTACCACTGGATGGACGCGAGCCTGTACCATGAGTACATGGTAGTGGATGGCGACCACACCACCTACGTTGACACCATGGAGGCCGGGGCTGTGGCGAACCCAAATTTCGATCACCTCATTGCGCACAAAGGCGCCTACTTCGCGCCGGCGTTCTACTGGTTCCGGACCATTGCCTACATCGTGACCTTCTTGGTCTTTGCGATGCTGTTCCGCAAGTGGTCACTGCAGGAGGACCAGCAGCCGAGCTTGGACTTGCACTACAAGCAATTCCGTCGCAGCGCCCTGTTCCTGGTGTTCTTCGCCGTCTTTAGCTCGACCTTGTCATGGGACTGGTTGATGTCGATTGACACGCACTGGTTCTCGACGCTCTACGGCTGGTATGCCTTCTCCGGCATGTGGGTGAGCCTGTTGATTTTCGCGAACGTGCTGCTCATTTGGCTGCGGTCCAAGGGGTACTTCCCGGAAGTCAACTCAAGCCACATGCACGATTTGAGCAAGTGGATGTTCGCCATCAGCATGTTGTGGAGCTACTTGTGGGTGAGCCAATTCCTCTTGATTTGGTACAGCAACATTCCGGAGGAGGTGACTTACTACACACAACGGTTCTTTACGGACTACAAGTGGCCCTTCATGATCACGTTCTTCGTGAATTTCGCCGTACCTTTCTACATGCTGATCGCGCGGGATGCCAAGCGGAATATCAAATTCGTCCTTCCCGTGGCCTTCTTGATTTTCGTGGGTCACTTTGCGGATGTGTATTTGATGGTGATTCCGGGAACCATGTTCGACCACAATGTGTTTGGTTTATTCGAAGTCGGATTGTTCCTCGGATTCCTCGGGTTGTTCATCAACCGGGTGTTGAACGCCTTGAGCCAAGCACCGCTGATTCCTGTGAACCACCCGATGTTGCAAGAGTCAAAGGATTTGCACCACTGATAAGGAAAGAAACGAACTCACATGAAACTCCTCATTCTACTGGTAGTGGTCATCGGCTTGGTTGCCATCGTGCAACTGGCGAAGGTGTACCAATTGACTTCCTCCCTGCGGGAACGCCGCGAGGAAGACATTTCCGAGGCGGACAACCGTTTGAACGGTGGCCTGTTCCTCGCATTCATGGTCCTGTTTTACGCTTCGGTCATTTGGCTGGTGGCGCGTTACGGCGACTATGCCTTGCCTTCTGCTTCGCTGCACGGCGAGGCGGTGGACACCCTGATGGGCTTCAACTTGGCCATCATCTTCGCGGTGTTCTTCTTGGTGAACACGTTGCTTTTTTGGTTCGCGGCGAAGTACTACTACCGCCCGGACCGCAAGGCGCGTTTTTTCGCGCATGACAACCGCTTGGAGCTCGTGTGGACGGTGATTCCATCCATCGTGCTGGCGGTCATCATCGCTTACGGCCTTTCTACGTGGAACCAAATGACCGGTGCGCCTTCCGAGGATGCCCTGCGCGTTGAAATCTACTCGAAGCAATTCGACTGGACGGTGCGTTACCCTGGTGACGACGACGAGTTTGGTTTGTCCAACTACAACTTGATCACCCCCACCAACCCCTTGGGCATCGTGACCTCTGAAGGCTTGGACGTTTCCATGGAGGAAGCGGAGAAGGGCATTGCGAAGTTGGAGAGGGAGTTGAGCCACGAGCGCGGCCACTTGCTCGCGGAGCAGGCCGAGTTGGAGGCCAAATTACACGGCGACCACCACGGCCACGGCGACCACGGCGATCATGCTGACCACGGTGACCACGACCACGCCCACGCGGTGGACAACAGCGCCATCGAAGCGCGCTTGCACGAAATCGAAGCGCTGCTCGAGAACGAATCGGAGCTGACCATCCTCACGGAAGCGGCCTACGAAGCCAAGGAAGACAAGTTGAACCGCATCAAGCGTCACCGCCAGCGGTTGATGGAGATTGCTGAGTTCGACTACGACGGCGGCTTGAGTGCATGGACTGCGGGCAACGACGACCGGATTGTAAAAGGCGAGTTCCACTTGCCCGTCGGACGCGAGGTGGAGATGGTGTTCCGCTCACGCGACGTCATCCACTCCGCTTACATGCCACAGTTCCGCGCCCAAATGAACACGGTGCCCGGCGTTCCTACGCGTTTCAAAATGACCCCGACCATCACCACCGACAGCATGCGGATGATCTCGGGCGATGAGAACTTCGACTATGTCCTGTTGTGCAACAAGGTTTGCGGAGCGGCACACTTCAACATGGAGATGAAGATTGTTGTTGAGACCCAAGAGCAATACGACGCTTGGTTGAAGGAACAAAAGGAGTACCTCGTGAAAGAGGAGGCTCAAGAAGCTCCCGCTACCGAACAGGCGGTAGAAGTGGAGGAATCATCTGAACAAATCACTGCACAGTTGTAATCATGGCTGATCACGCACACCACCACGAGGAGAGCTTCGTATCGAAGTACGTCTTCTCCATGGACCACAAAATGATTTCCAAGCAGTTCCTGATCACGGCGATCGTGATGGGAATTGTTGCGGTCATGCTTTCGATTTTCTTCCGTTTGCAACTCGGTTGGCCGGGAGAGAGCTTCGCCATTTTGGAGACGTTCTTGGGCAAATGGGCGCCGGACGGCGTGCTGGACCGGAACGCTTATTTGGCGCTTGTCACCATCCACGGCACCATCATGGTCTTCTTCGTGTTGACCGGGGGCTTGTCGGGTACGTTCTCCAACTTGCTCATTCCATTGCAAATTGGTGCACGGGACATGGCGAGCGGCTTCTTGAACATGCTCAGCTACTGGTTCTTCTTCGTTTCCAGCGTTATCATGATTTTCTCGCTCTTCGTTGAGGGCGGTGCCGCTTCGGGCGGTTGGACGGTGTACCCGCCTTTGAGTGCGTTGCCGCAGGCCATGCCGGGATCGGGCATGGGGATGACCTTGTGGCTCATTTCCATGGTGCTCTTTGTGGTCTCTTCCCTGTTGGGCGGTTTGAACTACATCGTGACGATCATCAACTTGCGGACGAAAGGCATGAAGATGACCCGCCTTCCGTTGACCATTTGGGCGTTCTTCATCACGGCGGTGCTGGGGGTGTTGAGCTTCCCAGTATTGGTTTCGGCAGTGGTGTTGTTGTTGATGGACCGGACCATGGGAACGGCGTTCTACTTGAGCGACATCTTCATCGGAGGCGAAGCGCTTGACGTGACGGGGGGTAGCCCGATTTTGTACCAGCACTTGTTCTGGTTCTTGGGTCACCCGGAGGTCTATATCGTGTTGTTGCCCGCTTTGGGCATCAGCTCGGAGGTCATTGCGACCAACGCGCGCAAGCCCATCTTTGGCTACAAGGCAATGGTCGGTTCCATCCTCGGCATCGGTTTCTTGAGCTTCATCGTTTGGGGACACCACATGTTCGTGACGGGCATGAACCCGTTCTTGGGTAGTGTTTTCGTGTTTACCACGTTGTTGATTGCTATCCCTTCAGCGGTGAAGGCGTTCAACTACATCACCACCCTGTGGAAAGGCAACTTGCGGTTTACGCCGGCGATGTTGTTCAGCGTGGGCTTGGTGAGCACGTTTGTGACGGGTGGATTGACCGGTATCATCCTCGCGGACTCGGCCTTGGATGTGAGTGTGCACGATACGTATTTCGTGGTCGCCCACTTCCACATTGTGATGGGCATGTCGGCCATCTTCGGCATGTTGGCGGGCATTTACCACTGGTTCCCGAAGATGTTCGGTCGCATGATGAACACCAAACTCGGCTACGTGCACTTCTGGGTGACGTTGATCAGCGGTTACGGGGTGTTCTTCCCGATGCACTTCGTGGGCATCGCAGGTGCGCCTCGCCGGTACTACGATTACTCTGCATTTGAGTTCTTGGACTTCGTGATGGACTTGCAGCCGATGATTTCGTCGTTCGCCATCGTAGGGGCCATCGGTCAGCTGTTCTTCTTGTTCAACTTTTTCCACAGCATTTTCCGCGGCCAGGCAGCGGTCCAAAACCCATGGCGTGCCAACACCTTGGAGTGGACGACCCCGGTCGAGCGCATCCACGGCAACTGGCCAGGTGCGTTGCCGGAGGTGCACCGTTGGGCATACGACTACTCGAATCCTGCCCACGAGGAGGATTTCGTGACCCAAATCACGCCTGCCCTGCCCGGTGAGGAAATCCACTGAAGCAGGTCATACCGCATTTAAAAAGGGCCTCGGTGACAGCACCGAGGCCCTTTTTGTTTGGCTGACGGCAGTATCTTCGTGACATGGAGCAGGAGGATTTTGATCTGAGGTACGAGGCTGAGCGGAGCTCAGATGGCGAGTTGGAGCGCGTGTTGCGCCCTGCGCGGTTTGGTGATTTCACTGGCCAACCCGCGGCCATGGATAACTTGGAAGTGTTTGTGAGGGCTGCACGGCAGCGGGGGGAGGCGTTGGACCACGTGTTGTTTCACGGCCCCCCGGGGCTGGGCAAAACCACGCTGGCTAACATCGTCGCCAATGAAATGGGGGTGAACATCCGGACGACCTCCGGACCGGTGCTTGACAAGCCGGGCGACCTCGCGGGCCTGTTGACCAACCTCGAAGCCCACGACGTCTTGTTCATTGATGAAATCCACCGGCTCAGCCCCGTGGTGGAGGAGTACCTCTACAGCGCGATGGAGGATTTCCGGATCGATCTCGTCATCGACGCGGGCCCCAATGCCCGCACCGTTCAAATCGACCTCGAGCCGTTCACCTTGGTAGGGGCGACGACGCGTTCAGGGCTGCTCACGGCGCCGCTTCGGGCCCGGTTTGGCATCAACCTCCGGCTGCAGTATTACGATGCCGAGACGCTCATGGCGATCATCGAGCGGAGTGCCCGGCTCCTCAGCCTGCCGTGCCAATCCCAAGCGGCCCTCGAAATCGCTTCCCGCAGCCGGGGAACCCCACGGATTGCCAACGCCTTGCTCCGCCGCGTGCGGGACTTCGCCGAGGTCAAAGGCGACGGCACCATCACCCCGGACATCACCGCCATGGCCCTTGACGCCCTCAACGTGGACAAGCGGGGGCTTGATGAGATGGACAACCGCATCTTGAGCGTCCTCATCGACAAATTCAAAGGCGGGCCGGTGGGCATCGGGACCATCGCCACGGCCATCGGCGAGAACGCGGGCACGTTGGAGGAGGTCTACGAGCCGTTTCTGATCCAAGAGGGCTTGCTCATGCGAACGGCACGCGGGCGGCAGGCTACCGAGGAGGCGTGGCGGCATTTGGGCCGCACGCCACAGGCCCAATCGGGCACGTTGTTTGACAGCTGAGGATGGGGCGGACGGCTTGGCAGCAATCGGAGCAGCGCGCGTGGTTGGAGCGCGAAGCGGCGGCGCTGGGTTTCGCGGCCATTGGCTTCGCGCGAGCCGGGCGACTGAACGATGAGGCGGAGCGGCTGGAGCAGTGGCTCAAATCCGGTTACGCCGGCCAAATGGCCTACCTCGAACGCAACATCGAAAAACGCCTGGACCCCACCTTGCTCGTTCCCGGCACGCAGACCGTGGTCAGTTTGCTCCACACATACCACAACCCCGATCGGCCGGCCGACCCCGATGCCCCTCGCGTGGCGGCATACGCCCTCGGCGAGGACTACCATTTCGTGGTGAAATGGAAGCTCAAGGAGCTGCTCAAGCGCTTTCGTGCGGCGTTTGGCGACATCCAGGGGAGGGTGTTCATTGACTCCGCT
>CBFHPD010000188.1:0-10078 GCA_965657495.1 uncultured Flavobacteriales bacterium
TCGACGGGTGGCAATTCAGTTGCGCGGCCATGGACCGGCGGCTCTGCTCTACTTGGACACGCGAGCGACGTCCGATGGCGTGGCTCGAGGACGGATTGCCGTAGCAATGGTGCATCACAGGCCACATGGCTTCAAGGACTTCGGGCGCCATCGCAGTGGTGGCAGCGTTATCGAGGTAGACGGTCATTGCGCTTCTCCTTTTGCTTTTGCGGCCCGCAATTTAGGCCAAATCCCGCACCGCCAACAGCCCCGCCAGCTCTTCCTTGAACCGCCCTCCCAGCGCCGCCGCCGCCTCCGCGGTCTCCGCCTCGGCATAGACCCGGATAATGGGCTCGGTGTTCGACCGGCGCAAGTGCACCCACCCCTCGGGCAGGTCGAACTTCACGCCGTCCACCGTATTCACTTCGGCATCCGGGTGCGCCGCCACGAGGGCGGCCAGCGCCTCTTCCACGCCACTTTCCGGCAAATCCAGTTTGTCCTTCGAAATCACCCACTCCGGATACGACGCCCGGAGTGCGCTGGCGGACAAGCTGCTCTGCACGAGGTGCGTCAAGAACAAGGCCGTGCCCACCACCGCGTCGCGGCCCCGGTGGGACGTCGGGTAAATCACGCCCCCGTTCCCCTCCCCGCCGATCACGGCCTCGGTCGCCTCGATCGCCGCCACCACGTTCACCTCGCCCACCGCGCTCGCCGTGTACGTCCCGCCCCGCGCCTCGGTCACCTGCCGCAACGCCCGCGTCGAACTCATGTTGCTCACGGTATTCCCAGGCGTGCGACTCAGCACGTAGTCAGCCACGGCCACGAGCGTGTACTCCTCGCCGAAGAACGCCCCGTCTTCGCAAACAAAGGCCAGCCGGTCCACGTCCGGATCGACGCTGATGCCGAGGTCGCAGCCCTCCCGCACCACGGCATCCGACAAGTCGGTGAGGTGCTTCGGCAGCGGCTCGGGGTTGTGGGCGAAGTCGCCCGTGGGCTCGCAGTGCACGCGAACGACCTCGACGCCCATCGCTTCGAGGAGCATCGGCATGATCACGCCGCCGCTGCTGTTGACGGCGTCGACCGCGACTTTGAGGCCGGCGGCGCGGACGGCGGGGGCGTCGACGAGTTCGAGGGAGAGGGCGTGGTCGACGTGGCGTTGCATCCAAGCGCGATCGAATTGGATTTGGCCCAAATCATCGACCTGCGCCGCATCGCCGGGCTCCGCCGCATACGCCAGCACGCGCTCGCCCTCCGCCGCATTCAGGAACTCCCCGCGGGCGTCGAGCAACTTGAGGGCGTTCCACTGGCGCGGGTTGTGGCTGGCGGTCAGGATGATGCCACCCTGGGCGCCCTCGGCGGGCACGGCGAGTTCGACGGTCGGGGTCGTGCTCAGGCCGAGGTCGAGGACGTCGACGCCATAAGCGGTGAGGGTGCCGACGAGGACGTCTCGGACCATTTGGCCGCTGAGGCGGGCGTCGCGGCCGATGACGACGCGGGGGCGCTCGTTGGACTTTCCTTTTACCCACCGCGCATAGCCCGCTCCGAATCGCACGATGTCCGCGGGCGTGAGCCCTTCACCCGCCGGACCTCCAATGGTGCCGCGGATGCCTGAGATGGATTGAATCAGCATGGACGCGAAGGTAGCGCGCGGTGGGGTTTGGTGCTTGATTTGGCTCCGAGGCAGCGGGGTCCGTGGAAACATTTGGGGGATTCTGTGCAAAAGTGAAGGAAGGGGAGCGAATGTTCATGACCTTTGTGCGCTTAGTTTTGGATGTGATGCACGAAGAGTGGCGCCCATACGAGAACGAGAGTGAATTCGGCAACCTGGTGCAGCGCTTCGAAGGAGCGTTGCAAACGGGCGGCGTGGGGTTCTTCGATGTGGAAGAAATCGAAGCGCTGCTCGACCATTACATGGAGCGGCGAATGCACGATAAAGCGCGCCAAGTGCTGAAAGTTGGGTTGCGGTTGCACCCGGTGAGCCTGACATTGCAGTTGCGAGAAGCGCAATTCATGGCGGTCACCGGGCAGCACGTGAAAGCGGTGCCGCGGTTGAAGCGGCTGCTGGAATTTGAGCCGCTCAATGACGAGATCCACACGGCGCTGGCGAGCATTTACAGCCAGATGCAGGAGCACCATTTGGCCATCCACCACCTCAAGGCAGCCTTGAAAACGGTTGACAGCGAATTCCGTCCGGATGTGCTGCTGGATTTGGCTTTTGAATACGAGCACTTGAGCGATTGGCGGAAGGCGGTCCGTTACCTGAAGCAAGCGCTCGAGGAAAACCCGTTGAACGAGGGCGCGGTGTACGAGTTGTCCTTCTGCTTCGAGCAGTTGGGCCAATTCACGGACGCTGTGAAATACCTCGAGAAGTTCCTCGATGACCAGCCCTACAGCTTCGGTGCGTGGTACAACCTCGGGAACATTCAAAGCCAACGGGGACGCTACCCCGACGCCATCGAAGCGTTCGACTTCGCCCTGGCCATCGAAGACCAATTCGCTCCCGCTTACCTGCAAAAGGCGGAAGTGCTCATGCACCTCGAGCGGTACGAGGACGCCCTCGTGTCGTACCGGGAATCCATCGCGATTGAGCCGGAAGGCGCGGCGCCGTGGTGCTACTTGGGCGAATGCCTCGAAAAGCTGCAGCGGTGGGAGGATGCGTTCCATGCGTACCACGAGGCGCTGAGCCGGGACCCACTGTTCGCCGACGCGCACGTGGGGTTGGGGGTGTTGGCGGACCAAGCCGGGGAGTTCCGGGAGGCGCTCGCCCATTTTCAGCGGGCGGCTGAGTTGGAGCCGGGGCACGCGGATTTCCGCCTGTTGCTCGCGGCCACCTGGGCCAAACTCGAAGACCATCCGAAAGCAGAACGCGAATACCTCGCCGCCGTTCAGGCCGATCCGAAATTAGCGGACGCTTGGCTCGAACGGGTGGACCACCTCCAACGCCGGGACCTCCACGAAGCGGCGTTGGCCGTGGTGGCAGAAGCCGCGGAAACGGTGGACGAGCCGATGGATTTGCGCTACCGAGAATTTTTAAGTTTGCACGCGCTGCGACGCGACGCGCAGGCATTTGTTTTACTCGAGCAATTGCTCACCCTCCATTTCGATGGAGCAGAAACCTTGTTGAACCATTTCCCTGCGCTTGCCAATGATGCGCGCTTCATGGAACGGTACGAACGATTCAAACCATGACGAACTCCATTTTGAAGCACCTCCCAGAACGCACGGTCAAGCCGCGCACCAACGGCATGACCATGGTCATGGACAAAGGACTCAGCATCCGGCAAGCGGAAGACCTCATCGACGTAGGAGAGGATTTGGTTGATTTCTTGAAGCTTGGATTTGGCACCTCCCTCATCACGCCGCGGGTGAAGGACAAAATCAAGCTCTACAAGGACGCGGGCATGCAGGTCTACGGCGGCGGCACCTTGTTTGAAGCGTTCTTCATCCGCAACGAGATGGACGCGTACCTCCGCTTCATCGACGGCCTCGGCATCGAGTGCCTCGAAGTGAGCGACGGCAGCATGGTGATCCCCCACGACGAGAAGTGCGAAATCATCCGCAAGCTATCGGCCAACTACCAGGTACTTAGCGAAGTGGGCTCCAAGGAAGAAGGGATTTTGATCAGCCCCAACAAGTGGATCCGGATGATGCAGAACGAGCTCGATGCGGGCAGTTTCAAGGTCATCGCCGAAGCGCGCGAAAGCGGAACGGTCGGCATTTACCGCCCCAACGGATCCGCCCACGTGCAACTCATCCGCCGCATCCTTGCCAATGTGGCGCTCGAAGACATCCTGTGGGAAGCGCCCAAGAAGCCGCAGCAAGTGTGGTTCATCAAGCAGTTTGGGGCCAACGTGAACTTGGGCAACATCGGGCCGGACGATTTGATTCCGCTCGAAGCATTGCGCCAGGGGTTGCGCGGGGACACCTTTTTTGAATACCTGCCCGAAGCACTCGCAGAAGGCAAACGGCAAGAAATCGAAGTCGAAGAAGACTGAACCATGAGCGACGTGCGCGAAATCACCCCCGTGGAACTGAAGGCCTGGCGCGACCAGGGCGTTGACCACCAAATCATCGACATCCGCGAGATCCACGAAGTCGCGGTGTCCAACCTCGGCGGGTTGCACATCCCCATGGCGTTCTGCCTGTCGCGCAAGGACGAGATCCGGCGCGACGTGCCAGTGGTGGTCCACTGCCGCTCCGGTGCACGCGCAGCTGCCATCATTTCCGCACTGGCCCAAAAGGGCGATTTCGACAACTTGTACAACCTCAAGGGGGGCATCACGGCGTGGGCCGCAGCGATCGACCCCGGGATGGACGTGGCATGAACCGGACCGCTGCGGACTGGATCCGCGTCTACCTGACCGGGTTCTCGATGGGCGTGGCGGACCTTGTGCCCGGCGTTTCGGGCGGGACCGTTGCCTTCATTGCAGGCGTCTATGACGAACTGCTCGGCACCATCGCCGGGATGCGGTTTTCCCTGCTCGGGCAACTGCGCCGCGAAGGAGTGGCGGCGACGTGGCGTTCGGCGAACTTGACGTTTCTCGTGGTGCTGCTGGCCGGTGTGTTCTCGGCAGTAGCTGCCCTTGCGGGCTTGCTGCACTCGCTGTTGGAAGAGGAGCCCGAACGGTTGTGGGGGTTCTTTTTCGGCCTCGTTGCCGCCTCTGTGCCGCTCGTTGGACGTGAAATCAAGCGGTGGACGGCCCAACGTTGGGTGCTCGCTTCCATCGGCCTCGCGGCTGCAGGGATCATCACGTCCCTGCCCCCGCTGATGCAATCGGACCACCCGGCCTTTTTGTTCGCGTGCGGAGCGGTGGCGATCTGTGCGATGATCCTGCCCGGCATTTCGGGAAGTTTTTTGTTGCTCATCTTGGGCGCGTACGCGGCCGTCATCGGTGCGTTGAAATCGTTTGACGTGACGCGCATTGCCGTCTTCGGCGCCGGAGCTGTCGTGGGTTTGCTCGGGTTCAGCCGGGTGCTGAAGCGCCTGCTCGAGGAGCGCCGTGCGGCAACGTTGAGCGTCTTGACCGGCTTCCTCCTCGGATCGCTGAACGCCTTGTGGCCCTGGAAGGAAGCGGTGCGTGAACTCTACACCCACAGCGATGGGCGCGTGGAATACTTCCGGGTGAACGCCCCGGTGGGTGAGGACGTCGTTCCGCTCGTTGCACTTGCGGTGGCGGGAGCCGTGCTCGTCTTGGGCCTGGATCGCGTGGGCCGCATGGCGAAGTCCCGCCGGTCATGAGCCGCAAGTGGGGCCTGCTGGGCCGATCACTCGGGCATTCCTTTTCGCCGCGTTTTTTCCAGGCCAAATTCGAGCGCCTCGGACTCACCGACGCTTCCTATGCCCTCTTCGAACGCCCTTCCGCCTCGGCCGTTCAGGCGTTGTTCGCAGGCGATCCGGAGTTGGAGGGGGTGAACGTGACCGTGCCGTTCAAGGAGGAGGTGGTGGAATACCTCGATGGCTTGACGCCTGCGGCCGCAGCCATCGGAGCGGTGAACGTGGTGCGGCGGGAGGCCGGTGGCCGGCTGATGGGGCACAACACCGATGCCGAGGGGTTCGCGGGATCGCTCAGGCCGTTTTTGACCGGCGACCACGACCGGGCGCTGGTGGTCGGGGCAGGCGGGGCGGCGGCGGCGGTGCGGTACGCGCTGAAGGGGCTGGGCATTGACGTGGTGCACCTCGTGCGCCGGGATTTACCCGAGGGAACGCCTTACCGTTGGGTGCGCTTGGACGCCATCGAAGCGGCGGCTGTTCGGCACCACCGGCTCATCGTTCAGGCCACGCCCGTGGGGACCGCGCCGGACGTGGACGCTGCGGTGCCCCTCCCGTGGGACGGCGTGGGGAGCCGGCATTTCGTGGTGGACCTCGTCTACAATCCGCCGGAGACGGCCTTCTTGCGGGCGGCCAAGGCGCGCGGGGCGATGACGCTCAACGGCCAGGACATGTTGATGCTTCAAGCGGAGGCGGCGTGGCGTTTTTGGAACGCCCACTGAACGGCCTCAGGCCACATCCAGCCGCAGCGTCCGCCCGATGGCCTCCAATTTGGCCACATCCACCCGCTGATCCTCGGCAAAAGCCGGCCACTGCTGAACCACGGCCACCACTTCATCGATGATGGCTCGGGCTTTTTCACCCCTGCAGTTTTCACCAAAACAAGCGCATCCTCGCGATCAATACCCTGCCGCTTGCCTAAAAAAGTGGTGGGTTCAAATTCCAACGCCCCCAACGCCCGACTCCCGATGAAGCACAAGGATTCCACCGGATTCATGCTGCCCATCGGGCGACCTTGCTGGACCAACCACCGGTTCATCAAATCCATGCGGTGATGGTGCACAAACGCGCCAATGTCTCCCAACAAGGCGATCGCTTTTCGCATACCAATTCAGGTATGAAATTTCACTCATTAAGCAGCAAACACCTACTGAATGAATGAATTTCAACGCATGCAGCGCGCTTCAAGCAGCCCCATGCCCCCTTAGCTGTTGCAGGGTTCAGTCCGGTTTGGACACCGCAACGGTGATGGCGTCGGTGACCGCACCGGGAGCGGGTTGGGAGCGGATCCATTTCGTGTCGCCAGCGAGCTTGCGCGTCGATGCTTCGACGACGAAGGTGACGTTGGCCGGCAGCCGCATGGCGGCTTCACCGCGCTTGTCGGTGGTGACTTCGAGCAGGGTGGTGACGCCTTGGGTGTCGCGCAGCCGCACTTGGGCATCCGCGACGGGCTCGCCGGCTTCATCTTGCACGGTGACCGTGACCAAACCCGACCACACCGCACCGACATTGGCCCCGAGCAAGGGGTGGTCGGTGACGTCCATTTGATAAATGTCCCGCTCGCCGTAGCCTTCGGGGCGCTCGGCGGTGATGAGCAGCTGCTTGCCGTCGGGGCTCAGGGAGAACGTGGATTCCTCGCGGGGTCCGTTGATGGGCATGCCGAGGTTGACCGGCACCGACCAGCCGCCCTCGATGAATTCTGTCCGGTAGAGGTCGTAGCCGCCGTAACCGGCGTGGCCATTGGACGCGATGACGAGGACCCGGCCGCCGTCAAGGGCTTGCACAAATTTCTCATCGCGGTCGGTGTTGACCACGGAGCCGAGGTGCTGAGGCTTGGACCACCCGCCGCCCCGGCGCTCAGACACGTAGACATCGCCCCGGCCGAGGCCTTCCGGGCGCTCGGAAATGAAGTAGAGCGTGTTGCCGTCCTGGGTGAGGGAGGCGGAGCCTTCGTAATAGGTGGAGTTCACGGGTTTGGGGAGGGGGGAGATTTGGCCCCAGTTGCCTTCCCCATCGCGATCGGAGACGCAAATATCGCCGCTCAAGAACTCATCATTCCGGTAGACAAACAACTGGTTTTCAGACGGCCAACTCAGCAACGCGTCGTACCCCATGCTGTTCACCTCGCCGGGCAGCAACACCGCGCGGGCACCCGCTTGGCTCACGTAGATGTCGGAAAAGAAGCGGAAATCGCCGTCCTCGTCGATGGCATCGTTCAACCCGCCATCCCGCCGGGAAGTGAAAGCGATGGCCGAGCCGTCCGGCGACCAATGCGGCGCGTACTCGTCAAAGCGCGAATTGATCGCTGAACCGAAGTGCGTGATGGGCAAGTCCAGTGCGCGATCCGTCGCATTCCAAGCGCGCCGGCACTCGTTGACGAATCGCTCCACCTCTTCCCGGTCCTCCCCGCTCGGCTGGTCAAAATCGAGGTGCAGCGTGAAGGCCGTGATGGCCTCCTCATAACGCCCGAGGGCGTGCAACACCTCGCCCCGGAACCGCTGCTCGCTGTTCGCCAACTTCTCATCGGCGGCCGCCACCTTGTCGAGGTACTGAAGGGCGAGGTCCTCCCGGCGCAGGCCGGCGTGGCAACGGGCGATCCACAGCATCGTGCGGGCGTCGCTGGGGAGCTCGTCGAGCAGATCGCGGTAGGTGGTGAGGGCGCCACGGAGGTTGCCGATGTTGAAATCGTGGCGGGCGTCGGCGAACTGGACCGTGTATTTCAAAGGAAGGACGTTCGACGTGGTGTCGGACTGGGCGGCTGCGCTGAAGCTCAGGGCGCAAGCGGCCAGGAGGATGCTGGATTTCATCGACATGGACCGAAAGGTACGGACTGCGAGCGGCGTATCTTTGGGGGCGTGAACGCGAAGAATCAACAGCAGGGTGTTCCCCCGACGGAACAGGTGGGTGCGCACGGGCCGCTCGAGGGGGCGGGGGTGCGCGACCTCGTGGAACGGATGCACGTGGCGGATCGGGCGGCCTGGGAGGCCGTGGGGCGGGCACTGCCTGCGGTTGAGGCCGTCCTTGAGGTGGTGGAAGCGCGGATGCGGGCTGGAGGGCGGCTGTTTTACATCGGGGCGGGGACGAGTGGGCGTTTGGGGGTGGTGGATGCGAGCGAGTGCCCGCCGACATTCGGGGTGGAGCCCGGCCGGGTGGTGGGGGTGATTGCTGGTGGAGATGGGGCGATTCGGACGGCCGTGGAGGGGGCGGAGGACGACCCGCGGGGGGCTTGGAGCGATTTGCAGGCGCACGCGCCCGACCCGGCGGTGGACACGGTGGTGGGCATCGCGGCTTCGGGTCGGACGCCTTATGTGGTGGGCGGCCTTGCGGATGCTCGGGAACACGGCCTTCACACGGTGGCCCTCGTTTGCAATCCCGGGTCGCAAGCGGCCGCCGCCGCGCACCAACGCATTGAAATCGTCACGGGCCCCGAGTTCGTGACGGGATCCACGCGGTTGAATGCCGGCACGGCAACAAAGCACGTACTAAACATGCTCACCACCGTGACCTTCATCCGGCTGGGTCACGTCCGTGGATCGCAAATGGTGGACCTGAAGCCGACGAATGTCAAACTGCACGAACGGGCCGTGCGGATGATCCGGGAGTGGAGCGGAGTCGACGAAGACGAGGCCGCGCGCCTCCTGAACGAACACGGCAGCGTGCGGGCTGCACTTGAAGCGGCGAAGGACTGATGCACACGTTGGAACCCTATTACGCGTGGCGAAACCACTATGTGGCGAGTGAGGACGAACGGTCGCCGTTCTTCGGGCGGGAGTACAGCGAGCTGGAGTTTTCGCGTTTGGTCTACAACCACTACATCCACCCGCAATGGGACGACTTCGGCTCCCCTACCCTGCTGTGCAAAATCCTTTACGTCGACTACGATGACCGCTGCGCCATCCTCGAATTCATCGGTGAATGGAACGACTGCCTGTACAACGACATCGCGCTGCTGAAGCGGAACGTCATCGATGAGCTGCTGGCCGAGGGCGTGCGGAAATTCGTGCTCATCGGCGAGAACGTGCTGAATTTTCACCACAGCGACGACTGCTATTACGAGGAGTGGTTCGAGGAAGCGACCGAAGACGACGGCTGGATTGCGCTGCTGAACTTCCGCGAGCACGTCATCGCGGACATGCAGGCCATCGACGTGGACAGCTACTTTGCCTTGGGCGGTGAGCTGGCGGAATTGGGCTGGCGGACGATGACGCCGATGCACCTCGTGGAGCATGTGGACGCCTGCGTGAACGAGCGTTGGGGCCTGTTGGACTGATGCCCCTTGGATGCGGGCCAAATCCCTGCAAACGCCTCCCCCACCGTCCGCTCCACACGCGATTCCGCGTCCATCCTTCGCATCCAGTCCGTGAGTGCCTCCTCCAGCGGATTGGCGAACAGGATCACCACCACGGGAATGAGGCTGACCGCAACTGCCGCGCGCGGCTTTTTCAACCCAAACAGCACCCACTGGATCACGGCAATCGCCCCCACAGCGGCCAGCAAACAAAGCAATCCACCGATGACAAACCACGTCAACGGGCGTTCAAAGGCCGCTTGGGAAGTGAACATCATCGAACTCATGCCCAATGCCACAAAAAGCATGAAGCCAAGGATTGCCTCCAGAATTGTCGCCGCAACCAACCAAAAAACCAGCAAAAAGCGCATGGAGCAAGGTAGGGCACATTCCGAGCATGTTCATTTCTTGCAACGCATTGCCCTTGCGGGCGCCGGGCCGGCGTTTTTACAGGATGTGTTCCGCGACATAACGGTCGATGGGGAAGGCCAAATCCCCGTCCCGCAATTCCGTTCGGCGCACCCACCGCCACTCCAGCCCGG
>CBFHPD010000189.1:0-2885 GCA_965657495.1 uncultured Flavobacteriales bacterium
GCGATGAGCATGTCGTCGCCCGGCTTGTATCCCGCTTTCTCGATGGCCTCGAGCACCACCTCGATGGCCTCTTCGTTGGAACCCAAGTTGGGCGCAAACCCGCCTTCATCCCCCACATTGGTAGAGTGGCCCTTGCCTTTCAACACGGACTTGAGGTGGTGAAACACTTCCGTGCCCATGCGCAATCCGTCCGAGAAGGTCTCTGCTCCGACCGGCATGATCATGAACTCCTGGATGTCGATCTTGTTGTCCGCGTGCGAGCCGCCGTTGAGGATGTTCATCATCGGCACAGGAAGCGTGTGCGCATTCACCCCGCCGATGTAGCGGTAGAGGCTCTCCCCCACGGTTTCTGCTGCAGCCTTCGCCACCGCTAACGACACCCCGAGGATGGCGTTGGCCCCCAACTTTCCCTTGTTCGCTGTCCCGTCCAAATCGATCATGACTTGGTCGATCATGCGCTGGTCCGTCACGTCGAACCCATTGAGTTCGTCGGCCAACACGGTGTTGACGTGCTCCACGGCCTGGGTTACCCCCTTGCCCATCCACTCGTCACCGCCATCGCGCAATTCGACCGCTTCGTGGATTCCCGTCGAGGCACCCGAAGGCACCGCCGCGCGCCCAAACGCGCCTTCAATGGTGGTCACTTCCACCTCGATGGTGGGGTTGCCGCGCGAGTCCAAAATTTGGCGCGCGTAAATTTCATCAATGTAGCTCATCGCTTCGGAATTTCAGGTGTGATGCCGGTGCTCCCGCCGGCTCAGGTCTCTCATTCAGACCCGCAAAGGCGCCGCAAGTTACGATTTCAAGCGGTCCATTCAAACCGCCGCTGCCTCCCGGATGGAGCCCACGAAATCATCGAACAAATACCGGCTATCGTGCGGCCCCGCCGACGCCTCGGGGTGGTACTGTACAGAAAACACCGGCTTGCCTTTCAGCGCAATGCCCGCCACGGTGCCGTCATTCAAATGCACATGCGTCAGCTCCACGTCTGGATGGGCGTCCACACTCGCTTGTTCCACTACAAAGCCGTGGTTCTGCGACGTGATTTCGCTCTTACCGGTACGCAAGTTTTTCACCGGGTGATTCACCCCGCGGTGGCCGTTGAACATCTTTTCCGTCTTCAGCCCTTGACTCAAGGCCAAAACCTGATGCCCCAAGCAAATCCCAAACACCGGCAACCCCGTCTCCACCACTTTTCCCACGGTGGAAATGGTCCCTGGCATGGCCGCCGGGTCGCCCGGTCCGTTGGACAGCATGAACCCCTCTGGATTCCACGCCATCATCTCCTCCAACGCCGTCCCGAGCGGAAAGACCCGCACGCGGCACCCGCGATCTACCAGGCATTGCGTGATGCTTCGCTTCACCCCCAAGTCCAACAACGCAACCCGCTTGCCTTCCTCCTGCCCCACTTCGTAAGCATCCGCAGTCGTGACCCGGCTGCTCAACTCCAAGCCTTGCATGCTCGGCGCCGCGGCCAACCGGTCTTGCAAGGCTTGCTCATCCAATTCCTCCGACGATATGATGGCGTTCATGGCCCCGTGTTCCCGAATGTGGCGCACCAAGGCCCGCGTATCGACGCCGGAAATGCCCACTACGTCGTCTTCAGCCAAGTACCGCTGCAATTCCTCCACCTCACCGGCGCGGCTGCCAAACGCACTGAAATTCTTCGTCACCAACCCCGCCAATTGAACCCGTTCCGACTCCACTTCCTGGGCGATGGTTCCATAGTTGCCGATGTGAGCAGTGGCCATGACCAGGATTTGGCCGAAATAACTCGGATCGGTGAAGATCTCCTGGTAGCCGTACATGCCCGTATTGAAAGCAATTTCCCCCACTGTCGTGCCCTGCGCACCAATCGAAACGCCTTCAAAGCGCGTGCCATCAGCGAGCAAGAGCACCGCTGGATGTGCCTGAGAAAAGTCCTTTGCCATGCCGCAAAGATACTCCGCCTCCCAAGGAGGTGAGCACCTGCTTTTCAAAAGGATATCCACGAAAAAAGGGGGAGCGACCGCTCCCCCTTTTCAATCAGGTTCAATGAAATCAGGCCTTGGGCTCTTCGCCCTCGGTAGCCTCAGCATCTGCTGCCGGTGCTGCATCGTCTGCAGCGGGCGCCTCTGCTGCCTCAGCTGCAGGGGCTTCATCAACCGCGGTAGCTTCCGCAGCCGATGCTTCACCCGCATTGGTCGCGCCTCCGCGACGTGAACGGCGAGAACGCTTCTTCTTCGTCTCCGTGCCGTAGATGTCGTTGAAATCGACCAACTCGATCAAGCACATTTCAGCGTTGTCACCCAACCGGTTGCCCGTACGGATGATGCGGGTGTATCCGCCGTCACGTGTTGCCACCTTCGGTCCCACTGCGCGGAATAGTTCCGTTACAGCGTACTTGCTGCCCAATTGCGAGAAGACCACCCGACGGCTGTGCGTCGTGTCCTCCTTCGAACGGGTTACCAAGGGTTCAACGAAAGAACGCAACGCCTTCGCCTTGGCTACGGTCGTGTTGATGCGCTTGTGCTCAATGAGGGAGCATGCCATGTTGGAAAGCATCGCCTTCCGGTGTCCCTTTTGACGGGAGAGGTGATTGAATTTCTTGTTGTGACGCATGGCTTCACTCTTTGTCCAGTTTGTATTTGCCCACGTCCATGCCGAACGTCAAGCTTTTGCTCTCGACCAAATCCTCGAGCTCCGTCAACGACTTCTTACCGAAGTTGCGGAATTTGAGCAGGTCGTTTTTGTTGTAGGAGACCAAATCTCCCAATGACTCAATGTCCGCCGCCTTCAAGCAATTCAATGCCCGAACGCTCAAGTCCATGTCGCTCAACTTCGTCTTGAGCAATTGGCGCATGTGCAAGCTGCTTTCATCGAACTCCTCCACTTCAACGCGCTCC
>CBFHPD010000190.1:0-15031 GCA_965657495.1 uncultured Flavobacteriales bacterium
ACCGTCATCAACCGTTGCCGTCTCGTCGTAGTTGGACGCTGTCGGGTCTGTGCAGCCCCAAGTGGCCTCTGCATCGCACGCGCCAAACCAGCCGAAGGTATCCGTCGCCGTGGTTTCCCAATCCGACAATTCACCCCCGCCAATTTGGATGCCTTCCGCATCGATCCAGTAGTACCCGCCGTACCACCCGTAGTCGTTCCACAAGTTGGACAGGGTCACGGTGTAGCATTCGGTCGGGTCGATGCAGATTTCCGTGTACATGATTTCCATGTCAGAATACCCCTGCTGGTCGTAGATGACCGTGCCATCCGAAGCCGAGATGTTCAGGCCGACGGCCTCCCCATTGCTGAAAGTGCAGAGGTAAAGCGTGGCCACAATGCCCTCATCGCACTCCAAGGGGTAGGTGCAGCTGCCGTTGTCGAAGGTGGCTGAAGGATTGTAGTTCTCGGCTTCAGGGTCGGTGCAACCTCCGTATTGTACCGTGCATGGTTCGTCGATGCCCACGGCCCATCCCCAGGTGTTGGAGTAGGCGCCTGGTTCGAGGGTGAACGCCGTGGTTTCGTCGCCGGCAGTGGCTTCGATGGTGACCAAATCTGAACCCATGGATTCGTAAGCCCAGAAGTTGTAGCAACCCGGGTCCAAGCATCCCACACCGTACGTGGCGCTGTCTGTGGAGTAGGTGACGATGTTGGCGATTCCCGGTTCCAACGCATTCGATACACTGAAGAAGGCCTGCCAGTAGGGCAGGGTGGCGTCGGCGTACATTTCGATGCTCACCTCGATTTGGCCCGTTTCACACTCTGGCGCAAACAAGCACCCTTGGTCCATGGTGGCTTCTGGATTGTAGTTTAAGGCGGATGCGTCCGTGCACCCGTAAACCGGTTGCTCGCTGCAGTCGCCGACCCACACGATGCTCCACCCCAGGCACTCCGCCTCGCACAGGTTGTCCACAGTGATGTATTCCCCGTTGGTCCAGTCCCACACGCAAACCGGTTCATAAGGTTCATCGTCGCATGCACAAACGGGCAGGCAGCTGCCGTCATCGAAGGTCGCCTCCGGATCGTAGTTGGGCGCCTCCGCGTTGGTGCAGCCCGGCACGCTGGCGCAGCTGCCATCCGTGGAGAACGCGAAGGTGGCGCTGGTGGCGTCATCGCTCAGGGTGATGTTGTAGAGGCTGATGTTGCTGCCGTTCAAGGTGAAGTAGCCGTTGTACCAACCCGTGTTTCCCGCGTTGTTGCTCAGTGTGGCCGTGTAGCAACCGCCTTCGAGGCAGAAGTCTTCGTAGATGATGGCCACATTGCCGAAGCCGGATTCACTATACAAGGTGTCCCCTGATTCGTGCACGATGTCGAGCGCAACTTCGTTGCCGTTGGCGAACGTGCACAAGTAGAACGTGGCCGGTGTTCCGCCGTCCTCACACGCTGCAATGCAGCTGCCGTCGTCGACGGAGGCATACGGGTTGTAGTTGACCGCGGTCGGGTCGGTGCAGCCGGCGGTGACTCCTTCGCAGTCCCATTCGATGAGGAGTTCCGCGCCTGAACAGGCTGCAATGCACGGAGAGGGGTAGGTGTAGATTTGGCCCGTGGTGGGGTCGAGCGCGCAAACCGGGTCCCATTCGTCCGGGTTGCATTCGAGGCAGTCGGCCTCGTACAAGCAGGATCCGTTGTCCTCCGTGGCGTCGGGGTTGAAGTTCACGGCATCGGGGTCCGTGCATCCCTCGGTGGCCGTGCCGCACGTGCCTTCGATGGGCACGTCGATGGCGGCGGAGCTGCCGGTGGGCAGGGTGTAGGGGCCAAAGATTTGGCCAGAAGCATCGGTCAAGGTCCAACTCGCCCCGTTCCAGCCGTCCCCGAAGGAGTCCAACAGCAGCAAGGTGTGGCAGCCGCTGCCGAGGCAGATGTCCACCGCGCTGTTGCTGAAGCTGGCGTAATCCGATCCTTCTGCAACGGTGACGCCGGCCTCATCCATGAGGCTCCAACTGATTTCTTCGCCCCATGAACCGGCGGTCACTTCGACGAGCCCCGTGGAGGCGCAGTCTTGGGCCCAAGCGGCCGTGCTGAGGAGGGTGGCTGCGAGGACCGCAGCAAGGTTGCGAATGGCAAACATGTGGTTACGATTGGTTCACAAGGATAACACGAACCAACCGAAAGGGTTGCATCAGCCGGCAATGACCCCGGATCCAACCACCTCGTTGCCAGCGTACCATGCAGCGAATTGCCCAGATGCCACGCCGGATTGCGGGGTGAGGAAGGTCAGCCGCAGCCGGTCGCCGAGGTGTTCGAGGCGGCCTTTTTGCAGTGGTTGCCGGTAGCGGATGCGGAACTGCCAGTCCTCGCGTTGCTCGCCGGGCGCGAGGGCGAGGTCGGGCCGCACCCAGTGCACCTCGTCGAGCTGGATGTATAGAGCGTGGCGCATGAGGCCGGGGTGGCGTTCGCTTTGGCCTACATACAACGTGTTCGTTTCTACGTCCTTCTCGAGGACGAACAGCGGCTCCGGCTTGCCGCCCACATTGATCCCCCGGCGCTGGCCCACCGTGAAGTAATGCGCGCCCGGATGCCGGCCCACCACCTTCCCGTCATGCGGCCGCCAATGCAACGGCACGGCCGCGTCCCTCGCTTCCTCGAACCGGGGGTGCGCATGCTCGATCTCGACGATGTCGCCTTCCTTCGGTGCGAGCTGCTGCTGCAGGAACTCGGGCAGGCGCACTTTGCCGATGAAGCAGAGGCCCTGGCTGTCCTTTTTCTCCGCGGTGGGCAAGCCGATTTGACGGGCCAAATCCCGCACCTCCGGCTTCTGCATCCCCCCGATCGGAAACCGCGCCGCCTCCAACTGGGCTTGGGTCAACTGGCACAGGAAGTAACTCTGGTCCTTGTTCGGATCCGCCCCGGCCAACAACCGGTACACCGGCCCGTCTGGCCCTGCGATCTCCTCGCGCTGGCAATAGTGCCCAGTGGCCACTGCTTCTGCCCCAAGGTCGCGCGCCGCCTGCAAAAACAGGTCGAACTTGATCTCGCGGTTGCAGAGCACATCCGGATTCGGTGTCCGGCCGGCAGCGTATTCGTCAAACATGTAGTTCACAATCCGCTCCTTGTATTGTGCGCTCATGTCCAACACCTGAAACGGAATGCCCAAATGCTCCGCCACCAACATGGCGTCTTGGCTGTCATCGATCCAAGGGCAAGCCTCGTCAATGATGACGCTCTCATCGTGCCAATTGCGCATAAACAAGCCGATCACTTCGTGCCCCGCTTCGAGCAACAGATGTGCCGCGACGCTCGAGTCCACGCCCCCCGATAAACCAACAACAATACGCATGGCCCAAAGGTACAACGCGCAGGCGGATGTCGCCCTTGTCCTATCTTCGCGCAGAGGTTGGTTTTCACCTTGTTGTACAATTCAAGGCAACCTTTCCACAACATGAGCGTCCTGAACACAGCGCAAAGCAGCTCCGACTCCGAAGTGCGTGCAGCCATCGATGGTTGCAAGCGCGGCGAACGGCGGGCCCAGCAATGGGTCTTCGAGCGGTACTACCGCGGGATGTTTGGGGTTTGCCTGCGCTACATCTCGGATCACGATTCGGTCCAGGATGTGTTGCAAGAGGGGTTCCTGAAGGTGTTCTCGAACATCGAAGGCTACACCTCGAAAGGTTCTTTTGAAGGCTGGATTCGGCGCATCATGGTGAACACCGCCATCGATTTCATCCGGCGCAAGCGCGCTATGGGATGGGAATCGGGCGATGAAGCCACGATGGATGCATTGGAGAGCGATGGCCCCGCACCCGACGACTTGGATGAAGACGATTCATTCAATGTCCACGATGTGTTGGAAGCCATGGAGCAGCTCACCCCGGTG
Source organism: uncultured Flavobacteriales bacterium (assembly GCA_965657495.1). Lineage (GTDB taxonomy): Bacteria > Bacteroidota > Bacteroidia > Flavobacteriales_D > Sanyastnellaceae > JALQTD01. Next base: position 3,853 of record CBFHPD010000190.1, read on the forward strand.
TACCGGGCCGTGTTCAACTTGTATGTCTTCGAAAACCTGGGACACCAGGAAATCGCCGATGAATTGGGGATTTCTGTGGGAACGTCCAAATCGAACCTGGCGAAGGCCAGGCGGAACATACGACACCACCTGCTCGCGCTTCGGGGCGAGAAGGAAAATTAAATCACCTCGGAATGCCTGAGATGAATGCTTTTGATGAACAACTCCGGTCGGCGTTCGACGGTTATGAACCGAACGTGACCCCGGACTTTGCGTCCTTTGAGGCGGCGATAGAACATGCCAGTTCCGCCGGGCAAAGTGACCTGTCTCGCCGTTACCGGGTAGCGCGACGGGTGGCTGCGGCCTCAACGGCGGTAGCGTTGGGTTTGTTCGGATGGCTGATGGTGCGCGACGAGGAGCCGGCTGAGGGGTTGACTGGTGGCCCGTCGGTGGAACAGCGCGGTGAAGGCGGCTGGGAGAAGTTTGAGGGCGGTGCCACCGCAAACCTCCGTGGTGCAGCTGAGGCCGTTTCCAATTCCAACACCCCTGAACACGCTGCGCGCACGTCGAGTTCGTTGGTCATCGCCGATCCGACGGATGCGGCAGCGACTCCCGTCGTCGAATCTGCCGAGAAGAATGCGGCAACCGATCGGGCGAATGCCACTGCGCGGGTGCATGCCGCATCCGTCGGAGAAGAAATAGCAGCCGTTGCGGCGGATCGCGAGGCATCCACACCTGACCCGATTACGGAGGAGGAGGCAGTTGGAGCCTTGCTGGGCTTTGAAAGTTCTGTTCAGGAGGCCTGCGAAGGCACAGAAGTCTCGTTTAAGTTGGATGGCAATTGGGCCGAAGGTTCGTTCCTCTGGAATTTTGGGGACGGTGCCTTCAGCAGCGAGTCGGAGCCTTCTCACGTGTTCAATCGCCCGGGAACCTACGACATCACCATCTCGGTCCGCAGCCACAACGATGGCCAGATCCGGACCCGCACGGTGGAGAACATGATCGTGGTGCGCCCACGGCCCACAGCAGATCTGGATTGGGAACTACCGAAAGCAGTCGGTGACAAAACCGTGGCGGTGCAGTTGGTGAACGAAACGGAGCGTTCGAGCAGCTCGACGTGGTTGCTCGGAGAAGAGAAGCTGAACCAAGCGAAGGCGGAATTGAAGGTGCCCGGCGAATACCCTGTGCACTTGATTGCGAGCAATGCTTACGGTTGCCAAGACCACGCCTCGGCCACGCTCCGTTTAGGCAATCGGTTGGGGGCGGGTGCGCCGTCGAGTTTCTCACCCGATGGGGACGGCCGGTACGATACGTTCTTGCCGCGAGCTGCCAAAGAGGCAGAAGGGGCGTGGGTTTTCTCCGTTTTTGACGCGGAAGGCACCGAGGTGTTCACTTCTGAAAATGCACTCCAACCGTGGGAGGGGGAGTTGCCTTGTGACGAGGTCGCTTCCGGCCGGCGATTCACATGGGTCCTCAAGATGAGCGACCACGAAGGGCACCCCATGATGTATACCGACGTTGTCCGTGTGGAGTGAACCCCGTATTTGGACAACTTGAACCAGGAAGGGCGGCCGAACCAGCCGCCCTTTTGCTTGCCATCCGCCGCGGAAGAGGGAGGGAGGTGGAGGCCACGCCGCGCCGGTGGAAAAAGTCGTTCAAACATGCAACCCCTTTGCCTCGGAAGATGTCTTGAAATGGAGAACTTTGTACGTTGAAACGCATGGTCGCATGAATCGCATGGAACTGAAACGAGGTGTCATTTTAGGGTGGTTGTTGGGGGCGCTTGTCGCCACGGGTTGGGGGCAGGTTTTCCAAATCAACGGCGGCGACGTGACGACGTGCGAGGGGTTGTTCGTGGACGACGGAGACATCGGGGATCCGAGTGGCGGGCCTTACACGAACGCCAATTACACGGTGACGATTTGTCCTGAGAATCTTGGAGACGCCGTGGCCGCGTCGTTCATCTCGTTCCAGCTGCAAACCAACGCCAACCCCAACAACAACGACGTCCTCCTCATCTACGACGGGAACTCCACGGCGGCCCCACTCATCGGGGCTGGAACCGGGAACAACTTCCAAGACGTGACCGCAACGGCTTCGCTGAACAACCCGACGGGGTGCTTGACGTTCCAGTTCGTTTGCTTGAACGGGGCGACCGCGGGCGCCATCGGCTGGGCGGCTGAATTGTCGTGCGTGACCCCTTGCACCACGCCGGTCTCGGCTTTTGACTTGATTGACCCGGAAGCCTTTGACGGCAATCCGCTGAGTGTTGGGGTTTGCCCCGAGCAGGAAGTGACCTTCGATGGTGGGGCGAGCACAGGCGACGGGGCTCCTTTGGAGAATTGGATTTGGAATTGGGGCGACGGGGAGGTGACCACGGCAGCGAACCCCACCGCCGTTCACAGTTACACGGAACCTGGCGAGTACTTGGTTACGCTCGTGGTGGAGGACGACAACGGGTGCCAGAGCACGAATTTGGAACCCTTCCAGGTGTTGGTCAGCACCCTCCCGTTGTTCAACACCGTGACGGAGTCGCCGGTCTGCGTGAACCAGCCCACCTTCCTCGATGGTTCGGGGTATCAAAGCGTGACGTGGACGGCCTTGCCGCCTGTTTCCGTTGCGGAAGAGCAGCCGCTGCCGGACAATTCCAACGTGCCGTTCGATTCCCAAATGACCATCGATTTCTTCGATGACGGCCAAGTGGTCGAATCCTGCGAGGACATCCTTGGCATTTCGGCCGTCATGGAGCACACCTTCATTGGCGATTTGACGATCTGGGTGGAATGCCCGAATGGCCAAGAGATGCTTTTATTGGACAACGGCCCAAGTGGGCAGCCCGATGCGACGGGGTGCATGTACCCGGACCTCGGGGGCAACAACTTGGGCGATCCGGTGGCGGAAATTGGTTGGGAATACACGTGGTCGATGGACGCAGAGTTCATCATGGACGACCCAAGCAACCCGGCGGTGGCCAACGGCGCGACGGTGCCTGCGGGCGATTACCTGCCCTGTGGTGACATGTGCGACCTCGTGGGCTGTCCGTTGAATGGGGTGTGGACGTTCTACGTGCACGACCAGTGGCTCGGGGACAACGGCTACTTGTTCAACTGGTCCATGGAGTTCGATCCAGAAATCGTGCCCGGTGTGACGACCTTCACGCCCACCATCGGGGTGGAGTCGGATTCCAGCTACTGGGATTTGCAACCCGGGGACTACGGGTTCGTCGGGTTGGATGCTCCGGGGGATTACGCGGACATGGTGTTTGACCAAGCCGGCAGTTACGACTTTGACTACGTGGTGCAGAACAACTTCGGTTGCCAATGGGACACCACCATCACCATTGAAGTGTTGGATCCCCCGAACATCACGGCGGGCAGCGATTTCTTCGCTTGCGGCGACTTCCAGCTCGGCAGCGGCTTGGTGGATGCAGATGCAGCGGTGTGCAGCGAGGATGCAGGCGCTTACGAATATTGCTACGACAACGGCGAGAACTTCACTTGGACTTTTTGCCCGGATGTGCCGGGGGATGGTTCAACGTTCATGACGGTGAGCTTCCAGCAGGGGACAGTGGAGAATTTCTTCGATCCATTCATGGTTTACGATGGGCCGGATGTGAATTCGCCCCTCTTAGCGGGCCCCATCAGCGGGGATTTAACAGGCCAAACCTTCACCGCTACCAACGCGGAGGGCTGCCTCACCATCAGCTTCTCCTCCGACGGAAGCGTGTCATGCGCCAGCTCGACAAACTACCTGCCTTGGCAGTACACCGTAGGGTGCACCAACGCGAGCGGCATCGATTGGTCGTGGTCGCCCGCCGATGACCTCGTAGGGGCAGACACTCCGTCCCCGCTCTCGCCTTCCATCAATTCCCCAGTGACGTACACGGTGACAGGCGGTTGGAGCTTCCTGCCGGGGTGCAGCACCACCGACCAAGTGGAAGTGTCCCCATCGTTTGACATTGCGGTTACAGGCGAGGATCCGACCTGCTTCGGAAACGACGGAACCTTGGAGGTGACCATCGAAACAGCCGGTTCCACCGGGCCGTGGACCATCGAGGTTTATGACGGCGCGGATTTGGTCGGTTCGTCTTTCTCGAGCCAACCTACTTCGGTGAACGTTCAAGGGCTGCCACCGGGCGACTTGGTGGTGCAGGTCAGCGACGACAATTGCGTCATTGAGGCTCCCATCACGTTGAGTGCGGTGCCCACGCCGACGTTGACCGCTTCGGCAGACACGACGATTTGCATCAATGGAACGGCCACACTCGAAGCGCTCCTCACCCCGCAGCCACCGAACACCACGTTCACATGGAGTGCTACCGGTGCTGTGGACGGCAGCGTGAGCGTCGGCCCCAACAGCCCTGCGGTTTACACGGTCTACGCGACTTACGCAGAGGGCTGTGTCACGGAGACGGAAGAAATCTTCGTGGACATCTACGATCCGTTGGCGCTGCAAGTCACGGCCGGGGAGCTGATTTGCGAGGTGGATTCGGCTTGGGTCGGGGTCAACGAAGTGCTCGGCGGCTTGCCTCCCTACAACTACGCTTGGAGTCCTGCGGGAAGCGGGGAGGGGTTCTGGAGTTACGCGGACGTGTCCACCACCTATTGCGTGGTGGTGACCGATCAGTGCGAGACGCCCGCGGTGGAGGGATGTGTGGAGGTGACCGTGCCCGATGCCATTGATCCATCGTTTGAAGTGGACACGCTCGGCGGCTGCCATCCGGTGACCGTAGGCTTCACTTCCAATGCGACGAACCCTGAAGAAGTCGCGACCTCCCTGTGGACCTTCGGCGACGGGGGGCAATCGACCGGGTTGACGGATGTGTACCACACGTACATCGAGCCGGGGATTTGGTCCATCCAGCATGTGATCACGTCCATCCACGGCTGCGTTTACACTGCCTCCGCTCCCGGCCTCATCGAGACCTATGATTGGCCGGTGGCCGCTTTCGCCAATACGCCGACCGTTACGGCCCTGCCGGAGACACACTTCGAGTTTGAAAACTACTCGCTCGGGGCCTCCTTTGCTCAGTGGGACTTCAGCGGCTACGGCACGTCCGAGGAGTGGTCGCCCAGTTTCGATTTCCCAGCAGAGCAATCAGGCGAGTACACCGTTACGTTGACGGTGGAGAACGCCTGGGGTTGCACGGATGTGGAGAGCCGCAATTTGCTAGTCAACGAGAGTTTTTCGATGTACATCCCGACCGGGTTTACGCCGGATAACGATGGGCTGAACGATGCTTGGAAGTTCTATGGCATCGACGTGGACGATACCGATTTTCACGTGGTGGTCTTCGACCGGTGGGGCCGCAAGGTGTACGAGTCGAACGACTTGCATGCAGCTTGGGAAGGGGACAACCAAGGCGGCGACTATTTTGTCCAAAACGGGGTCTACACCTACCTCATCACCACGCGCTCGGTAGCCACGAAGGAGCGCAAAGTGATCAAAGGTTCTGTAACGATTACACGATGAGTGAGATGAAACGATACTTGGTGGGTATGGCGCTGCTTTTCGGCAGCGTGGCCGCGTTGATGGGCCAAACCAACATCCAAATCAACGAGGGCGGAACGGTTGAAACCTGCGACGGCTTCTTCGTGGACGACGGCGACATCGGCGACCCGGCGGGTGGCCCATATAGCAACAACGATTACGTCATCACCATTTGTCCCGAAAACGATGGGGATGCCATTGCTGCAGAGTTCCTATCCTTTCAACTCCAAACCAACGCCAACCCAAACAACAACGACGCGCTCTACATCTACGACGGCAATTCCACCGCGTCGCCCTTGATCGGCGTGGGCACCAGCAACAATTTCCTCGACGTCACGGCCACCGCATCGTTGAACAACCCTTCCGGATGCTTGACCTTCCAGTTTGTGGTCAACAACGGCGCCACCGCAGGGGCCATCGGCTGGGCGGCGCAGGTGACCTGCGTGACGCCGTGCACGGTGCCGACCTCTTCCTTCACCCTCACGGATCCCGATCCCTTTGTGGACAATGAGAACAGCGTGGGGATTTGTCCTTTCCAGGAAATCACCTTCGACGGTTCGGCCTCAGAAGGCGACGGGGCACCGCTTGCGAACTGGATTTGGAATTGGGGCGACGGGTCGGTTGAAACCACGCCGTCCATGGTGGCGACGCACGAATACGATACCCCCGGGGAGTATTTGGTGACGCTCGTGGTGGAGGATGAAAACGGCTGCAGCAGCACCAACCTCGAGCCGTTTCAAGTCCTGGTGAGCACGATCCCCATCTTCAATGCCGAGTTCTCCACCCCGCTGTGCGTGGGATCGCCCGGTTTCTTGGACGGGAGCCCCGTGCAGAGCGTCACTTGGACGGCGCTTCCGCCGGTCTCGGTGTCGGAGGAGCAGGCCTTGCCGGACAATTCGAACGTCCCCTTTGAGTCGGAGATGGTCATTGATTTCTTCGACGATGGCCAGGAAGTGGAGGAATGCGACGACATCCTGTCACTTTCGGCGGTGATGGAACACACCTTCATTGGTGACTTGACGATTTGGGTGGAATGTCCAAACGGGCAAGAGATGCTCCTCTTGGACAACGGCCCAAGCGGAGGGGCGGACGCCACAGGGTGCATGTACCCGGACCTCGGGGGCAACAACCTCGGCGATCCCGTTGCGGGAGAGGGATGGGAATACACGTGGGACATGGACGCGGAGTTCATCATGGATGACCCGGACAACCCTGCCGTCGCGGGAGGGGCCACCGTTCCGGCGGGTTCGTACCTGCCGTGTGGTGATTTCTGTGACTTGGTGGGATGTCCTTTGAACGGGGTTTGGACCTTGAACATCCACGACCAGTGGCTGGGCGATGATGGGTTCCTGTTCAACTGGACCATGGAATTCAACCCGGAAATCGTTCCAGGGGTCACCACCTTTACGCCCACCATCGGCCTGGATGCGGACTCGAGTTATTGGGACCTGGACCTCAATACGGAAGGCGTCGTCGGTTTGGACACCGAGGCTGATGAAGTGGATTTGGAGTTCGAAACGCCAGGCGACTATGCGTTTGACTATGTGGTTACGAACAACTTCGGATGCCAATGGGATACGACGGTGGTGTTGACGGTGGTTCCCGGATTGGACAACTCCATTACGGCTGGGCCGGATGTGGTGTTCTGCCAAGATGCCGTTCAGCTCGAAGGCGCCTTTACGGGATCAGCACCCTCGGCGTGTGGCGGGGCCGAAGGCACCTTTGAATTCTGCTACGGCAACAACGTCTATGAGGAGTACTTCTTTTGTCCGGACAATCCTGGCGATGGCACCATGGTGACCATCTCCATCGAACAAGGCGGCGTGGAGAATGCCATTTTCGACCAGCTCTACATCTACGACGGGCCGGATGCGAATGCTCCCATCCTCGCCGGTCCACTATCGGGTCAGGATATTTCGGGCAACGCTTACACCGCCACGAACCCGGACGGCTGCTTGACGGTGAGCATCGATACCGACGGCAGTGTTTCCTGTGCATCCGGCCAATACGACCCCATCATTTTGTGCACGACCTGCACCGGCAGCTCCAGCACGTGCGGGTACACATGGTCGTGGGATCCGCCGCTCTACTTGGATGACCCGACGGTGCCCAACCCGATGGTGACCGATTTCGACGGCACGCCCTTCACCTACACGTTGCTCGTGGAGCCGGTGGACATGCCCAACTGCGGCACCACCGACGAGGTCACGGTGCTTCCGGGATTTGAATTCACCTACGATGTGACCCAAGTGTCTTGCTACGGCAACGACGGTGAGGTGGCTGTGACCATCACGTCCCCGCCGTCAGACGGACCCTGGACGGTTGCGCTCACCGAAGGAGGCGCCCTCGTGGAATCGGTGGAGTCGGGAGGTGGCTTGTCGGTATTGGATGGCCTGGTACCAGGAGACTACGTGTTGGAAGTTTCTGACGGAGGCGGGTGCGAGTACAGCTTTGACATCCTCCTCGAGGAGCCCGAGACCTTGCTCATCGAAGTCACGCCAGACCCGACCATTTGCATCGACGGAGCCGTGACCCTCGAAGCGAGTTCCGACATGGACGTCAACGGCGATTGGACCTACCACTGGGACAACGGCTTGGGCACGGGCGACAGCCACGTGGTCTCGCCAGTGGTGACTACGACTTACGCAGTGTACGCTACTACGCCCAACGGGTGCCCATCGGAGGAAGAGCAAGTCACCGTCAACGTGAACGATAGCTTGTCGGTAGCGCTCGGCGGGGATGACCTCATTTGCGGCGGTGCGTTCGCTGCCTTGGAGGTGTTGAACGCGGACGGCGGTTCCGGCAGCGGTTACGTTTATGAGTGGACGTGGCAAGGTTTGGACATCGCTTCAGGGACCGAGGACGAACTCCTCGACGCGCCCCCCACCACCGGCACTTACTGCGTCACACTCACCGACGATTGCGAAACGCCGGCCGTGACGGCCTGCCACGAAGTGGTCATTGAAACCCCGATTCCGGCGGATTTCCACCCCGATACCACGCACACGTGCATTCCCGGTGTCATCCAATTCACGAGCGACGTGGACCAGGCCCTGTTGCAGGATCAGTTCTGGACCTTCGGCGATGGTGAGGGCGCCTTTGAGGCCAATCCGGTGCACATCTACCCCAATCCTGGATCCTACACTGTGACGTACCACATCACCTCATTGCTCGGGTGCGATTACTCCCGCACGGATCCCGGCCTGATCGATGTGTACGACGTGCCGTCGGTCGGCTTTGTGGCGAGCCCGCAACCCACGTCCGCGCCCGACACCGAAATCGAATTCGAATCGGTGAATTCAGCAGGGGTTTTGGAGTGGGATTGGAGCTTTGGGGTGTTGGGAGAATACGGCAGTTCGCAAGAAGTGGATCCGACGTTCCAGTTTCCCATCGACCGGGGCGGATTGTATCCGGTGACCTTGGCGGTGACGGACGGGAATGGTTGCTCGGCCCAAGTGACGCGGATCGTGGAGATTTTTGACCTGTTTAACTTGTACATCCCCACGTCCTTCACGCCCAACAACGACGGGGTGAACGATGCCTTCTTTGTCCAAGGCACAGACATCGACCCGGATCGGTTCCTGCTCCAAGTGTACAACCGGTGGAACAACATCGTCTTCGAGACGCGTGACATGAATGAGCCGTGGCACGGTCCGGCCACCAACGACTCTGAGTACTACGCCCAAAACGGCGTGTACTTCTACCGCGTGGTCGTTTACAACAAGAGCCAATCAGCCGAGCGCCACGAGTACACGGGCACCGTGATGATCATGCGCTGATCCGGCGTGTGCAGGCACAAAAAAAAACCGGGCCGACAGCGGCCCGGTTTTTTTGTGCCCAAAAGGCGCAGCCGGCTCAGCTGGCCGCCTCGAAGTTGAGGAGTTCGTCCATCGTGCCGGTCGCCACGCTGTGGTAGTTGGGGCGGGCGATGCGGTAGATGTCCCGCGCCATTTCGCCTTGCCCAGTTTCCTCCATGGCCCGGTAGAGGGGAGTGAGGAATTTGCGGCGTCCGACCACTTCAAGGAAACTCCGCAATCGGTCGTAGCACGGCGTGTACTGGCTCCGGATTCCCTGTTCGAGCCAAGCGAACAGCACCTCGTTGTTCCCGGTTGCCGTGATGTTCCAAGCAGCATCCAATTCAACGAGGCGCTCGGGCGTGGTGTCGTCGGGCAGGTTGGAAAGGAAGCGGTACCGCTCTTGGTACACCCAATCGTTCCATGGCAAATCCGCCGTGGAAAGCGCCCCTCCTGTCCAATCCGCCAACACGGCATCCACCCGCTCAATGCGCGCACTCGCCACGTCAGGGCAGTTCGCTGGCAACCCCGCGCCAAAAATCCAGGCGTCCAAGTTCACGGCCGCGAGCAGCTCCTCGGTGTTCAGCAGTTCTTGCTTCAAATAGGCAATGAACGCGTCCGTGTCCATCACACTGAAGGCGTGCGTTTCAAAATAGGTGCGGAGGAAGGCGTCCCACGTTGGGCGGCCCACGGTTTGTTCGAGCAAGCGCAGGAAGAAATAGCCCTTGTCGTAGGCGATGGCGGTCATGCCGTCGTCGGGATCGCGGTCCTTGAGGTGCAGCTTGAGGTGGGTGTCATCGGGGTTGAGGTCCATGATTTGGTCCACTTCATCCACGAGCCCCTGGTAGCTCAGCGTGGCGAGCATTTCGGAAATCTCCTTGCCGTAAACCGCTTCCATGATGCGCTGCTCGAAGTACACCGTGAAGCCTTCGTTGAGCCAGAAATCATCCCAAGTGGCATTGGTGACCAAATTCCCGCTCCAGCTGTGGGCGAGTTCGTGCGCCACGAGCGAAACCAAGCTGCGGTCGCCCGCAATGATGGTTGGGGTAGCGAAGGTGAGCCGCGGGTTTTCCATGCCGCCGAAGGGGAAGGCAGGCGGGAGGACGAGCAGGTCGTACCGCTCCCAGGCGTAGGGACCGTACAGGCCTTCGGCCGCCACCAACAGGTCCTCCATCTCGGCAAACTCGTAAGCTGCTGCTTCGATGAGTTCGGGGGTGGCGTAGACCCCGGTGTGCGCACCGATTTCACGGAACTCCACCTTGCCCACCGCCAGCGCCAACAGGTAAGACGGGATGGGCTGTGCCATTTCAAAGTGGTAGTGCCCGTCGGGGGCGATTTCCGTCGGGTTGACTGCGCTCATCAAGGCCATCAAGTCCTCGCGCACGTGGACGTCAGCGGAGTAGGTGAACCGGAGGCCGGGGCTGTCTTGGCAGGGCACCCACGTCCGAGCAAGGATGGCTTGGCTTTGGGTGAACACGAACGGATCCGCGCCATCCACCCAGAGGAGAGCACCGGCGTCCGCCGAAGTTCGGTAGGTGATGGCGACTTGTTGGGCGCTCGCCGATACCGGCACCGACAGCGGCTGCCCCAAGAACGGCTGCTCCGCTCCGAGGGCAAATTCAACCGGCTTCCCATCTACGGTGACCCCGCTGATTTCCAGGTCTTTCGTGTCGAACAAAATGCGGGTGGCGCCCGCTGCACAGGTGATGTCGTACGTGGCCACGCCTTGGATGGTGTGGCGTTCGAAATCGACGGATGCGTCCCAGTGCAAGTGGGTGACGTAGGCCTCATCGGGTTTGCTGAAGCTGTGGTGGTCCGTGGCGCGTTTCATGTCAAGGATGGCTTGCTGTTTGGCATTGGGGGAGGGGGACGTCGGCGTTTCCGAGCATCCGAAGGCCGCTGTGAGCGCGATGGCG
>CBFHPD010000191.1:0-2699 GCA_965657495.1 uncultured Flavobacteriales bacterium
GGTCGATGTTGCCGTCGAGGCGGCCGAGGACCGGGAGGCCGTCGACGAGCACCTGGACGTGGCGGCCGGAAAGGCCGAGGAGGTTCACCTGCGTGCCGAGTTGGGCGTCGTGCCCGAGGGCGAGGCCGGACTGGGTTTGCAGGGCATCGCGCAGGGTGAGTGCGCCGATGCGGTCGATGGTGCGCCGATCGATGATTTGGACCGGCTGGACGACTTCGTGGTCGCCGCGGAGGCCGTATTGCCCGGTGACCACGGCGGCGCTCAGGGCGAAGACCGCGGGTTGCAATTCGAGGGGGCCGGCGGGGAGGGTGTCGGGGTTGAAGGCCAACGCCTCGTACCCGATGGCCGAAATGCGCACCTCCCCCGCTCCCTCGGGCAGGGAAAAGCCGCCCGTGGCCGAGGTGGCCACCGCGCGGTCGGCGCCCGCCGCGTCCTGGAAGCGCACGGTGGCTCCCGGAATGGCGGAGCCCGCCTCCGTCAGCACGTACTGCTGGGCGAAGGCGGGCGCGGCCGCGGCGAACAAGCCGAGGAGGAGGGGGGTGCGGAGCATCAGCGCTTTTGGATTTGGGCCGTCAACACGCCCCGGGCATCTTGCACCTGCACCACGTACATGCCCGCTGGCAAGGCCGACACGTCCACATCCGCCTGGGCGTCCGCCGTGGTGAATTGCTCGACCAACTGGCCGGACATCGCGTACAACGCCACCTGCGCCGTGCCCTGCCAACCGGTCAAGCGCACCGTGCCGGCCGCCACCGGATTCGGGTAAACCTGCAGCGGCTGCACCGCGCGCTCCGCCACGTCCATGCCAGAAACGACCTCGGCGTTCAAGGTGGTCACGCCCGTGGCCGAACCTTCAAAGGACGTGAACGCCATGTGGTAGATGTCGCCCCCGGCCGACTCCACGAAGTAGCTCAAGTCGGGCACGAGTTCCCACGACCACTCCACGAGTTCCTTCCACCCGTTGCCGATGAGGGACAGCGGCGCCTCCCCCACCGGGAAATCCGCGAGCACCGGCGCCGCGCCTGCTGCCACAGAAGCCATCCGCCCGCTGTTCAGGAGAACGCCCGTCGTCGGGAACATGCCGTACACCGTCGGCCCCACATACCGCGCCAGCACGAAGTCCCACGTGTCCACCGCCGGCTCGCGGTCGATCCACCCTTCGCTGAAGGAATAGTAGGCGAACAGGCGATCGGGGTAATCGGCCATGTTCATCGTCGCCGTTTGCTCATCGCTGCCGTCGAGGGCGGCGTGCGTAAACGTCCATGCGCCCATGTCGAGCAGGTCGATGCGCAGCTTGCGCGCACTGCCATCGGGGAAGGCCAAAACATAAATCGAATCCCCCACCACTTGGTGCAACGGCGGCCCACTGTACGTCCCCCAGCCGAAGTCGCTCGGGTCGCTGGTCGTCCCCACGTTGAACGCCCCGTTCATCCAAGCATCGAGGCCGTTGTACGCCCGCGGCCACTCGCTGAACCCGGTGGTGTCCACCGCCGCCCAGTCCGTCCCGGTGGGGTACACCGCGAGCTCGCGGCCGTTCCCGTCGTTCACCCGGATGCCGTTCGAGAACGGCGAAGTCACGTCAAAGGCGAGGTCCCAGTTGCCCGCCTCCACGGTCGCCACGACGCCGTTCTCCAGGGAGAAGAAAACGTCGTTTGCGTAGTTCGCGCCCTGCTCGAGCGTGTGAGCCGTCTGGGCTTGCGCCCCCGTTGCGGCCACGAGGGCCATGCCGATCATCCACTTGCGTGCGTTCATGGTTGTGCGTTTTTGTTGGGACAAATTTTCCAACAGCGCACCGCGGGAGCGGTCACGAAATTGCCACGACTCGGTCGCGGAATTGTCAGGAAATGCGGGCAAGGAGGTTCACCCCAAGGCCGCCTCGTAGGTGGCGCGGACCGCTGCTGCGTGGCGCACCGGGTCGTGGGCCGTGCGGATGCGTTCCCTGCCTGCGGCAGACCGAACGGACCAGTGCGTGTGCTCGCCCATGAACAACCCCGTGAGCACAGATTCGAGGCGGTCCACAAGGCGGGACTTTTCTGCTGGGCTCGTGGCGGTTTTGTTAGCATCGCCCGCATCGTTCACTGGAACGTCCAGCAGCAAGCCGCTCACCTCGTGGGCGATAACTTCAGGGAGGGAGCGCACGGCCGTGGCAATCGGCACGCAACCCGACGCCATGGCCTCTAACACGACGTAGCCATATGTGTCTTGGAACGTTGGGAACAGCAAGTAATGCGAGCGGGCGAGCAAGGAGGCGACTTCCTGATGGGAGACCCTGGAGCGCAGGGTGATGTGGGAATCCATGGCCGCCAGCAATTCCGCGGCACGCTGCCCATCGCGCTCAGTCGTTTTTGCAAACCGGTCCACCGCACGATCCGCCCGCCCCACCACTTCGAAGCGCCAGTCCCGCCTGCCCGCCACGTATAGCCGGTGAAGGGCCTCAAGGCACTCGAGGCCGCCTTTGCGATAGAAATCGCTTCCAACGAAAGCAAAGCGAACGGGCCCTTCGGGGCGGTGGGTCGCCGGAAGAAGCGGTTGGGGCGGATGGAGCACCGTGTTTTTCGCCGCAATCGCTGGCCAATCCCTACCGCGCCCTAAATGCCCTACGTGCAGCTCAAAAATGCGCATCGCTGCTTCACTGAAACCAATCAAGTGCCTGCAGGAATCGCTGAGCACCAGGTCGATGCCTTTTGAGCGTTTTTCGA
>CBFHPD010000192.1:0-11841 GCA_965657495.1 uncultured Flavobacteriales bacterium
GTAGAGTCCGGCGGTTGGTGCCGGGGGAGCGGGGGCCGCAACGGGCCCAGAGGTGAAGTGGAAGTGCAGGGTGAGGCGGTGTTGGATTTGGCCTTCAGGAAAGACCCAAAACGTGCCCGCAGCCTCCCCCGGAATGCCCCGCGAGGAAATCAATAACTTCAAGAACGACGGGGCATCTGGCGCCAACGGCAACTGCACCGCACTCGCCGGAACCCCGGTGTGGCACACCGTCGGATCGCACAGATCGGCCTCCCACCCCGCCGGCGCCACCCACGCCACGCGCTTCCACGCCCACGTCACCGAATCCGTCGCTGCCGCATCACTGTACGCGATCTCCGCCACGGCCATGGTGCTGTCCAACGGCAAGGACACTTCCAGCAGCGTGTCCGGCTCCACCCACCAAGCGGGCGCTTGGGCCGCTGCACCCAGCGCCCAACAACCTGCCCAGATCACGGCGATGAGGTGCTTCATGTGAGCAATTTACGCAGGAAACGCAGCCTTCCTTGGCAGCCGGTCGGGTTCGGTGTAATTTTCGTCGCCGATTCAACCCCACCACCATGCGCACATCCCTCCTGCTCCTTGCGGTGCTCTTCGCCGCCACCTTTACCCAAGACGCTCACGCACAGCGATTCAAGCGTGGCAAGGATGCTCCGGCCTCCAGCAAGAACGAGAAAAAGGGCGAGAAAACCATCGACGAGGTGCTAAAGGCGGCCACGTCCTACCCCGGGCTCTTGACGCTCTACCGCGACACGCTGACGGGGGAATCCTTCGTCCTCATCCCCGATTCGATGTTGGAGCGCGAGTTGGTCTACTTTTCCCAAATCACAGACGGCGTGGCCGAAGCGGGCATGACCCGGGGCAGTTACCGGGGGTCCAAAATCATCACCTTCCACCGGCATTTCGACCGCATCGAAGTGCACGCGGAGAACACCGCTTACTACTTCGACCCGGCTTCGCCCCTGAGCCGGGCCGCAGGCGCCAACCTGAACACCCCCGTGCTGGCCAGCGTGAAAGTGGCTGCACAGGACAGTGTGCGGGGATATTTGGTCAGCGGCGATGAGCTCTTCCTGACCGAGGACATGCAAATGGTCAAGCCGCCAAGCCGCGGGAAGGATGTGCTCGGTAAGTTGAACAAGGAGAAGACCAAAATCGGGGCCATCGACAACTACCCGGCGAACACCGAAATCGCCGTGTCATACGTCTACGACAACGCCAAGCCCACCGCCGGCGGGAGCGCCGTGGTGGACGGACGGGTCATCACCATCGGTGTGCGCCACGCCCTCATTGAAGCGCCGGAGCCGGGATTTGAACCCCGCCGGGATGACGAGCGCGTGGGGTACTTCACCACGCGGGTGGAGGACATGACGACCGATGCGCCGTTCCCCTACGCCGACGTCATCCACCGGTGGCGGCTCGAGAAGGCCGACCCCACGGAACCGGTTTCGGATGTGGTGGAACCCATTGTTTGGTGGATGGAGAACACCACGCCGCTCGAGTACCGCGAGTACATCCGCACGGGCGTTGAGAAATGGAACCAGGCCTTCGAAGCCATCGGATTTCGGAACGCCGTCGAAGTGCGGATGCAACCCGACACGGCGACCTGGGATGCGGGGGACATCCGCTACAACGTGTTGCGCTGGACGTCCTCGCCCAAACCGCAGTACTCGGGCTACGGCCCCAGCTTCGTCAACCCCCGGACCGGGGAAATCATGGGCGCGGACATCATGCTCGAATGGGGCGGCATGGTGGGCCGGTTGTGGCGTGCGGAGGTCTTCGAATCGGCCGGTATGGCGGACTTGTCCGCCCGCGAATCCTTTGCGGCTTGGATGCACCAATGCGACGCTGGAGCGGTGCAGAGCCAACAGACCTTGCTCGGAGCCGCCGTCCTGCGGAGCGCAGGGCTGACGGATGAACTCAAGGAGCAGTTCACCCGCGAGACGTTGCACCGGTTGGTGCTCCACGAAGTGGGCCACACCCTGGGCTTGAGCCACAACATGGCGGGCACCACCCTGCACACCTTTGAAGAACTCATGGATCCGGAAGTGGTCCGGGCCTCGGGCTTGAGCAACAGCGTGATGGACTACCCTGCCATTCACTTCACCGGAGATTCGGCGACCCATTCCAAGTTTTACGACGATGCCCCCGGTCCCTACGACCGGTGGGCAATCGCCTACGGGTACTCCCCTGACGCTGACGGACTCGACGCATTGCTTGCCCGGTCCACCGATCCCACGTTGCGCTTTGGAAACGACGCCGATGACATGCGGCGTCCGGGGGGCGGCATGAACCCCGATGTGAACATCTACGACCTGTCGAGCGACCCGGTGGCATACGCCGCTGCGCGTTGCGAGTTGGTGCAGTCGCTGTTGCCGACGCTTCCGGAGACGTATGCCGGTGAGCAAGCGGAAAATCACGCGGAAGTGCGCAAGGCGTTTTTGACCTTGACGGCGGAATATGCGACGCAATTGGGCATCATGACACGCCAAATCGGCGGTGTCCGTTACCACCGCGCCCGCCCCGATCAACTCGATGAGGCCCCGCTCCAACCCGTCTCCCTCGACGACCAGCTCGCGGCGATGGAGGCCTTGAAAACCTACGCCTTCGGGCCCGATGCCTTCCGTGCCGAAGCGTCGGTGTACGCCTATTTACAAGACCAGCGCCGGGGATTTGGCTACTTCCGCTCCCCGGAAGACCCGAAGATCCACGCGCGGGTGCTCACCGCCCAAAAGCGCGCCCTCGACCACCTGCTGCACCCGCGCGTGCTGCAGCGCATGGTCGACGCGAGCACCTACGGGAATGGCTATGCCCTCGACCGCTACGTGGGCGACTTGACCGATGCCGTGTTCGCCGCCGACCTAAAATCATCCGTGAACACGTTCCGACAGCAGCTCCAATCGGAATACACCGAGCGGCTGATTGCCGTGTATGAAGGGGAGTCCAAGTACGACGCCATCTCTCGGGCCCAAGCGTTTTATGCGCTGACCCAATTGAAGCGGGATTTGCAAGGGGCCACGCGTCCCGATGGCCTGACCACGGCCCACCGCGCGCACTTGATTCACCTCATCGACCAATCCTTGAATCCTTGAGCCGGCGGAGCCTGCACAAAAAAGAATGGAGTGTTGGCCGTTGCCAACACTCCATTACGATTCACAACTAGGTCCTCCATGAACTTGCGTTCACTGACCCATCCGCTAAAGTAACCCACATTTTTCTGAATAACCAATATAGCTCGATGTTTGTGTTTATTTAATCGATATATAGTTACTGACCACGCAACAGATGCGTTGTTGACAACCCACAGGACGCCGCGGCCGCAAGCTTGAAGTGCGATTTAAATTTGTTGCATGCGCCGGATCACGATCCCCCCCCTTTTCTGTTGCCTCGTTTGGGCCGCATTCGCGGCATCAGGGACGACGGTTTCCGCACAACCGGATTTGCAGCGTTGGGTGCAATTGATTGATGACCGCAGCACCTTTCCTGATTTCACCGCCTTTGAGGCGGCCCATCCCGAAGCGTTTCCTCCCGATGCCGTCCCGAGGTTGGCGCATGGCATTGCCGAAATGGACGCCCTCGAACGGGCCTTGCTGGATTGGGAACACGATGCAGCCCTCGAGGACCGCGCCGTAGAAGCACTGCTGGGAAACGGCATGCGGCGGTGGCAGGTAATTGCGGCCTTGGCGGATTTGTACCTGCCCGAGTTGGCGCCCCGCGTGGAGGCAGCGGGATTGGCTCCGGCCTTTGCTTGGCTGCCGGCCATGTTGACCGGGTTCGATTTCGCTTACGAGGGTCCCGGCGACCGCGCGGGGTTGTGGGCCCTGGATTGGCCCACGGCCCAAATTTTGCTCGACACGGCAGTAGAGGGCATCGACGAGCGGATGTATGTGGTGGCGTGCACGGAGGCGGCAGTGGCGCAGTTGGCTGCCCTAACGGAGCGCTTTCCCAAGGAGCCGCTGCGGGTGCTTGTGGCGTATGCCAAAGGTGCGGGGTACGCGATGAATTGGGGGGGGCAGCCGGGCGACGACCCGCGTTTGGACGAGTGGTTGACGTTGTACCGAGTGGTGGCGCGGTTTTGGGAGAACCTCGAGCGGGAGCGCCAAACCGTGGAGTGGCTCGCCGACTTTTCCGATTGGGAACCGGTGCCCTGTCCCGGGCCGGTGGATCGGGTGGACCTAGTGGAGGTGGCCGGGCTGGATCGGCGGGCGCAACGGACCTACTTGCCGTGGTGGACGGGCGCGGTGGTGGACTGTGGGGCTTGGGAGGCTGCGGGGGTGAAGATGCCGCGGGATTTGGCCTTGCAAATGCGCAGCGCCGACTGGAGCCAATGGACGCCGCACAGCTTCGGCGATTACAGCCAATCGAGCACCATCGAACACCGCGTGAAAAGCGGGGAAGTGCTCGGAATCATCGCCCGGAAATACGGCGTGACCGTGCGGGAAATCAAGGCGTGGAATGGCCTGTCGAACGACCTCATCCGGGTCGGGCAGTCGCTTGAAATCCGCGGGGTACTGCAGGCGGACCGCGCATCACCGGAGGCGGCGCTGCCGGACCGCTACAGCGTCCACACCGTCCTTGCGGGTGAGACGCTTTGGTCCATTAGCCAGCGCTATCCGGGCATTTCGGTGGATGCCTTGTTGCAGATGAACCCGGGTGCCGAACCGCTGCAGGTCGGCGCCACGTTGCGCATCCCGCAGCTATGAGCGCTCCCCATGCCCCCCATAGCCTCTGGCGCACCTTGGCGTTCTTGCTCCTCGTGGGCGGCGTCGTCGGCCTCTGCGCGCGGTGGGGGGTGAGTTGGCAAATCGGAGAAACGACCTTGGTCTCCTTTCCCGAGTGGCCGGCAGCGGAGGAGCCGGACGTGCCGCGCGTTGAGCCGGAAGAGGTGGAGGCGCTCTTGGCGAAATACCAGGTTGCGGAGGCTGTGGAGGAAGATACGTTGGTGGAGGCCGAGGCAGTGGTGTTGGCGGATTGGATCGATTTACCGGCCGTCCATGCGCCGGCTGCTCGGCTGGATTCGGGTCGGGCGTTTTCGGGTACCTTGCCGGCGGGGTGGGCGCACGAACGCGCGGCCGGGATCCGGGTGCCGGATTCCCTGCATCCGAACTTGCGGCTCGTCGGGGATTCGGTGGCGTTTGCGCGCCTGTGGGCATTCTTCGGCCGGGCGTCGCGGCGGGTTTGGGAAGGCGGAGGGGCGTTGCACGTGATGCATTTTGGGGATTCCCAAATCGAAGGGGACCGCATCACGTCGGAGTTGCGCCACGCCTTTCAGCAGCGCTGGGGCGGCAACGGGCCAGGCTTCGTCTCGGCCGCGCCACAGGCGCAAATGCCGGGGTTTGTGCAGTCTGCGGAGGGGTGGACGCGTTACACGGCCTTTGGCAAGTCGGATTCCACCTTGGGGCACATGCGGTTTGGGCTGCTGGCTACCGTGGGGCGCGCGGACACCGCAGACACGAGTGCTTGGACGGCCCCGATTGCTTTCAGGAAGCGCAACATGGGCCACCGAGGCAACCGGGTTTGGGACGCCGTGCACCTGTTGGCCTCCCCCCTGCCCGACAGCAGCGCAGTGTGGATCGATTGCGACTCGACCCGCTACCTCGCCCACTGGTCCAGCGACACCGTCCACGCCACCCTCCACGCCGCCCTCCCCTCCCCCTGCTCCACCCTCGCCCTCCGGTTCGCGGCGCCCGGCCCGGACCTGAACGCCGTGGGCTTCTTCGCGGACTCCGGGGTCGTGGTGCACAACGTGCCCATGCGGGGCAGTTCCGGCACCATCTTCCGCAAAGCAGAGCGCGCCCATTGGGTGGCGCAGCTCACGTCCTTTGACGTGGGGTTCATCGTGCTGCAATACGGCGGGAACGTGGTGCCTTACGTGGATGATGCCGCGGAAGCCGAGCAGTATGCGCGTTGGTTGGCCTCCCAAATCAAGCTGTTCCAAGCCACGCTGCCCGGCGTACCCATCGCCCTCATCGGTCCATCCGACATGTCCACCAAAGCAGGCCTGGACTTCGTGACCTATCCCCAATTGCTCGACGTGCGCGCAGCCCTGCAAGACATGGCACTTGAGCACCACGTCCTGTATTGGGACCTCTTCGCTGTGATGGGCGGGATCAACGCCATGCCGGCTTGGGTGGCCGCCGACCCCCCACTCGCCGCTGCGGACCACATCCATTTCACGGGCCGCGGGGCGCGGCGGGTGGGGGGCTTGCTCAGCGAATCCATCGCTGCGGAATTCGCCTTGTGGCAAGCGGGACTTGAATCTAGGCCCCCGGTGGATACAACACCCCTTCCATCCCCCGGCGCGCCATGAAGCGATCCCTTGCTTCTTCGCGCTGGATGGCCGTTTTTTTCGGTTTTGTGTGTTGCGCCGTGTTGTTGACGAGTGCTTCACGCAACTCGGGACCGCGGGAATGGACTTGGAAACAGGGGCCGCACGACACGCTGCTCCGCACCTTGCCCCTGCGGCCGCAAGGGCTGCAATTCCCCGGAGGCCGGCAAGCGATGGAGCGGTTTCACGAGCGGCTTGCGGGGCCGCTTGTGGACGGCCAAGGGGCGGTGCGCCTGGTGCACATCGGGGGGTCCCACGTGCAAGGCGGGTGGATGGGGGATCGCATCCGGGAGCGTTGGTGGGAGGCGCAGGGCGCGGCGTGCAGCCGCGGGTTGATTGCGCCCTACCGGATGGCCGGCACGAACACCCCGCCGCGGTTGCGCACGGAATTCAAACGGGACTGGAGCGGCACCCGGTGTTCCCGGAGCAGGCACCAAGGTCCCTTCGGTGGAGTGGGCTTGAGCGCTGTGACGTTTGATGCGGAGGCCACCTGGTGGCATGCAGCAACGCGCGCCGATTCGTCGATTTACAAGACGACTCGGTTGACGGTGCTGGGGGAATCAAGCGGAGTCGTCCCGCGTTGGTGCGGGTCCGATAGCACCGTGGTGGTCGAGCGCACCGCGTTGGAAGGAAGGGCGGGTTGGGTGCTGGAGTTCGCGCCGGCGGTGGACACCTTGTTCTTGGGGCTGGAACCCGATAGCACCGCGGTCGAATCGCCCCGGTGGTTCCGGCTGCACGGCTTGGTGGCCGAGTCCCCCGCATGTCCGTGCGAAGGGTTGGTTTACCACGAGATCGGCAACAACGGGGCAAGCACCGCGAGTGTGCTGCGTGGGGCGGCGGACGCGGCGTTCGACCGCGATTGGTCGGTGCTGAACCCGGATTTGGTCATCTTCGGACTGGGAATCAACGATGCGCACGGCCCGGCCAACCGGTTTGACCCGGCAGGATTTGCGGCGCGGTACGACAGCCTCATCGGCCTCATCCGCCGCACGAATCCGGACGCCGCATTCCTCTTCCTCACCAACACGGACAGCTTCTACGGGCGGCGACCGAACCCCTCGGCCATGGCGGTCCGGGAGGTGATGTTCGAAGTGGCGGCGCGCCACGGGGCGGCCGTGTTCGACCTGTTCGATGCGATGGGCGGCATGGGCGCGATCGGGGTCTGGGAAGAAGCGGGATTTGCCCGACGCGACCGAATTCACTTCACGCGGGAGGGGTACCGCGTCATTGCCGATTTGTACTGGGACGCCTTGCTCGAAGATTGGGCGCAATCCGAAGCGGTGCAACGCCGCCGCATCGAGGTGCGTGTGCCGGATGACGGCAGGAATGGCTACCCGCGAACCGATTCAACCTCATGGAAACCTTAAACGCCCTGATCGATTGGCTGCGGTTTGATCTGCAGGCGCCGTTGACGTTCACCCGGGTGGGATTTTGGGCGTACCTCGCCGTCGTGCTGTTGGGCTTCGCGTGCTTCGAACGGAAGGTCGCGGTGCGCAATGCCTACCTGTTTGGGCTCAGCCTGCTGTTTTATTGGAAGACGAGCGGGTGGTTTTTCTTGATCTTGCTGTTCTCCACCGGTTCGGATTGGTGGATTGGCGGGCGGATAGCGGCCCACGAAGGCGGGGCGCGGAAGCGTTGGTTGGCCTTGAGTTTGACCATCAACCTCTTGGTCCTGTTCTACTTCAAATACGCCTACTTTTTTGTCGACAGCTTGAACCCCATCCTCGGCACGCATTGGCAGCCCACGCACGTGCTCGGGGAATGGAGCAATGCGGTGTTCGGAACGAGTTTCCGGGTGGACCGCATCTTGCTGCCCGTGGGGATCAGCTTTTACACGTTCCAGACCATGTCCTACGCCATCGACGTGTACCGGCGGGACATTGCGCCGGTGAAGAACCCGTTGGACTTCGGTTTTTACGTCAGTTTTTTTCCACAGCTCGTCGCGGGTCCCATTGTGCGGGCGCGCGACTTCATTCCCCAGTTGTACCAGCCGTATGCTTTGACGCGGGCGGGGTTTGGCATGGGCCTTTTTTGGGTGTTGAACGGCCTCATCAAAAAGGTGTGGCTGGCGGACTACCTCGCCATCAACCTCGTGGACCGGGTGTTTTCGCGGCCTGAGGCGTATTCTGGCTTCGAAAACCTGCTTGGGTTGTATGCCTACAGTTTGCAGGTGTATGCGGATTTCAGTGGGTACACGGATATGGCGATTGGCATTGCGATTTGGCTTGGATTCCGCTTGCCCCAAAACTTCAACGCGCCCTACAAGGCAAAAAACGTGGGGGAATTCTGGAAGCGGTGGCACATGAGCCTGTCCACGTGGTTGAAGGACTACCTGTACATCCCGATGGGCGGCAACCGCCGCGGTTCCGTCTTCACGGCCATCACGTCGTCCTTCATCTTGTTGTTCTTCGCGCTGCTCGTGCCGGACATCGGGGTGCTGCTTGTGGTGGCGGGGGTGTTGTGCCTCGCTGTCGGAGCGGCGCTGTGGTTTCCGGCATTTAAGCGGTGGTCCATCACGAACATCAACGTGATGTTGACGATGCTGATCGGGGGACTCTGGCACGGCGCGAGTTGGAACTTCGTGCTGTGGGGCGGCCTCAATGGGCTCGGCATCGTGGTGTACAAGTTGTGGCGGAAGGTGAGCCCGTGGGAGGGGTACGACAAATGGTGGAAGGCCCTGATCGGCGGGTTGCTGACGTTTCACTTCATCACCGCCACGCGGATTTGGTTCCGATCAGGCAGCAAGACCACGTGGGAATCCCTCAACGAGGGGCACAACCTGTTGACGGAATGGTTCACCGCCAACGCCATGATCCGGCAGCTGGGCCAAATCGCCGCAAGCCCCTTCGCCGACATCGTCCGCGGATATGCCCCCCTGCTCGGACTGATGGGCATCGGCTATGCCATCCACGTTTTGCCCGACGCGTGGAAACAACGCTACCGCAAGGGCTTCAGCGAGGCGCCGCTTGCGGTGCACGTACTGGCTGCGGTATTGGGCATCAGCTTGGCCTGGCAAGCGATGCGCGCCGGGTTGCAGCCTTTCATTTACTTCCAGTTCTAAACGGAGGGGGAATTATTCCGTGCA
Organism: uncultured Flavobacteriales bacterium; assembly: GCA_965657495.1. Taxonomy (GTDB): domain Bacteria; phylum Bacteroidota; class Bacteroidia; order Flavobacteriales_D; family Sanyastnellaceae; genus JALQTD01. The sequence continues at coordinate 9,408 of CBFHPD010000192.1, forward strand.
GGTCATTGCGTCCTCCACCTCACCGTACGCACTGCACTGCGCGTGACGGGTGCCGCAGCTCGTCAGCAATACCGCGAAGAACAACATCCCAAGGGCGGCGACAATCAAACGTTGGATGTTCGTGTGGTCAAGTGGGCGTGAGGTCATGGCTCGAGCAATTGTGGTCGGTACGCTTAACGTGCGGAGGAGCAATTTAGTGCATCTTCGGCTTCGATTTACCTTTGCAGGCCAAATCCCGCTCATGCCCACACCCACATCCCCGCGCCGCACCATCGCCCTGACCCTCGTCGTCCTGCTCGCGTTGCACCTCGTGTTCCTCCTGAACCACATTTACACCGGCCCCGTCCCGGCCTGGCTCGCCCAAGCCGATGAGGGCCTCGGGGAGCACCGCGCCGTCCTGATGATCCTCGAGGCCTTGGCGGTCGGCGTGGTCTTCGTGGACCTCATCACCCGATTCGACGAACTGGACCGCCGCGTCCGCCCCTTGCACGTCCTGCTCGTCGCTGCCTGCGTCATCGGATGGCTCGCACAGGTGTTCGTGTTCTTCATGGACTCCGCCTTGTCGTTGGCCTGATTCAGTCCAAATGGTATTGGTAATCGCCTTCGTCCAAGCGCGAGGGCAACGTAGCAAACAGCCGAAAACGCTGCTTCACGTACAAGATGAATTCGTACTGTGACCACGTTTGGAGCATCTCATCGCCCGGATCGCAGAACGCGATGAACGCGTCGAACTCCGGCTCTTCCAAGTCGATGATGTCGTAATCCACGTACTTCACGAACAGCTCCCGGAGCAGGTTGCGGCGCCGGTCTTCGTTCTCCATGCGGGCCACTTCGCGCTTCGACTGTTCCTCGCGGCTGAACATTTGGTACAAAAACGTGATGGGGCTGCTCAGGGCATCCACCGATGACACGCGGTAGTCCTTTTCGTCGTAGCCCAAGGATTCTATGTCCCGCAAGATTTCCCGGAGTTCGCGGGGGGCCACAATTTCCGCAATGCCGACCTGAACGGATAGCCTGCGCAACTGGATTTGGACCTCGTCAGCGGGCGCCTCCGGGGGTACGACCCAATTGCGGGTGTGGAAACCGATGGCACCAATGGCCAACGTGTCCCCCGGCTGAGCGGCCACCACGAACGCCCCGTTCGCATCCACGAACATGCCCCCACCAAGGCCGCTCTGGTTCACCACCATCGCAGCCGGCACGTACCCGCCGTTCACATCGGTCACCGTCCCCGCCACAAAGACCCGGTCCGGCTGCTGCCCCCAAACGGAGCCCGCCACCAGCAAGGATCCCCACGTCCACATGCGCATAATTCGAAACATCGCTTCGAAAGTTACGCTGTGAAATGCGCTAATTTCGAAGCATGGCGCCAACTTCTGCCAATTCCACCGACCCCAAATCCGCAGCGCGTGCTGCCGCCCGGGCGCGCATCCGCGCCGCCGCGGGTCGGGAACGCTCCCCCACCGAATGGGCCCAATCGATTGCGGACGGCGACCGGGACGCCCTTTCGCGCGGCATCACGCTGGTGGAAAGCCGGTCTGCTGCGGACCGCCCACTTGCAGAAGCCCTTCTCGCTGCAGCGCTCGCTCATCCGGTCGAGGCCACTGCCGCCCGCATCGGCATCACCGGCATCCCGGGCGTGGGCAAGAGCACGTTCATCGAGCGGTTGGGCCAAACCTTGATCGCAGCCGGACACCGCGTGGCCGTGCTCGCCGTCGACCCCACCAGCCAACGTTCGCACGGGAGCTTGCTCGGGGACAAGACGCGGATGGAGCACTTGGTGCGCCGGCCGGAAGCGTTCGTGCGCCCGAGCCCGGCTTCAGATGCATTGGGCGGGGTGAACCGGGCCACTTCGGAAGCCATGGTCTTGTGTGAGTTGGCCGGTTTTGACCGCATCTTGGTGGAAACCGTGGGCGTCGGGCAATCCGAGACCGCGGTGCGGGAGATGACCGACATCTTCGTCCTCTTGCTCATCAGCGGGGCGGGCGATGACTTGCAGGGAATCAAGCGCGGCATCATGGAGATGGCGGATCTCGTCGTCATCAACAAGGCGGATGGGGCGCACGTTCAGGCCGCCCAACGCACGGCCAATGAATGTGCGGGTGCGCTGCACCTCATGCCGCCTCACCCCCACGGCGAGCCCGTCGAAGTGCTGTTAGCCAGCGGATTGGAAGGACATGGGTTGGAAGAAGTCATCCGCCACTTGGAACGGTTGGAGGCGGCGTTTGAGCGGTCGGGCTGGTGGCACCAACAGCGCCAGGAGCAATTGAAGCAACGCTTTGAGTCGCTCGCCCGGGACCGGGTGCTCGATTTGGCCTTGGCGCGCGAGGGGGCAGCGGCCGTGTGGCAACGTTTACAAACTGAGGTCCTACACCAACAAATTTCACCGTACGCGGCGGCCAGAATCTTCGTGAATAACGTAGATTCGTCGAAA
>CBFHPD010000193.1:0-1302 GCA_965657495.1 uncultured Flavobacteriales bacterium
CTACGGCCGCATCGAACCCGTCGTGCTCGCAGCGCTCGTTAGCGGCGACCCGCTCCTGCTCATCGGGCCTTCGGGCACCGGCAAGACGCTGTTGCTCAACCGGCTCGCTGAGGCGATCGGGCTCACGCACCGGCATTACAACGCGAGTTTGGTGGCGTTCGACGATTTGGTCGGCTTCCCCATGCCGGACGCCGCGGGCCAAACTATCCGTTACCTGCCCACGCCCGCCACAGCTTGGGAGGCCGAGAGCATCCTGATCGACGAGATCAACCGCTGCCGGCCGGAGCACCAGAACCGGTTTTTCTCCCTGATTCACGAGCGGCGGCTGCAGGGCGTGGACCTGCCGAAGTTGCGCTTCCGGTGGGCGGCGATGAACCCGCTGATGGGCGGCGACGAGCAGTACGTGGGCACCGAGCCGATGGATCCGGCGCTCGCGGACCGGTTCGCCTTCCTGGTGGAGGCCCCGGATTGGTTCGATTGGGGGGAGGCGGACCAAACCCGCATCCTCGCCCCCACCGGCGCCGACCTCACCGACCCGAAGCCCCTCCTCGACCTGCTGGCCGAAGCCCGTGCCCGCTGGATCCGGCTCCTCGCCGAACCGCCGGCCTCGCTCCTCCCCTACGTGCGGTGCTGCGTGGAAGAGCTCGCCGAAATCAAGGTCCGCATCTCCCCGCGGCGGGCGCGCGTCTGGGTGCGGAACGCCCTGGCCTTGCTGGCCACCGATCGCCTCCCGCTCGAGCAGTGCTTCCGGCTCGCCGTGGCACACGGCCTGCCCCAGCGCGCCGCCGGCGGCACCGTGCCGAGCGAAACGCAGCTCGAAGCCCTGCACGCCACCGCCATCGGGGCCGCCGGCATCGGCTTCGACGCGCAGTGGCTGACCGCGTTCGACCGGAGCTCGCCGGGGGAGCAGGTCCGGATGCTCGTGGAGGTGGGGAATCCGGATTTGGCCGGCGTCGCCCTCCACGGCTTGATCCGGAAGATGAGCAATCCGCGGCGCAACCTGCTCGGCCTCGCCCTGTATCCACTGCTGATGAGCCTCCCGGGCCAAATCGTGTCACCTGACGCCCTGGCGGACCTCGCCGCGTATGCGCTGCCGATGCTGCACGTGGACAAAAAGGTATACTACGCTGCACCGGCGGGGGCCACCCAAAGCGAACGCGAAACGCCCGAAATCCTCATTCGGGTGCACGAAATGGGCCTCGAGGAAGCGCGACAACAACGCTTCATCCACGCCTATGCAGGCATCAGCAACCACGGGCAAACCGGCGCCCAAAGCATTGACTTGTACGCACTTGAATCTGA
>CBFHPD010000194.1:0-6724 GCA_965657495.1 uncultured Flavobacteriales bacterium
CAAGCACCCCGGTCTGACCGTCCTGCACATCGACGCACACGCCGACCTCCGGCCGTCCTACCTCGGTTCGGCATGCAACCACGCCTGCGCCCTGCACTGGGCGTCGCGCAACTGCACCCTCGTCCAAGTCGGCATCCGTTCCATGGATGCCTCCGAGCGCCTGTTCGAGCAGACCGTCTTCTACGGCCAGGACTGCTACGAGCGCGCCGACTCCGCGTGGATGTCAGACGCCCTTGCTGCCCTTGGCGAACCGGGCACTCCGCTTTACATCACCATCGACCTCGACGCCTTCGATCCGGCCTTCTTGCCGGACACCGGAACGCCTGAACCCGGTGGCCTCAACTGGTACCAAGTGACCCGCCTGTGCAAGCTGGCCATGGAGCGCTTCCACATCGTCGGCTTCGACGTGGTCGAACTCGCGGCCCACGCCGGCAGCAAGCCCAGCGACTTCCTCGCTGCGAAACTCGTTTACAAACTCCTCACCTACGCCCTCCACCCGGAACCCATTCCGAAGGCGTAAGTCAACCCCTCTGAATCATGCCAGCATCAGGATTCATCCGCTCGTTCACCGAGCGCCACTACAAGCACTTCAACGCCGCCGTCGTTCCCGAAGCGGCCGCCGCTTACGAAGCCCACCTCACGGCAGGGGGCAAGATGATGGTCACCCTCGCGGGGGCCATGTCCACCGCCGAACTCGGCAAATCCCTCGCCGAGATGATCCGCCAGGACAAGGTCCACATCATCTCTTGCACGGGGGCAAACCTCGAGGAAGACGTCATGAACCTCGTGGCCCACAGCCACTACGCCCGCGTGCCGCACTACCGCGACCTCACACCCCAGGAGGAGCAGGACTTGCTCGACCGCGGCATGAACCGCGTGACGGACACGTGCATCCCGGAGGAGGAGGCGTTCCGCCGGCTCGAGCAGCACATGGTCGACCTGTGGAAGGCGGCCGAAGCCGAAGGCCGACGGCACTTCCCGCACGAGTACTTCTACCAAGCCCTCAACAGCGGCGTGCTCGAGCAGTACTACGAGATCGACCCGAAGGACAGCTGGATGGTCGCGGCGGCGGAGAAGAACCTGCCTATCATTTGTCCCGGCTGGGAAGACAGCACCCTCGGCAACATCTTCGCGGCCCATTGCATCGTGCAGGACGTGCAGCCTTCGACGGTGAAGAGCGGCATCGAGTACATGATTTGGTTGGCGGATTGGTACACGGAGACCACGAAGGACGCGACCATCGGGTTTTTCCAGGTTGGTGGCGGCATCGCGGGCGATTTCCCGATTTGTGTCGTGCCGATGCTGCACCAGGATTTGGGCCGGGAAGAAGTGCCGCTTTGGGCCTATTTCTGCCAAATCTCAGACTCCACCACGTCCTACGGCAGCTACTCTGGCGCCGTGCCCAACGAGAAAATCACGTGGGGCAAACTCGGCATCGACACGCCCAAGTTCATCATCGAATCCGACGCGACCATCGTGGCGCCCCTCGTATTCGGCTGGCTCCTCGACTGGTGATGAGTACGCAAATGAAGCGGGTGATCAAGAATTACCAAAACATCGAGCAGCGCCACATCGACCTCATTGCCGCTGCCTTTCCCGAGGGCTTCGGCGACGACGATTTGCAGCTGTTGACCCTGCCGACAGGCAAGTACTTGCGGGCACTTGAGGTCCGCACGGCCGACACCGTCTACCTCTTCCGCATCGACAGTGAAATGATGGAAGTGCTCGAGGAAGCGACGGACGACGAGTTTACGATGGACGTGGACGGCGAGCTGTCCGAGACCGACGAAGAGTAAGTCAGCGCTGCGTTGTACCTTTCGAGGTATGAAGCAATTATTGATTTTACTTGGGTTTGCTTCGGTGCTGATCGCAGCATCGGCGCAGACCCCAATTTCTTTGCTGGGCGGCGCTGCACTCAGCACCCAAGAACCCGTCTGGCCTTCTCAATCAAATGCTGTACAACCTTCGGATCAATGGGCCGCGGGGCTGCTGGATGGTCCATTGCCTACAAATGCCTGGTGGCTGAACTTTGTCTTAGAAGGCGGACACGGTGTAGCGAACGCCTTGCCTTACATCGTTAAATGCCAAGAGGATGGGCTCGAAATTTGCCAACCGGCGCGGTTTGGCAACGCCCAGTTTGTGGCGGCGGCATGGGTGGCGAATTGGACGTTGGGTGCCGCAGAACCGCTGGGAGCGCACGAAGTGGTGGATTTCGATCCGCTTTCGGTGACAGTATCATGGGCGGAGGGCGGATTCACCGCTCCCGTTGTGCGCGGCATGGCTTACGCTACGGCATTCTACAATGGGCTTACGCCGCGATTCACCACAGGGCATGCTGTCCTTTCTGTCAATGGGGTGCCGCCCGGCCCTGGGCTGACGTCGGATCGCTTGGAGGTTGTGCTGAATAATGGACAGACCTGGGTAGCCTATGCTTCAGAACCGGTGACGTGGTCGACCACGGGAGGCGTGTTGGAGGCTTCGGCTCCGTTGAGCGGATGGGTCCGTTGGGCGGTGATGGAGTCGGGCCAAATGGCGGTGCCGGAGGCCACGTTGGACGCCCATGCGGCTGCTGTGACGGTCGGCGGGGAAGTCACGGCGACTGCCACGGGCGATGTGGCGGAACTGGTGTACACGTGGGAGACCGCGAGCGGCGGGGTGCCGCTGCAGTTTGCGCTGCCGCACCAGCTCGTGGTGCTGGAGGAGCCGACGGTTGCGGGCGCGCAGGTCACGACCATCAAGGGGGAGATGCAGGCGGTGGCGGCCGGGGCGTGGCACATGGAGGAGGCGCTGACGACCGTGGGGTTCGAGGCGCCGGGCGGGATCGCGGCGGCGCTTGAGCCGCTGGTGCAGGAGGCGCTGTTGGAGGATTTGGACTTCCCCGTGACGGCGGGGGACACGTACTTCGGGGGGAAGCAGCTGGCGGCGATTGCTCGGTTGGCGCTGATTGCCGACGAGTTGGGGGATGCGGCGTCGGCGGCGACGGCCCGGGCGAACTTGCAGGCGGCGCTCGAGCCGTGGCTGGCGGGGACGAACGGCGATCCGCTGCGGTATGATGCCACGTGGGGCGGGGTGGTGAGCGCATCAGGCGGCAGCTTCAACCAGGGGGCGTACAACGACCACCATTTCCACTACGGCTACTTCCTGTATGCCGCGGCTGCGCTGGCTAAGGAGGATGCTGGCTGGGCCGCAACGTGGGGCGATGAAGTGGACCAAATCCTGCGCAACATCGCCAACCCGACTCCCCTCGACCCCCACTACACCGTCGCCCGCAACAAGGACTGGTTCGTCGGCCATTCATGGGCGCAGGGGCTTTACGCCGGGGGCGACGGCCGGAATCAGGAGTCCAGTTCCGAGGCCGTGAATGCGTGGTACGGGGTGTACTTGTGGGGGCTGGCGACGGGGGACGACCGCGTGCGGGATTTGGGCCGCCTCATGCTGGCCATGGAACTCCGCGCAGCCCACACGTACTACCAAATCACGAGCGATTCCGGCATCTACCCTGAGCCGTTCGCGAGCAACAAGGTAGTGGGCGTGCTGTGGAGCAACAAGGTCGACCACGCCACTTGGTTCGGCGGCAACCTCGAGTTCATCCACGGCATCCAGATGCTGCCCTACACGCCCATCACCGAGGAATTGCTGCGGCCCGAATGGATCACCGAGGAGTACCCCGTGGTCGCGCAAGCCCTCGAGGACCCCTTCATCGGCGAGGGCTGGAAGGGCTTCATCCACATGGCGCACGCCGTGATCGACCCGGTAGCTGCCTACGCGGCTGCCGACCAACTCACCGGCTACGACGACGGCAACACGCGCACGAACACGCTGTACTGGCTGGCCACCCGGCCGGGCGCTGAGGCCATCGTGCCCAACGCCCCCAATCCGGAAGTGACGTTTGCCGTGGACATGAACAACGAATCCCTCATGAACGGAGCGGTCTACCTGTCAGGCGAGTCCATCGACGGCTGGTGCGGCACCTGCGTGATCATGACAGATCCCGACGGCGACGGCGTGTTCACGGCCACCGTGACCTTGGAGCCGGGCGCCCACGAGTACAAGTTCCTCAACGGCGGCTGGGACGGGGCCGAGATCTTCGAGCCCGGCGGTTCGTGCACCCTGACCACCGACATCTACACGAACCGCCTGATCGAAGTCCCCGCCGGTGCGGCCAATTTCAATGTTCCGGTGGTGTGCTTCAACAGCTGCGATGCTTGCCCGGATGCGCCTTGCGCGAGCGACACCAACGGCAACGGCATTTGCGATGAAGACGATGTGCCCGGTTGCACTTATGCGTGGGCGCCCAACTACAACGTGGCCGCCACGATGGACGACGGTTCGTGCGAGCAACCTGCGGGGCCGACGTGTGCATCGGATTTGACCGGCGACGGCATCGTCAGCGTTTCGGATATGCTGCAATTACTCGGGGACTTCGGAAACACCTGTCCCTGAGCGGGCGCCGAGGCGGGTCAGGCGGATGGCGAAATAGCTGAACCGGCCCGCTGTGGCGTCGTGGATTTGACGCAGGCCAGCGCCCGGTTGCGCTTTCCAAATCGGAATCAACGCGTCCCATTCGGCTGCGGACAGCAATTTCCGAGGGGCCACCAAACCGTGTTCCGCTGCCTCCACGAGGTGGCTTTCCACCGTGCGCGGGGCGATGCCGCGGGCCTCGGCGATGCCGGTGATCGACGCGCCCGCTTGCCACTTTTCGAAGGTGGTGCGGACGGTGCGGCTCGGTCCGCGGGATGCCCGTGACCGCTTGGGGGCCGTCCGGCCGGGGGGCATGTTGCGCTCCAGCCCCCACGTGTCGCAGCCCGTCGCGATGAGGTCGAGGAAAGCCGGGCCAAATTGCTCGACCTTCATTTCCCCAAACCCGGTGATGCGCAAGAGGTCGTCCGCATCCGCCGGCCGGTAAGCGGCCAGTTCGCGCAGCGAGTTGTCGGGGACGACGACGTAAGCGGGCACCCCCCGCTCGTCGGCCAGCTGCTTGCGCAAAGAACGCAGGGCCTCGAACAGGCCCGGGTGAGCATCGGGGCCGGTGGTTTCGGTGCGGGCGGATGAGGCCGTTGGGGCAGGGGCGGTGATTTGGGTGAGTTCCACGCGTTCGTGCCCGCGCAGCACCGCCCAGCTTCGGTCGTTCAACCGCAGGACCGGGAAGCGCCCCAGCTCCTGGTCGAGGTAGCCCCGCTGGATCAGCTCCTTGCCGAGGGCGAGCCACGTGGCCTTCGGGTGCTCCATGCCCACCCCGAAGACGGAAAGGGACTTGTGCGCCGCGGCGATGCGTTCGGCCTGCGAACCCCGCAAGATGTCCACGCAGTAGCTCAGGCCGAAGGGCGTGTGCAGCCGCGCGACGGTGGAAAGGAGCTTTTGGGCCTCGGTGGTGGCGTCGAAAGTGGGCCGTTGATCGAGGCAGTTGTCGCAGTTGCCGCAGGTATCGGGTGCATCTTCTCCGAAGTAATTCAAGAGCAACTTCCGCCGACAAGTGGGCGATTCGGCGTAGTCCACCATGCGCCGCAACTTGTTGAGCAGCATCGCCGACTGTTCTTCATTGCCGGGCACCTCGCACATGGGGCTCAACCGCGCAAAATCCCCACCGCCGCCAAACATCAACACATCGCTCGGTTCGCCATCGCGCCCGGCCCGCCCCGTTTCTTGGTAGTACCCTTCCAGGTTTTTCGGCAGGTCGGCGTGGACGACGAACCGCACGTTGCTCTTGTCGATGCCCATGCCGAAGGCGATGGTGGCGACGATGATGCGGATCTCGTCGCGCAGGAAGGCGCCTTGCCGCGCAGCGCGCACGGCGCTCGGGAGCCCGGCGTGGTAGGACTCGGCGATGAAGCCCGCGGCGCGCAGGTCCTCGGCGAGTTCATCGGTGGAGCGCCGGCTCATGCAGTAGATGATGCCGGACTCGTTGCGCCGCGCTTCGAGGAAGCCGTGCAAGCCGTCCTTCCAACCGCGCTTGGGCCGGACGGCGTAGTGCAGGTTGGGCCGGTCGAAGCTGCTGAGGAAGGTGGGGGCGTGTTCGAGGCGGAGTTGCCGCAGGATGTCCTGCCGCGTGAGGGCGTCGGCGGTGGCGGTGAGGGCGAGGAGGGGCACATCGGGCCAGCGCTCCTTGATTTGGCCCAAATCCAAATACTCCGGCCGAAAGTCATGCCCCCACTGCGACACGCAATGCGCCTCATCGACGGCCACCAAGCTCAGCGCCACCCGATCGAGCTGCTGCAGCAATGCGCCATCCCCCGCGAACAGTCGCTCCGGCGCCACATACAGCAGCTGCAACCGCCCGGTCATCAGGTCCTCGTAAACGCGTCGGTCCTCGTCCGGCGAAAGCGACGAATTCAGGTACGCCGCCGCCACCCCTTGCATCCGCAGCCCTTCGACCTGGTCTTGCATCAAAGCGATGAGCGGTGAAATCACGAGCGCCGTGCCCCCGCGGACGAGCGCAGGCAACTGGTAACACAGCGACTTCCCGCCGCCGGTCGGCATCAGCACGAAAGCGTCCCCGCCCTGCAAAACCTGCTCCACGACCGGCGCCTGGGCCGGCCGCAACGCCCCAAACCCGAACACGCGCCGCAGCGTCGCCAATACCGCTTCATCCACCATGCCTCGAAATTACGGCCCCGCCCGCTGCCCGCCAACCGCCCTCCACCCACGCGCGCCCACACTTCACGTGCGCACCTTAATTCGACCAGTGCCGGTGGGTGATGGCCATCGCGATGAACTCGGGATCTTG